>NZ_JBNGGG010000032.1:0-152950 GCF_049974585.1 Streptomyces sp. UG1 | reverse complement strand
ATGCGGGCGGCGTGCCGGGCGGACACGTCCGTGTCGGCGGCCTTGGCGAGGGCGGTTGCCATGGTCGTCACCTCCTGAGAAGTCTGCGAATGGGGCTACTTGACGCCGAGACCGGCGTCGTCGACCGCGGGTTCGCCCTCGGCCTTGAGGACCTTGTTCAGCGGGGCCAGGTCGTAGATGCCGTTGAGATCGGGCTGTTCCAGCAGTCCCGCCTTGACCGCGTGCTCCGCCTCGGTGTTCAGCGTGGCCGCCAGCGGGTCGTCCGTGACCTGGAAGGACTTCCAGGCGGGGTCGATGACGTCGGCGGGCAGCGGCTTGCCGGTGTCGGCTTTCAACTGCGCGTTCGCCGCGGCCTTCGCCTTGTCCGGGTTGGCCTCGATCCACCGGTTGGTCTTCACCGAGGCGCGCAGCACGGCCTCCACGGCCTGCGGATGCTCCTTGAGGAAGCTCTGCGACACGACGACGTTCGTGATCACGAACTTCTTGTCCGGCCACAGGTCGGCCTCGTCGAGCAGCACCTTCGCACCCTCGGCGACCAGCTTCGACGCCGTCGGCTCGGGCACCCAGGCGCCGTCGATCGAACCGGACTTGTAGGCGTCCGGGGCGATCTTGTTGTCCGTACGGACGACGGAGACGTCCCCCTTGCCGCTCTCCGCGTCGACCTTCCAGCCCTGCTCGGCGGCCCAGTTGAGGAACGCCACGTCCTGGGTGTTGCCGAGCTGCGGCGTGGCGATCCTCTTGCCCTTGACGTCCTTCAGGGACTTGATCTTCTTCGGGTTCACGACCAGCTTCACGCCACCCGACGCCGAACCGGAGATGATCCGCAGATTCTTCCCGGCCGACTTGACGTAGCCGTTGATCGCGGGCGAGGGACCGATCCAGGCGATGTCGACGGACCCGGAGTTGAGCGCCTCGATCGCCGAGGGACCGGCGTTGAACGTGACGTACTTCGCCAGCGTGCCCCCCAGCTCCTTCTGGAACAGCTTCTCGTGCCGGCCGACCAGCGCGGTGGCGTGGGTGACGTTCCCGAAGTAGCCGATGCTCACCGAGTCCAGGCCGTCGACCTTGGCCGCCCCCGCGATGGCCTGCTCCTTGTTCTCCACCGCCTGGGAGCCGTAGCCGCAGGCGGTGAGGGCCAGCAGCGGCAGCGCGGCCAGGACGGCGAGCGTTTGTCGCGGGGCGGGAGTGGCAGGCACGGGAGGGTTCCTCTCGGTGGCCCGGCGCTCACGCCCTGCTTCAGGCGCGGCCGGGAGGACGGCAGATGGACGAAGGGCGGTTCAGCGCACACATCGCGGCACTCCGCCCTGTCCGCTGCCGAGGGCGCCGCTGCCGACGCGGCCGCCCTCCTTCGCGAACGTGGAGTAGACGTCGTGGGGCCTCATGTCAGAAGTCCCACCCGTCGTCCTCGGCCTCGTCCTTGACCGGCTCCGGCGAGGCGAACGACTCGCCGACCATGCCCGCGGTGAGCGTGGTGCCGTCGCTGGGGTCGATCAGGATGAACGATCCGGTGCGGCGCGAGTCGGCGTAGGAGTCGACCGGCAGCGGCTCGGCGGTGCGCACCTTCACCCGGCCGATGTCGTTGGCGACGAGCTGTCCCGGGTGCGGGTGCAGGGACAGGTCGTCGAGCGTGAGCCGGGACGGGATGTCCTTGACGATCGCCTTGACCGTGCGGGTGCCGTGCTTGAGCAGCACCCGGTGGCCCACGGTCAGCGGGGCGTCGGCGACATGGCAGACCGTGGCCTCGATGTCCTGCGTGGTCGCGGGCGCGTCCTTGGCCGGCACGATCAGGTCGCCGCGCGAGATGTCGATGTCGTCCTCGAGCAGGAGGGTCACCGACTGGGTGGTCCACGCGATCTCGACCGGTTCGCCCAGCAGGTCGATGCCGGAGATCTTCGAGGTACGGCCCGACGGCAGCACCGTCACCGACTCGCCGACGCGGAACGAGCCGGCGGCGATCTGGCCGGCGTAACCGCGGTAGTCCGGGTGCTCGGCGGTCTGCGGCCGGATCACGTACTGCACGGGCAGCCGGGCGTGGCAGTGGCTCAGGTCGTGGGTGACCGGGACCGTCTCCAGGTGCTCCAGGACGGTCGGGCCGCCGTACCAGTCCATGTTCGCGGACGGGTCCACCACGTTGTCACCGGCGAGCGCGGAGATCGGGATGGCGGTGACCTCGGGGACGCCCAGCTCGGTCGCGTACGCCGTGAACTCCTCGGCGATTGACGCGAAGACGGGCTCGGCGTAGTCGACGAGGTCCATCTTGTTGACCGCGAGGACGACGTGCGGCACCCGCAGCAGCGCGGCGATCGCGGCGTGCCGGCGGGTCTGCTCCACGACGCCGTTGCGGGCGTCGACCAGGATGACCGTCAGCTCGGCCGTCGAGGCGCCGGTGACCATGTTGCGGGTGTACTGCACATGGCCCGGGGTGTCGGCCAGGATGAACCGGCGCCGGGGCGTGGCGAAGTAGCGGTAGGCCACGTCGATCGTGATGCCCTGCTCGCGCTCGGCCCGCAGACCGTCCGTGAGCAGCGCGAGGTCCGGGGCCTCCTGGCCGCGGCTCAAGGAGGCGCGCTCCACGGCCTCCAGTTGGTCGGTGAGGACCGACTTGGAGTCGTGCAGCAGCCGGCCCACCAGGGTGGACTTGCCGTCGTCGACGGAGCCGGCGGTGGCGAACCGCAGCAGGGTGGTGGCCGAGAGCTCCTCGGTCGTGATCGTGCTCATGCTTAGAAGTACCCCTCGCGCTTGCGGTCTTCCATCGCGGCCTCGGAGAGCTTGTCGTCGGCGCGGGTGGCGCCGCGCTCGGTCAGCCGGGACGCGGCGATCTCGGTGATGACCTGCGCCAGCGTCACGGCGTCCGAGTCGACGGCGCCGGTGCAGGACATGTCGCCGACGGTCCGGTAGCGCACGAGCCGCTTCTCGACACTCTCGCCGTCCTTCGGGCCGCCCCAGTCACCGGCGGTCAGCCACATGCCGCTGCGCTGGAACACCTCGCGCTCGTGCGCGAAGTAGATCTGCGGCAGCTCGATGCCCTCGCGGTCGATGTACTGCCACACGTCCAGCTCGGTCCAGTTGGACAGCGGGAACACGCGCACGTGCTCGCCGGGTGCGTGCCGGCCGTTGTAGAGGTTCCACAGCTCGGGCCGCTGGCGGCGCGGGTCCCACTGGGAGAACTCGTCGCGCAGCGAGAACACGCGCTCCTTGGCCCGCGCCTTCTCCTCGTCCCGGCGCCCGCCGCCGAAGACCGCGTCGAACTTCTCGCTCTGGATCTTCTCCGTCAGCGGCAGCGTCTGCAGCGGGTTGCGGGTGCCGTCCGGGCGCTCCTTGAGCACCCCGCGGTCGATGTAGTCCTGCACGGACGCGACATGCAGCCGCAGGCCGTGCTTGTCGACCGTGCGGTCCCGGTACTCGATGACCTCGGGGAAGTTGTGCCCGGTGTCCACGTGCAGCAGCGAGAAGGGGATCGCGGCGGGGGCGAACGCCTTCAGCGCGAGGTGCAGCATGACGATGGAGTCCTTGCCGCCGGAGAACAGGATCACCGGCCGCTCGAACTCGCCCGCGACCTCGCGGAAGATGTGCACCGCCTCGGACTCCAGCGCGTCCAGGTGCGAGAGGGCGTACGGGGAGTCCGTGCCCTCCTCCGGCGCGGCGACGGTCGTCATGCCAGTCCCCTTTCGGTGAGCAGGGCGTACACGGACGCCGCGGACTCCTGCACGGTCTGGTTCTGGGACTCGATGCGAAGATCGGGCGACTCGGGGGCCTCGTACGGGTCGTCGACCCCGGTCAGTCCGGTCAGCTCGCCCGAGGCCTGCTTGGCGTACAGACCCTTCACATCGCGGACGGAGCACACCTCGACCGGCGTGGCCACATGGATCTCCAGGTACGGCGCCCCGCTCTCCTGGTGACGCTTGCGCACCGCGTCCCGGCTGTCGGCGTAGGGCGCGATCACCGGGACGAGCGCCTTGACGCCGTTGCGGGCGAGCAGTTCGGCCAGGAAGCCGATGCGCTGCACGTTGGTGTGCCGGTCCTCGCGGCTGAAGCCGAGGCCCGCCGAGATGAACTCGCGGATCTCGTCGCCGTCGAGCACCTCGACGCGGTGGCCCTCGTCGCGGAGCCGGTCGGCCAGCTCGTAGGCGATGGTGGTCTTGCCGGCGCTCGGCAGACCCGTGAGCCAGACGGTGGCTCCGCTCGTCACGTGGTTCTCCAAGGTCGCTGAGGAATCGTTCATGGTCAGCCGTGCAGCCCGCACTCGGTCTTGGCGCGTCCGGCCCAGCGGCCGGCGCGCGCGTCCTCGCCTGCGAGGACGCGGCGGGTGCAGGGGGCGCAGCCGACGGAGGCGTAGCCGTCCATCAGGAGCGGGTTGGTCAGGACACCGTGCTCGGCGACGTAGGTGTCCACGTCGTCCTGGGTCCAGCGGGCGATCGGGGAGATCTTCACCTTCTGCCGCTTCTCGTCCCAGCCGACGACCGGGGTGTTCGCCCGGGTCGGGGACTCGTCGCGGCGCAGGCCGGTCGCCCAGGCCACATAGCTCTTGAGCCCGCGCTCCAGCGGCTCGACCTTGCGCAGCCTGCAGCACAGGTCGGGGTCGCGGTCGTGCAGCCTGGGGCCGTACTGGGCGTCCTGCTCGGCGACCGTCTGCAGCGGGGTCAGCGTGATGACGTTGACGTCCATCACCGCCTCGACCGCGTCGCGGGTGCCGATGGTCTCCTCGAAGTGGTAGCCGGTGTCGAGGAACACGACGTCCACGCCGGGCATCGCGCGGGAGGCGAGGTGGGCGACCACCGCGTCCTCCATCGACGAGGTCACGCAGAAGCGCTTGCCGAAGGTGTCGGCCGCCCACTGGAGGATCTCCAGCGCGGAGGCGTCCTCCAGGTCACGGCCCGCCTGCTCGGCGAGCGCTTTGAGATCGTCGGTCGGGCGCTCTTCCTGAATCGCGGTCATATCCCGTTCCCCCCTGCGTCGTTGGGCTGAAGGCCCCGGGCGAGCAGCCCGAGGAACTTCAACTGGAATGCGCGGTTGCACGCCGCGCATTCCCATGCGCCATGACCCTGCTCGCTGGGCCGGAGGTCCTCGTCGCCGCAGTAGGGGCAGTAGAAGGGGGCGGCCCGCTCGCTCATGAGAGGGCCTCCTCGGAGGCGCGCGCCGCCCAGGTGGCGAACCGCTCGCCGTCCTCGCGCTCGGCCTGGAACCGCTTCAGGACGCGCTCGACGTAGTCGGGCAGCTCCTCGGAGGTGACCTTCAGACCACGCACCTTGCGCCCGAATCCGGCCTCCAGGCCGAGCGCGCCGCCCAGGTGCACCTGGAAGCCCTCGACCTGCTCGCCCTGGTCGTTGAGGACGAGCTGGCCCTTGAGACCGATGTCCGCGACCTGGATACGGGCGCAGGCGTTCGGGCAGCCGTTGATGTTGATGGTGATCGGCTCGTCGAAGTCGGGGATACGGCGCTCCAGCTCGTCGATGAGCTGGGAGCCGCGCGCCTTGGTCTCGACGATGGCGAGCTTGCAGTACTCGATGCCGGTGCAGGCCATGGTGCCGCGCCGGAAGGGGGAGGGCTTGGTGGTCAGGTCCAGGGCCTCCAAGGCCTCGGCCAGGGACTCGACCTGCGCCTCCTCGACGTCGAGGATGATCATCTTCTGCTCGACGGTGGTACGGACGCGGCCCGAGCCGTGCGCCTCCGCCAGCTCGGCGATCTTCGTCAGGGTGGTGCCGTCCACGCGGCCGACGCGCGGGGCGAACCCGACGTAGAAACGGCCGTCCTGCTGCCGGTGCACACCCACGTGGTCGCGCCAGCGCTCCACGGGCTGGGCGGGCGCCGGGCCGTCGATCAGCTTGCGCTTGAGGTACTCGTCCTCGAGGACCTGCCGAAACTTTTCCGCGCCCCAGTCGGCGACGAGGAACTTCAGGCGGGCGCGGGTGCGCAGACGGCGGTAGCCGTAGTCACGGAAGATCGAGATGACGCCTTCGTAGACGTCCGGGACCTCGTCCAGCGGCACCCAGGCGCCGAGCCGGACGCCGATCTTGGGGTTCGTGGACAGGCCGCCGCCGACCCACAGGTCGAAACCGGGGCCGTGCTCGGGGTGGTTCACGCCGACGAACGCGACGTCGTTGATCTCGTGCGCCACGTCCAGGAGCGGCGAGCCGGAGATCGCGGACTTGAACTTGCGGGGCAGGTTGGAGAACGCCTTGTTGCCGACGATCCGGCGCTGGATCTCCTCGATGGCCGGAGTGCCGTCGATGATCTCGTCCGCGGCGATCCCGGCGACGGGCGAGCCGAGGACGACGCGGGGCGTGTCACCGCAGGCCTCGGTGGTGGACAGGCCGACGGCCTCCAGCCGCTCCCAGATCTCCGGCACGTCCTCGATCCGGATCCAGTGGTACTGGACGTTCTGCCGGTCGGTGATGTCGGCGGTGCCGCGCGCGAACTCCTGCGAGATCTCGCCGATCACCCTCAGCTGCCGCGTGGTCAGCCGACCGCCGTCGATGCGCACCCGCAGCATGAAGTAGGAGTCGTCCAGCTCCTCCGGCTCCAGGATGGCGGTCTTGCCGCCGTCGATCCCGGGCTTGCGCTGGGTGTAGAGCCCCCACCAGCGCATCCGGCCGCGAAGATCGTTGGGGTCGATGGAGTCGAAGCCGCGCTTGGAGTAGATCGTCTCAATGCGTGTCCGCACATTGAGACCGTCATCGTCCTTCTTGAACTGTTCGTTGCCGTTGAGCGGGGTGAAGTGCCCCGCGGCCCACTGACCCTCACCGCGGTGACGGCTCACCTTGCGGCGGGGAGTCGCGGCGGCGGGCTTCTGCGGGGTGGCGGCCATGGTTGATACGTCCTTCGGGACAGGCGGAAAGCGGCTCTTACCTGCGCATACGGGCGCATGGGCATAGGTGCGCGTCGTTGCGCGGAATGAAGCGGAAAAGAGGGAGATGTCGGGCGCTGCGGGACGGTCAGCGCGCCGGACAGATGGCGCTGGACATGCGGCCGAGGTCGACGTGCCGCCGACTCACCAAGGCAATTCCAGTTCCAGACATGACGGAAGCGTGTCACGGCGATCTGGACAGAGTCCAGCTTTGTCCATCATGCGGACACCCCTGTCCCGAAGAGCGAGACAAGGGTGTCGTCGGTCACATGGCCCGGACAGTCCTGTTTCTGCCCAGGTCAGGCTGGGTACGCCCCCGGCCACGGCCCGGACGTGGCCGTCTCGGCCTCCTCCTCGACCTTGGTGTCGAAGAGCTTGAAGCCACGGCGCTGGTAGTTGGCCATCGCGTGCTCGCCGTCCTTGCTGCATGTGTGCAGCCATACCCGCTTGGTGTCGGTCAGCCCCGGCCAGCGGTCCGCGAGATCCCAGGCGCGGGCGGTGCCGTACGACAGCAGGTGCCCGCCGATCCGCCGCCCCCGGAAGGCCGGGAGCAGCCCGAAGTGGAGGATCTCCACGACCCCGTCGTCCTGCGGCTCCAGCTCCACATATCCCGCGGGGGTGCCCCGGTCGTAGGCCACCCAGGTCTCCACGCCCGGCCGCTCCAGATGCTCCTGCCACTGCGCGTACGTCCAGCCGAGCAGGTCGGTCCAACGGACGTCCCCGCCCACCGAGGTGTACAGGTAGCGGCTGAACTCGGGCGAGGGCACCTCGGAGCGGACGATCCTCACCTCTCCTCGCGGGGCCTCGGCCGGCAGGAGGTCGGTGGGGGAGGTCTGTTCCAGGGACCAGGTGGTTACGGCGATGTTGGGCATGTCGGTCAGGGAATCATCCGGATGGCCGATCTGTCGATCGTGTCCAACCGCTCAGCCAAGCGCCGAATCGATCGAACCCAACGGCAGGGCGAACAGCATCCGGTCCGACTGTGACCAGACCTCGCCGGTCGCCTCCCAGTACGACAGCGGGCCGACCCGGGTGCCCCAGCACCTGGGGGCCTCCTGCTCGCCGCAGCGGGTCGCCTCGGCGCCGTCGGTGTCCTGGCGCCACAGGCTGCCGTGCCGGTCGGTGCTGCCCGGGGCGCGGCCCACGTACCAGTGGGACCGGTGCGACAGGACACCCGCGATGCCGGAGGCCTCCGTCTCGTACGCCTCGACCACGGGCGCGACCCCGGTGGCGCCGGTGGCCAGCAGGCCGGGGCGGGCCGGGTCCCTGTCGAAGCCGTAGCGCCACAGGCGGGCCGGACGGTCGCTGTCGGCGGCCGTCCACTCGCTGGCGACCAGGCTGTCGGGCGCCGTGCTGCGGTCCAGGGAGATGCCCCCGACGCGGGGAGCGGCACTGCCGCCGGTCAGACGGTACGAGCCGACGGCCGGCAGCACGAAGCGGTAGCCGTGGGCCGACCAGCCCTTCCCGACGCGGCCCACCGCGGCGCTGTCGACCGTGGTGCGCTGGACGCGGTTCATGTCGTACACGTACAGCCCGTCGGCGGCGGTGACCAGCAGCTTGTCCTGGTACCAGACCATGCCCGACAGACGGGAGGACAGGGCGCGGTAGTTCCGCCCGCCGTCCACCGGGATGACGAGCAGCGCCGACGCGTACCTGAGGTGGGCCGGATCGTTCGCGTCGACGAAGGCGAGCCGCGCCAGGCCCCTGGCGGCGGAGCCCTGGCTCCAGCCGGAGAGGATCACCCGATTGTCGTTCCACCAGCCGTCGTCGTCGGCGTCACCCGAGCTGGTGACGGCCCCCGCCCGCCAGGACGCGGTGTCGGCGGCGTCCCAGCAGTACGCGCGCGTGGCGGCCGGCGCGACCGGCAGCGCCGTGCGCTCGGTCGCCGTACAGCCGTTCGCCCCGCGCAGGCTCCGGTCGGCGCTCTCCAGGACGGCGCCGACACCGACCGGCTTGCCCATGCCGGCGGCGAGTTCGTCGAGGGTGGCCTGCGGGACCAGCCGCTCCTTCAGCCGGAGCGCGTCGGTCTCGGCGGCCCTGGTGAGCGGTTCGAGCGCCCCGGGGTCGTCGCCGACCGTGGCCTGTGAGGCGCTGATCATCGTGGCGGCGGCGGTGAGTGCGAGGGCGGTGCCGGCGAGAAACGCGCGAACGGCACGGCCCTGCTTGCGTCGACGGTGTCTGCCGCGGTGCTTCATCAAACCTCCCGAGGCGAGCCAACTGCGGCTATTGGTCCGTGCGTTGACCAAAGGAGCAGGTGGGGTGGCCCGTACAGGGATGCTACGGCAGTCGGGCACGCTTGCGGACTAAGACCCTGCAAATATGCGGAAATACGGAGCCGGCTCAGGGCGAGTCGGCCGAGATCCGCCCCCGCACCACCGCGGGCGCCGTCGAATGCGGCAGCAGCTCGCGCGGGTCGTCCGGCAACAGCAACTCGACCTCCGCGTCCTCGCGGAAGCGGTACGGCCGGTGCTCCAGGAACGCCCCGAAATAGCGCCGTACCCGGGACATCTCGGCGCGCACCGTCACCGTACGGCCCGCGTCGCCGAACATGTCCTCGGCCAGCCCCGCCGCGCTGCGACCGGTGCGGTGCAGGGCCAGCAGATAGAGCAACTCGGCGTGCCGGGGACTGAGTTCATGACTCCAGGCGCCCGCGTCGCCGGACACCGTCACCGACCAGCGGCGCGGCCGCGTCAGATCCAGCACGATCCGCGTCGCCCCGGGCGGCACCGGCTCGTCGCCGGCCCGCAGCAGCCAGCCGCCCGCCAGCGGCTCCACCGCGCACAGCCCCAGCGACGGCAGCCACCGCCGGCCCGGCGACAGCTCCTCGGGCAGCGCGATCCGGTTCGTGTACGGCATCCCGGTCACCGCGGCCGTCCAGCCGTGCCGGTCCACCACCAGGGCCCGCCCGGTCAGCCGCGCCAGCACCGGCGACGCCACCGCGCGCAGCCGCTCCAGGGAGGCCAGATGCACCTCCCGCAGCCGGGCCTCGGCGAGCTTGGCCACCGAGTCGACCCAGGCGAGCGTGGCCGGGTGCATGGTCTCCAGCGGCCCGCTGACGTCGACCACACCGAGCAGCCGGCCGTCCCGGGGGTCGGTGATGGGGGCGCCGGTGCAGGTCCAGGAGGTCTGCGAGCGCTGGAAGTGCTCGGAGGCGAAGACCTGCACGGGACGGCGCACCACCGCCGGGGTGCCCAGGCCGTTGGTGCCCACGACGCTTTCCCGCCAGTCGGCGCCGAGCGCCAGGCCGAGGCCGTCGGCCCTGCGCAGCACCGAGGAGTTGCCCTCCCGCCACAGCACCCGGCCCTCGTCGTCGGCGACGACCATGATGTGGTGGGCCACGTCGGCGACCGACAGCAGCCCCTCGCGCAGCACCGGCATCACCTGGCGCAGCGTGGTCGACTCCCGGCGCCGCTGCACCTCCTCGCGGGACAGCGGCACGGAGCGGACGTCGTGGTCCGGGTCGACCCCGCTGCGCAGCAGGCGCTCCCAGGACTGCTCGATCACCGGGCGCGGCGCGACGGGCGCGCGCTGTCCGGAGAGCCTGGCAGTGCGGACCTCGCTGAGTACTCGCGCGGCCCGCGCCGAGTCCACGGCGGCGAGCTGCGTCACGTCCGTCGGCGAGAGCGCCAAGGGTCCTCCCGGCAGAAGAGGTCTCGTCCTGACCGTGCGTGCTGACTGTGTCTCATTGTGCGTGTCTCAATAGTGTGTGCGTTGCAACCCCTTGCAACCCTGGTGGATCGCCCTGGCCTGATTGAAACTTGAGCGACGCCGTCCCGAGCGGCGTTCGCGGCCTCGAACGGGCCATGTGCGGGGGTGGTGCCGTGTCGGCGCAGCACCACCCCCGTGCCACGTTCGCGCAGGCCGGTTCAGGCCTGCGGCCTGGACCGGTCCACCACCGACGCCAGGTTCAGGGTCGACGGCAGTGTCCCGAAGGCCGCGCCCCCGTCGCCGCCCAGCCGGGCGGCGCAGAACGCGTCGGCGACCTCCGATGGCGCGAACCGGACGAGCAGCGAGCCCTGCAACACCAGCGCGAGGCGCTCGGTCAGGCGCCGGGCGCGGGCCTCGATGCCCTCCAGATCGGCCAGTTCGGTCAGCAGGCCCTTGATCGCCGCGTCCAGCCGGTGATCGGCGCCGCGGGCCAGGCCGACCTCCCGCAGATACGCGTCCAGCGCCGCGGGCTCGCGCCGCAACGCCCGCAGCACGTCCAGCGCCTGGACGTTGCCCGCGCCCTCCCAGATCGAGTTCAGCGGCGACTCGCGCACCAGGCGCGGCATCCCGGACTCCTCGACGTAGCCGTTGCCGCCCAGGCACTCGGACGCCTCCACGGTCACCGGCGTACACCGCTTGGTCACCCAGTACTTGGCGGCCGGCACCGCGATCCGCAGCAGCGCCCGCTCCTGCTCGCCGTCGTCGTCGTAGGCCGCCGCGAGCCGCAGCGCGAGCGTGGTCGCCGCCTCCGACTCGACGGCCAGGTCGGCCAGCACGTTGCGCATCAGCGGCAGGTCGACGAGCCGGTCGCCGGACACCGCGCGGTGGTCGCAGTGGTGGACCGCCTGCGCCACCGCCTGCCGCATCAGCCCCGCCGAGCCGAGCACACAGTCGAGCCGGGTCGCCGCCACCATGTCGATGATGGTGCGCACCCCGCGCCCCTCCTGACCGACCCGGCGCGCCCACGTGCCGTCGAACTCGACCTCGGCGGAGGCGTTCGACCGGTTGCCCAGCTTGTCCTTCAGCCGCTGGATCAGGAACGGGTTGCGGCCGCCGTCCTCCAGCACCCGCGGCACCAGGAAGCACGTGAGCCCGTCCGGTGCCTGCGCGAGCACCAGGAAACCGTCCGACATCGGAGCCGAGCAGAACCACTTGTGCCCGGTCAGCAGATACGTCCCGGCCTCGGCGAGCGGGGTGGCGGCCGTCGTGTTGGCCCGTACGTCGCTGCCGCCCTGCTTCTCCGTCATGCCCATCCCGAACAGCGCCCCGGCCTTCTGCCCGGCCGGCCGCAGGCCCTGGTCGTAGATCATGGACGTCAGCCGCGGCTCCCACTCGGCGGCGAGGCCCGGGTCCGTGCGCAGCGCCGGGACCGCGGCGTGGGTCATGGACAGCGGGCAGCCGTTGCCGGCCTCGACCTGTGTCCACATCAGGAAGGCCGCCGCCCGCCGCACATGTCCGCCCGGCCGTACCCAGGCCGCGGTCAGGCCCGCCGCGATGCCCTTGCCGAGCAGCCGGTGCCAGGACGGATGGAAGTCGACCTCGTCGATGCGATGGCCGTAGCGGTCGTGCGTCCGCAGCCGCGGCGGGTTCTCGTTCGCCAGTGCCCCCCACTCCTGCGCCTGCGCCGATCCACAGGTCCGCCCGAAGGCGGACAGCTCCTCGCGGGCCTCGTCCAGGGCCTCAGGGGCGAGATGCCGCTCGACGGCCGCGGTCAGGGCCAGGTCGGCGGTGTAGACGTCGTAGCCGACCAGGGGCGGGGGCTGGTTGGTCACGGTGTGGGTGCTGCCTGCCATGGCTGTGAACCTATCCCTGAGGAGGGCCGTGACCTCCACCCTGACACGGCGGGTGAGTGCCGCCGCGCACGGCGGATACCTTTAGGTCGTGCAGCCAGCAAGTGAATCGTCCCCCCAGCCGTCCTCCGGTCGTCTCCACCGGGCGCGTGTCCTCTACAGGAACGTCTCCAAGCGCCGGACAGCCTGGCTGTTGCTCAAGGACACGGTGAACTCGTGCATCGAGTACCGCATCCTGGGCCTCGCGGCCGAGGCCGCGTTCTTCACGCTGCTGTCCGTGCCACCGCTGCTGCTCAGCATGATCGGCCTTCTCGGCTACGTGGACGACTGGACCGGAACCGACACGATCTCCAGCCTGGAGACCAACCTCCTGGAAGCCTCGCGCACCGTCCTGTCCGACAAGGGAGTGCGCCAGATCGCCCAGCCGATCCTGGACGACGTGATGAAGGGCGGCCGTCCCGACGTCATCTCCGTCGGTTTCCTGTTCGCCGTGTGGTCGGGGTCGCGGGCGGTGAACGTCTTCATAGACACGATCACCGTGATGTACGGCCTCGACGGCGTCCGCGGCATCGTCAAGACCCGGCTGGTGGCGTTCGCCCTGTTCATCGCCGCGCTGCTGATCGGCTCGGTGGCGCTGCCGCTGATGGTGGCCGGGCCGGACGCGGTGGTGCGGATCGTGCCGTGGTCGGAGACCCTGGTGCAGGTCCTGTACTGGCCGGTCGTGATCGTCCTGTCCATCGCGTTCCTGACCACGCTGTACCACGTGTCCGTGCCGGTGCGCTCACCCTGGATCGAGGACGTGCCCGGCGCGCTTGTGGCCCTCGGCATGTGGGTGCTGGGCAGCTTCCTGCTGCGCATCTACCTCCAGAACACGGTCGAGGGCGCGACGATCTACGGCTCCCTCGCCGCCGCGGTCGCCGTGCTGCTGTGGATCGGCGTGTCCGCGTTCGCCGTGCTCGTCGGGGCCGCGGTCAACGCCGCGATCGACCGGGTCTGGCCGGCCGCCGCGACGGCCGCGGCCCGCGCCGCGAACGAGCGGATGCGCGAGGCCCAGGTCGCCGAGTACGTGGCCCGCACGGCCGCGGCCCACGAGCAGGACCCCGAGGACCCGGACATGCCGTCGGAGTTCCCCGAGCGGTGGACCCGCTTCCTGCCGCCGGAGGACGTGACGTCGAGGCTGCGCACCCATGTGAAGAGCACGCACCACCCCCCGCACAAGCCGGAGGACCAGGGCGGGGCCTGAGGGGCTCAGGCTTTCCACGCCCCCGCCGCCGCGGCCTCCCGCACGAAGTCGGCGAAGTCGCGCGGCGTGCGTCCCAGGACCTCCTGGACGTCGTGCGTGACATGGGCGTTGCGGCCGTCCATGAGGGTCTCGAAGACCTCCACCAGCAGCTCGACCTCCTCCGGCGGGACGCCGAACCCCGCCAGGGTCTCGCCGTACGAGCGCGCCGGAACCGGGGTGTACGTGATCGCGCCACCGATGGCCGCCGAGATCTCCGCGACCGCCTCCCGCCAGGACAGCAGCCGCGGCCCGGTCAGCTCCAGCGTCCGCCCCACATAACGGTCCCCGGACGTCAGCACCGCCGTCACCACGTCCGCGATGTCCCGCACATCGACGAACGGCTCTCGCACCTCGCCCGCCGGGAAGACCAGCTCCCCGTGGACCAGCCCCGCCACCAGCGGCCCCTCGCTGAAGTTCTGCGAGAACCACGTGGCCCGTACGATCGTCCAATTGGCGCCGGACGACTTCAGCGCCTCCTCGGTCGGCAACGCCTGGTCCTCACCCCGGGCCGACAGCAGCACCAGCCGCCGCACCCCGAGCCCGACCGCCTCCCGCGCGAGCGCGCCGACGCCCTCGGCCGCCGCCGGGGAGCCCACGTCGGACGGGTACATCAGATACGCCGCGTCCGCGCCGCGCAGCACCCGCGCCCAGGTCGTCGGGTCCTCCCAGTCGAATCCGCGCGCCCGGGACGCCGCCCGCACCGTGAGCCCCGCGTCGCGCGCCGCCTGCGCCAGCCGGCTCCCGGTACGACCCGAGGCACCGGTCACCACCACCGTCATCCGCTGTGTGTTCGCCTTCTCGGCCGCGTTCTCGGTCATGCCTCAAGTCAACGGTCGCGCGCCCCAACGGCCCATCGCTGAACGGCTCATTCCCATGCGCGGGCGTCTACGCTGGCGCCATGGACGCTCTCGCAGGCCTTCTGGAGGGTCCCCGCGCACGTGGCGCCTTCATGATCCGCGCGTGTTTCGAGCCGCCCTGGTCCATCCGCATCGAGGACCGCGCCCCGCTGACCGTCATGGTCATGGTCCGCGGCGACGCCTGGGTGATCCCCGACCGGGGCAGCCGCATCCGGCTGCGCCCCGGCGACCTCGCCATCGCCCGCGGCCCCGACCCCTACACCTGCGCCGACGACCCCGGCACCGCGCCCCAGGCGCTGATCCTGCCGGGCGCCGAGTGCCGCTACCCCGACGGACGGGCCCTGAACGGCTCGATGGACCTGGGCGTGCGCACCTGGGGCGACCGGCTCGACGGCTCGACCGTGATGCTGATCGGCACCTATCTGTGGGAGGGCGAGATCAGCGGCCGGCTGCTGAAGGCGCTGCCGCCGCTGCTGACGCTTCCGTCCGACGTGTGGAACTGCCCGCTCACCCCGTATCTGATGGACGAGATCGTCCGCGACGAACCCGGCCAGGAAGTCGTTCTGGACCGACTGCTCGACCTGCTGGTCATCGCCGCGCTCCGGGCCTGGTTCTCCCGCCCGGAGGCGGCGGCACCGGCATGGTACGCGGCGCTCGCCGACCCCGTGGTCGGCCGGGTGCTGCGGCTCGTCCAGGACGATCCGGCCCATCCCTGGACGGTGGCCTCGCTGGCGGCGAAGGCCGGGGTGTCGCGGGCCGCGCTGGCCCGGCGGTTCACCGAACTGGTGGGGGAGCCGCCGATGACGTACCTCACGGGCTGGCGGATGGCACTGGCGGCGGATGCGCTGCGGGACACCGACGACACGCTGGAGGCGATCGCGCGGAGGGTGGGGTATGGGGGTGCGTTTGCTCTGTCCGGTGCGTTCAAGAGGGTTTATGGGGTGAGTCCGCGGGAGTATCGGGGGGTGGGGCGGGGTTCGCCGTAAGGGTGCGGGTTGAGTGCGGGCTGCGGGTTCGTTGTGGTTGCTCGCGCCCACGCGGCGGAGCCGCATATCGACACAGCCCCGCGCCCCTATGGCGTTGCGGCGTAGCCTCGCTGATATGTACGCGGAGTGGGCGTCAAGGCTGCCCGGTGCCGTCGTGTGGACGAACAGCCCTGGTGATCCCGGCACGGGGCGTGTTCTGCCCGACGGATGCATGGATCTGCTCTGGCACGACGGGCGGCTGCTCGTCGCCGGGCCCGATACCCGGGCGTACGTCACCGGGGGTGAGCCGAGTACGTGGATCGGCGTTCGCTTCTATCCCGGTACCGCTCCCGCCTTTCTGGGTGTCCCGGCGCACGAGATACGGGATCTGCGGGTCGAGCTCGCCGAGCTGTGGCCGGCGTCGGAGGTGCGGCGGCTGTCCCGTCGCATTGAGGCCGCCGGTGATCCTGTCACCGCCCTGGAGGACGTGGCGCTGGAGCGGGCCGCCGAAGCGGTGGCGCCCGACCCGGCGCTGCGGCAGGTCGTCGCCGCCCTCGACGCCGGGCGCTCCGTCGCCGCCACAGCCGACGAACTCGGCCTCGGCGCCCGGCAGTTGCACCGGCGTTCCCTGACCGCCTTCGGCTACGGACCCAAGACGCTGGCCCGGATCCTGCGGCTGCAACGGGCGCTGGCGCTGGCGCGGGGCGGTGCCGGCCTCGCGGACACGGCCGTGCGGGCCGGGTTCGCCGACCAGGCCCATCTGGCGCGGGACGTCAAGGAGCTGGCGGGGCTGCCGCTCGGTGAGCTACTCGGCCGGCCCTAGGGGTGCGAACAGGTCGACGCCGTTGCCGTCCGGGTCGTGCACGGTCGCGTACCGCTGGCCCCAGTCGGCGTCCCACGGCTTGAGCCCGCCCTGATGGCCGGCGGCCACCAGCTCCTCGTACACCGTGTCCACCTCACCCGGATCCGCGCACCGGAACGCCAGCGAGGCCCTGCCGCCACCCGTGGGCGGCTCGAAGTCCGGGACGAAGGACCGCACGCCCGCCTCCGTGTCGAACAACAGGCGCAGCCCGCCCGGCAGTTCGCCCTCGGCGTGCGGACCGTTCTCGCAGCCGTCGGGGAAGGCGACGCCCAGGCGGCGGTAGAAGGCGACGGAGGCGGCCATGTCGGAGACGACGAGGCCGATGGCATCGAATCGTGGAGTCATGCGGCCAACGTAGGCAGCCGGGCGCAGGCGGGTCTTGAAGGAATCGGACACCCGGGGCCGTCAGTCGAAGGTCACCGGGCCCAGCGGGGTGGCCACCGTGAAGGAGATGCCCACGGGGCCCGTCGTGAGGTCCAGGTCCGTGTCGAGGGCCGCCAGCAGGGGGCGGATCTCCTCCGGGTCGGGGGCGCTCGCGGACAGGGACAGCAGAGGGGTGGCGGGCAGGCCGGAGGCGGTGGGGTGGACCGTGTCGCTCCAGTCGATGAGGAACGGGACGAGGCCGGAGGGGTGGGCGTCGTCGCCGTCGGTGAGGCGCCACCGGAGCAGGGTGCCGTCGGGTCTGCGGCGGCTCATCGACTGCGCCGGGCCGGGGTCGTAGCCCCGGGCGCGGGCGGCCGCGATGGCCGCGTCCATGTCGGGCGGGCGGATCGCCCAGGTGACCGTGCGCGCGGCGGTGACCCCGTCGACGTCGAAGGGGCGGGGCCGGCCGGGCGCGGACTGCTCGGGGTCCGGGCCGATGATCTCCAGGTAGCTGGTGCCGCCCAGCGACACCAGGTGGTTACGGGTGCCGAGCCCGATGTGCACGCCGCCGAGGGCGGGGGTCACTCCGGTGCGCCGGGCGAAGTCGGCGACCGTGGCGGCCAGGTCGGGGGTCGCCAGGACGAGATGATCGAGATGCGCGGGGATGGCGTTCATCGCAGCCGAGGCTACGCAGGGCGGCCCGAGTTTTGGAACACCTGCGCGCCGGGACGGGTGGCCGGTCACGCGTCGAAGACGACGGTGCCGTCGGGGAGCAGCGTCGGATGGATCTTCATGGGGCCGTACTCGTCCACGTCCGAGGGACGCGGGGTCTCCGGGCCGTCGGGGCCCATGCGCAGCATGCGCTCGACCCGGCAGACCCGGAACACCCGGCCCGCCACCCGGGCCTCGTCGGCGCGCTCCAGCGCCCGGAACTCCTCGGCCGCCTTCGCGTACACGGCCGTCTTCGCCTCGTCGAACCGGTACAGCATGGGCCACATCTCGGCCAGCGCGTCGTACAGCACCCGCCGGGCGTCGTGCGGGGTGGCCTGAACGGCGAGGGACGGCTCCCAGCCGGTGCGCTCGCGTTCGACCACGCCGAAGCAGGTGGGCAGCAGCACGACGTCCGGATGGGAGCGCACCGCCCGCTCCGAATCGCCGCGCACGGCGGAGGGGAACCGCGCGCCCCGGTACGCGAAGCCGCGCAGCCAGGCCCGCAGGGCGCCCGCCATCGGGCCGCCCGCCGCGCGGTCGGCGTCGAGGACGAGGTCCAGGTCGGGGGAGGGGGTGTGGTCGGCGCGGACGTTCCAGGTCCGTTCGGCCGGCTCCGGGTCGGTGGGCCGGGGCGGCTCCAGGCCGTGGTCGTCGCAGCGCGCGAACTCCTCGCCGCGCACGATCCGGTACCGCACCCCGCACGCCTCCACCTCGTTCACCGGCTCACGGCTCAACCGGTCCACGGCGGCGAGGAGTTCGGCGCGTACGCCGGGATCGTCGGTGTCGTCCTTCGCGCGGAACCACAGGTGGGTGTTGAGCGAGTCCCGGCACATCTGCGGCATCCCGTTCACGACCGGCTTCAGCACCCGCCACTCGGGCCCCACCGCGGGATCCCGCACGGCGACCCCGAACACCGGCCCGCGCAGGGCGAACCCGGGATACCTGAGCGAGGCGTCCACCGCGTCGGCCTCCCGCACCCAGGCGGCGGGGTCGTCACGGCGGACCAACTCCTCGTGGAGCGCATGGATCTGTTGCTGCCAGTCATGGGTCATGCACGGATTGTCGCGAGGGCGCGGTCACGCGCAGGGGTGAACGGACCCAACCGCGCTCGTTGTTGGACGCCGCTGTTCGCCGGGTCGGCGGGCCGAAACTTTCGGATCACCGGGACGAGTGTGCCGTACACACGGGCTGACCTAGGCTCATTCGCATGCCTGTACGACTCCTCGTCCACACCCGCACCACCGCCTACCGGCACGACTCCATCCCGGCCGGCGTCGAAGCGCTGCGCACCGTCGGCGGCTTCGAGGTGGACCACACCGAGGACCCCCGAGCATTCGAAGGGCCCCTCGACGGATACGCGGCCGTCGTCTTCCTCTCCACCAGCGGCGAGGTCCTCACCCCCGCCGGGCGCGAGCGGCTGGCCGCGTACGTCGAGGCGGGCGGTGGCTTCGCCGGGGTGCACGCGGCGGCCTGCACCGAGTACGACTGGCCGTACTACGGCGAACTGCTGGGCGCCCGGTTCGACCGGCACCCCGACCACCAGCCGGGCAAGGCGATCGTCGAGGACCACGAGCACCCGGTCACCCGGCACCTGCCCGCCGTATGGGACTTCGTCGACGAGTGGTACGACTTCCGCACCAACCCGCGTGCCGAGGTACGGGTGCTGGCCTGTGCCGACGAGTCGTCGTACGACGGAGGCGGCATGGGCGCGGACCACCCGCTGGTGTGGTGCCGCGAACAGGGCGCGGGCCGCGTCTTCTACACGGCACTCGGCCACGCCGCGGAGGCCTACGAGGACCCGGACTTCCGGGCCCATCTCCGCGGCGGGATCGACTGGGCGGCGCAGGCGGGCTAGACACCGTCCCGCGTGCCGGGCCTGCGCAGGGCGTGGAACTGGGGGCCGTAGGTGCTGCGGGTGTTGGGGATGGTGGTCTCCATCAGCTCCACGGCGGGGTGCTCCAGGCCGCGCATGGTGTGGATGCCCGCCCCCAGCGCGCGGTGGCCGCCGCCCGCCCAGGCCGCGTCGAGGGAGTCCAGCACCGTGCTGTACATGGCGTCGAAGCGGAACAGGAGCCCTGCGACATGGGCCGGCGGGTTGCGCCAGCCGCCGGCCGGGACGGGGGCCATGGGCCGTACGTCGGGGAAGGGCACGGGCCCACCGACGTACCGCCAGCCGTCGGCGGTCCGGCGCAGCTCCCGGCCGTGGTAGATCTCGCCGAAGGCGTAGTAGTGCGCCGGACGGTCGTCCGAGAAGGTGTCGAGCGGGGAGCTGTCGGTGCCCTCGCCCTGCTCCCTGATGATCTCGATGGCGTGCTCGACGTCGTCGAGGCCGCGCACCGGCCGCAGTTCGTCGGAGTCGATGTGCTGGGTCACCTGGGCCCGCGTCGACAGCTCAGGGCGCACGGTGCGGAACGCCCGGAGCATGCCCTCGTAGAACTCCCCGACGGTGGGGGAGGCCGCGTTGCGGGCGAGCGATTCCTCGGGGGCCTCGATCGCCATCATCACATCGCGTACGAAGGGCCTGGTCAGGCCGGAGAGGTAGACGGTCACCCCGGCCCGCACCCCGCCCGGCAGCGGGCCCGGAAACACCGGCGCGGCGGCCTTGATCCGCGGCCTGCCGCCCACGGCCGTGAGCAGGTTGCAGACGATGCCCAGGTGGTACATCTCGTCGCCGACGATGCGCCGCAGCATCCGCGCGACCTCGCCGCGGTGGTCTTTGACGGACCACCAGCCGCACAAGTACGGCGGGATGGTGGCGAGTTCGAGCCCCACGGCGACCTGAAGGGCGGACCTGAGCCACTCGACGCCCCGGCCGTCCGCGGGAACGGCCATCAGCCGCGCCACGGACCCGAGGCCGGCCGCGGCGGCCGGTGCGCCCGCCGCCGGTGCGGCGGCCTGCGCCGTACCGGCGACCGCGACCGGCGTTCCGGCCGCCACCGCGGCCGAGGCCAGGAAACTCCTGCGCTTGAAGGGGGCAACCGTCGGCTCGTCCGGCTCTTCGCTCATACCCGTCAACCTCGCCTCAGTTCATGGAGACGGGGCCCCGCGCCGGCTCGACGCGCCGCGCCCGTGACCCCTCCGACAGAGCGCGAAGCTAGCAGCGATCACCGCCGCCACCAGGGCATACGTGCCGAGCGGCGCGGCGACCACCCTGTCGGTCCAACGCGGCGATCATTGGGTTACGCCATGGATGCCACAGGGCGGCCGCTGCGGGCGAAGGAGTTCCAGAGCTGGATGAGTACACGCATGATCAGCGCTTCGAGCAGGGCGATCGCCACGTTGGCGAGGGCGGAGGTGAGGATGTGCGGCATGGGGAGCCGCCTTTCTCGAGCATTTCGGACGTACGGCTCCTTTGTCCGGTGAGCGGGCTGCGCGGGAACAGAGCGTGGGTGAAGCCGAGCTGAACATTCGGCGTCCTCACGGGGCCGGTGACCGGTGCTGTCGAGCGGTGAGGCGCTGCCAGGCCGTGACCAGTGCCACCGGCGCCGTCGCCGCTGCCAGGGCGATCGTCCACCCCGCCGGGCCCAGTGGCCGGCTGCCGAAGAACCGGCTCAGGGGCGGAACGGCGACGACCACGCCGAGGGCCGCGAGGGACCCGACGGCGGCGAGCAGGACGACCGGGTCGCGGCCCGCGTCGACAAGCGTCTGCAGCAACTGGGAGGCGACGAGCGCCACCAGGGCGACGGTGTCGGCGTGCGCGCGGGTACCGGTCGCCCGGGCGGCGATCCACGCGCTGCCCGCCGCGAGGGCGGTGAGGGCGGCGCGCAGGCGGATGTGCCGCGTCAGGGCCGTTCCCAGGGACGCCTCGGGGCCTTCCGCGAGCAGCCGCTCCGCTCTGCCGGCCGGGGGACGGGCCGCGATGGCCATGGCCGGCAGCATGTCCGTGAGGAGATTGACCAGCAGCAACTGGCGGGCGTTGAGGGCGCTGCGCCCGGTGAGCAGGGTGGTCGCCAGCACGAAGGCGATCTCCCCGAGGTTGCCGCCGAGCAGGATGCCCAGCGCCTTGCGGACCGAGCCCCACATGGCGCGGCCCTCCACGATGGCGTCGACGATCGTCTCCAGGCGGTCGTCGGTGACCACCACGTCGGCGGCGGTACGGGCCGCCGGGGTCGCCCGGGAACCGATGGCGATACCGACGTCGGCGATCCGGATGGCGGGCGCGTCGTTGGCGCCGTCACCGGTCACGGCGACGACCCGGCCGGCCGCGCGCAGCGCGCTGACGATGCGCACCTTGTGGGCGGGGGTGACCCGGGCGAAGACCTGGATCTCCGGCAGTGTCTTCGCCATCTCGGCGTCGTCGAGGGCGTCCAGCTCGGGCCCGGTCATCATGCGCAGTGCCTGGCCGGGCTGCAGCTCTCCGGCGATCGCGGCCGCGGTGCTGGGATGGTCCCCAGTGAGCATGACGATCCGCACTCCGGCGGCGGCCAGCCGGGCGACGCTCTCGGCGGCGGTGGGCCGGACCGGGTCCGCCAGTCCGATCAGCCCCAGCAGGCACAGTCCCTCGACGTCCGTTTCGTCGAGGGACGGGTGGGCCGGGGCGTGGGCATCCGGCCGGTGGCGGTCGGCGACCGCCAGTACCCGCAGGCCACGCCGGGCGTGCCCTTCGATGTCGCGGTCGATCGCCTCCCGCAGTTCCGCGGTGAACGGCACGGTGCGCGCGCCCTGACGGACCCGTTCGCAGCGGGCCAGGACGACCTCCGGCGCGCCCTTGACGACCAGCCGCCACCGTCCGTCGGCCTCGCCGAGGACCGCGTGGTAGCCGCGGCCGGGTTCGAACGGCAGCTCCGCCAGCCGCCGCCAGCCGCCCGCGGCCTGCGTCGTGGCGTCGGCCTGCTGCGCCCCGTGGGCGATCGCACGGTCCGTGGGGTGGGCGAGCGCCGCCGCCGGACCGGGCGGACCTGCCAGGGCGGCCGCGGCGACGACCCGGCGCAGCCGCGGTGTGAGTGCGTCGAGCGAGCGCCGTTCGACGCCGTCGGACACCTGCTGGAGGCTGATCCTGCCCTCGGTGAGGGTGCCGGTCTTGTCGAAGCACAGCACATCGGTGCGGCCGAGGGCTTCGATGGTGGGGGCGCTGCGGACGAGGGTGCTGCGGGTGGACAGCCTGCGGGCGGCGGCCAGTTCCGCCACGGTGGCGACGAAGGGCAGGCCTTCGGGTACGGCGGCCACGCACAGGCTGACCGCGGAACCCAGGGCCGCGCCGAGCGGCCGCCGCCGGGTGACCTCGACGAGGAACAGCACGACGCCCGAGGCGACGGACAGCGGCAGGAACCAGCGTCCCAGCGCGTTGAGCCGGTGTTCCACCCCGCTCTCGGGGACCGTGTCCGCCGGGGCGGCCCGGGCGGCACCGCCGGCCTCGGTGGCGGACCCGGTCGCGACGACCACCGCGAGGGCGCTGCCGGCCGCCACGGCCGTACCGGCGTAGAGCATGGAACGGCGGTCCGCGACCGCTGCCGCCGCTTGCGGGGCGGGGGTCTTCAGCACGAGCTGGGACTCGCCGGTCAGGCTCGACTCGTCGGCTTCCAGGCCCGTCGCCTCGATCACACGGCAGTCGGCCGGGACCGTGTCACCGGCCCGCAGTTCGATCACGTCACCGGTCACCAGACGATCGGCGGGTGCCTCCGTGGTGCCGGGACCGGCCGCCCTGCGCAGTCGGACGCGGTCCGAGGTCGCCTCGACAAGCCTCTCGGCGGCGCGATCCGCGCTCACCCGCTGGGCTCCGCCGACGACCGCGTCGACGGCGAGCACACCGCCGATGAGGACCGCGTCCAGGACCGAGCCGAGCGCCGCCGAGATGGCGCCGCCGATGCCGAGGACCGGCGTGAGCGGATTGGCCAGTTCCTGTGCGACCCGGCCGATCAGGGTGTCGGCGACGGGGGGTCCGTCGTGTCCGGCGAACCGGCGCCGCCTGGCGGCCTCCCTGTCGTCGAGCCCCTGCGGTGACGTGCCGAGCCGGGCCATGACCTGTCGTACCGTCATGGCATGCCAGGGCGTCCGGTCGGCGGCGGCCGGGGCAGGACGGTGGTGCAGGGCACGTCCGGCCCACACGCCCGCCCCGATCCCGGCGAGGGCCACGGCGTCGGTCACCAGGCGGGCGCGTGCCCAGGCGCCGCGCCGACGCACGCCGAGTGCGGACGCCGTGCCCATGAGGGCGCCGAACGCCTCCATGCGAACGCACCGCCGGCTCACCGCGCGGGCCTCCGGAAGGGCGGTCAGCAGCAGATGCGCCACATCGGGGGCGCCGACGGCGTCCGCGTCCCAGCGCACCCGGCGTCCGGTGTGGGTCACCCCGATGCCCAGATCGGACTGGGCCAGCGCACGGCGGGCGCCGTCCGCCACGACGGCCACGCCGCGCCCTTCCTCCTGAAGGGAACGGACCAGCGCCACCGTACGGGTCCCGCCGGTGGGAACGGCCTCGTCGAGCCCGAGGCGGCGGTGCAGCCCGGGCGGGCCGCCGACCAGCACCACCCGGCCGCACCGGCGGGCCGCCGCCACCAAGTGCTCGGCGAGCGGGCGCAGTTGAGGGACCATGCTCACGACGGCGACGAGTTGCCCCCGCCGCACGACGAGCAGGACCCGTGCGCCCTGCCCGGCCCACTCCTGGGCCAGTGCGGCTGCCGCACCGGGTAGATCCACGTGTGTGCCGGGGCTGTCGTCCCGGCACTCGGGGATCGGACGCAGCTCCCATTCCCCTTGGGTCCGTGGCTGCGACGGGTCGCCGCTGTCGGTCAGTTCGTGGACGACCGCGTGGATCTCGTCGATGTCCACACCTGCGGCGGCCGTCGCCTCGGGCCGCTGCGCGGGCGCCACCGCCCAGACCGTCCAGGTCCCGGTGGCCAGTACCCGGGCGTCGAGGACGACGGTGTCGATGCGGTCGAGCCGGCGCAGCGCCTCCGGGCGCAGCACGAGGCCTCCCCGGAGGGAGGCGGCCTGACCGACGGCGGCGGCGAAGGCCTCCCGGCCGGCCAGGGGGCCTCTGGGTATGCCCGCGATCAGCACGCCCAGTGCCCGGTCGTGGCTGCGTGTCACGGCACCCGTGAGGCCGTAAGCCGCGAACGCCGTGGGAACGGCCGCGTTCGCGTACCGCCCGGCCGGTCCCGGCGGCAACGGCGCCGGCCGCTTGCGGACCGGCGCGGCATCGTGCCGGTACGCCCCCTCGCTCCCGGCCAGCCTGGGTGACCACTCCTGCCAGGCCTGGTGCCGGGCTTTTGCCTCGGCGTACCGGGCGGCGGCCAGGCCACCGGAGACCAGCGGGCCGAGCGGGCGGAACGTCAGTGCCGAGAAGACCAGATTCGCCGTCGCCCAGCCGGTGTCGGCAGCCGCGGTGCCGAACACGCGGGCCGTGGCTTCGCGCAGCCGCGGGGTGGCCTCCGCGAGCTGGACGAGCGCCTGGGCCGGTGCGACGGACGGCAGACCGGGGACGTGGGCGATCCGTCCCGCCACGGCGACGCCGAAGGCCGCGGCACTCCCCGCCAGGTGCAGTGCCGCGGCGACGGGTGCCTCGGGACCGCCGGGGTGGCCGGGAGTGCGCGGGACTTGATCCCCGGCTTCCCTCTCATGGGCCTCCTGCTCGGTGGCGGCGCGGGCGTCGGCCTCGGCCCCGGCGATGAGCCGGACCACGGGCTCCAGGTCGATCGCGGAGGCGTCGCAGGCGACGAACACACATCCGAGTGTTCCGTTCAGCTCCGCGCGGTCCACTCCCGGGACCTCGCCCAGCCGGACCTCCAGGTCCCGTGCGGCCCGCTCCGTTCCCGGGCGCCCCAGGTGCCGGGCCTCGATCTGCACCCCGCCGGCCACCGGCCAGGTGCGGCGTGCGTGCGGCTTCACCAGGCGCCCCAGCATCGGCAGGACCGT
Organism: Streptomyces sp. UG1; assembly: GCF_049974585.1. NCBI lineage: Bacteria > Bacillati > Actinomycetota > Actinomycetes > Kitasatosporales > Streptomycetaceae > Streptomyces > Streptomyces sp. UG1. The sequence continues at coordinate 127,717 of NZ_JBNGGG010000032.1, read as the reverse complement.
GTCGGAGAGGAGAGAGCGGATCATCCGGCGCCTCGTTCATCGACTGGCCGCGTGGGGCACCGCCCCGAAGGAGGCCTTCGTCCCCACAAGTGTGCGCGCATTCCACCGGCACTGTCCTGCTGGAATCCGTGGACCGGTGATTTCCCTCCGGTTGCGGTGCGCGTCAGAATGTAAAGAGAGGCCTCGGAACCAATTGGCTCGATTTGAGTGGTTCGCATGACGTCCAGCCCAGCTCAGACAAAGGCGTCCGGGGACGGCGGCCAGGTACTGCACATGCACCGCGCCCACCCCGAACTGACCCTCCCGTACATGACTCCGGGAGATCTCAAGGCCAGCGCACAGGAGTTGACCTCACGAGTGCCCGCCCTCCCGGGCAAGGGCAAACTGCCCGCCCTCCCCGGCAGGGATCTGCTCTTCTACGGCGGCCTGGGGGCACTGACCGTCGCCGGGGCGCTCGAATGGCCGGTCGCCCTCGCCATCGGCGGAGCCACCTACGTCGTGCGCGGCAGGACACGGCAGGAGGCGCACGAAGGGCAAGAGGCGCGAGAATCGCGGCCGCGCGCGAAGAAGGCGGCCGGACCCCGCAAGACCACCACGACCAGGCGGAGGGGAACGACAGCACAGAAGAAGAGCTGAAGGCCCGGTCCGGGCCCCAGCACCCGGCCGCGTCAGGGGATCGCCGTCAGACGCGCGGCACAGCCGAACTCGACCGCTCCACCAGCCGCGTCGACAACTCCGTCCGTGTGCTCTCCGGCCGGTCCCCGCCCATCATCCGCACCAGCAGCCGCAGCGCCGTCGCCGCCATCTCCGACAGGGGCTGGCGGACCGTGGTGAGGGCCGGGGAGATCCAGCGGGCCTCCGGCAGATCGTCGAAGCCGACCACGCTCACATCGTCCGGCACCTTCAAGCCCCGTTCCGCCAGCGCCTGGTAGACCCCGAGGGCCATCCGGTCGGAGCAGACGAAGACGGCCGTCGGGGGCTCGGGCAGATCGAGCAGTTCCAGCATCCGGCGGTGCGCCACACCCTCGTCGAAGCCCGCGTGCCGCACATACTCGGGACGCTGCCGCAGCCCGGCCGAGACGAGCGCCGAGCGATAGCCGGCCACCCGGGCGGTGCTGCATATCTTGCGCTGGTGCCCGGCGATGACCGCGATCCGCTCATGGCCCAGCGCCAGCAGATGCTCGGTCGCCGTCACACCGCCCTGCCAGTTCGCCGCGCCCACCGACACCACGCCCGGCGGCGGCTCGAGGACCGGGTCGATCATCACGAACGGGATGCGGTGCTGCTCCAGCCACGCGTACTGCGACGCGGTCAGCTCGGCCAGGTTGAACAGCACCCCGGAGGAGCCGCGCGCGATGAGCTTGTCCAGCCAGCCCCGCTCCGGCCGGGCGCCCCGCGTCCGGGTCAGCCCCGCGGACACCACCACCTCCAGGCCCGCGTCGTGGGCCGCCGCCTCCACCCCGTGCAGCACCGCGCCCGACCACGAGGTGTCCAGCGAGTGCACGACGAGGTCGACCAGGCCCGGCGTCTTCGCCGCCTCGAAGCGCGGTCTGCGGACATAGCCGAGCCGGTCGAGTGCCTCGGTGACCCGGCGGCGGGTCTCCGGAGCCACGTCCTCGCGGCCGTTGACCACCTTGGAGGCGGTCGGCACCGACACCCCGGCCTCGCGTGCCACGACCGCGAGGGTCGGTCCGGCAGCCACGCTCGCACCGCCCGTTCGGCCCATCGGGAACCACCTCTCCGGCCCGCCCGAGGGCCATGAAAAGTTTCGATCAGCGCGGAAACAGTAAGCGCTTCCTACCCTAGGTTCGCCGCGATGAGTCCGGAAGAGCCCGTCAGTTCGCAGGAGTGCACGGGCCGCGACTTTCGAAACCTCGAACAGGCACGTGGTCACCAGCAGGTGAGGCGGAATCCCGTGAAGTCGGCCGTGAACGACGCGTCGACGAGGTCCACGGCATGGATGCCGGCCATCGACCCGGTGAAGCGCAGTTTGGAGCCGTAGTCGTCCGACAGCCTGGTGAAGTCCAGCGGCGGGCCGACCGGGGTGCGCACGCCCTCGCGGACGTACCAGAACCGCGCCCGGCCGTCCTCGACCGTCACCCCCAAGGTCAACGGCCCGCTTGCGGCCACGTCCACCAGCGCCGCCCGCCGGGTGCCGAACTCCTCCCGCTCCACCAGGCTCAGCACCGTACGGCCCGCACCTCGCCACTGCTGCCCGCGCTGCTCCTCGCCCTCGGGCTCCGCCCAGGTGAGGTCGAGGCTCAGATACGCCTCGGAGCCGTACCGCAGGACCAGCCCGGCGGCCTGCGTGAAGGAACGCGGCCGCGCCTGGAGCGTCACCTCCGCCTCCGCGCGGTGCTCGGTGATCCGCCGGCCCAGCAGGCTGTACGCCCACCGCGACTCGGGACCGTGCCGCCCGCGCAGCCGGATCCAGCCGGGGCGGGTGGTGGCGTCGGCCCAGTCCGGGTCGGCGTAGCCCCGCAGGGTGCTCCAGGGCCAGCCCAGCGGATCGTCCGCCTCGGCGAGTCGAGGCGCCGGGCCGTCCTCCTCCCCGCCCCGCGTGGCCACCTCCACCTCGACCGCGGGATGCGCACCCCCGTGCCGCATCCTCGGCCAGCCCTGCGCGTCCCAGGTCACCGCCTGGATCGCCGTCTCCCGCCCCAGCGTGCAGCGCGGACCGTCCGGCGTGGAAAGCGGACGGGCCACCAGATGGCTCAGCACCCAGTCCCCGTCCGCCGTCTGCACCAGCTCGCCATGACCGGCCTTCTGCAACGGCAGCGACGGATCGTCCCGGGACGTCAGCAGCGGGCGGTCGTCCAGTTCGTACGGCCCGGTGACGGCACGGCTGCGCGCCATCCGCACCCCGTGCTCGAACCCCGTGCCCCCTTCGGCCAGCACGAGGTGGTACCAGCCGTCCCGCCGCACCAGCTTCGGCCCCTCGATGAGCCGTTCGTGCTGAAGGAGCAGACGGGTGTCCCCGAGCGGGCCGAGCGTCTCCCGGTCCAGCTCGGTCAGCACGATCCCCGCGAACCGCCGGCCGTCCGGCCGATGGTCGTTCTGCAGGTTGAGCAGCCACAGCCGCCCCTCGTCATGGAAGAGCGCGGGGTCGAACCCATGGCTCGGCAGGCGCCGCGGCTCCGTCCACTCGCCGTCGGCCGCCACGGCCGTACTGACATACGTGTCCACGTCGAAGTACGGCGTGCCCACGGACCGCACCACCGAGTAGACCACCCAGAACCGCTCACCGTCCCAGCTCAGCGAAGGCGCCCAGATGCCGCCCGAGTCGGGGACGCCGGCCAGACAGTCGCCCGGGACCGCGCCGCGGACATGGCCCGCGTACTCCCAGTGGGCGAGGTCACGGGAGCGGTGGATCGGGATCGTCGGGAACCACTCGAAGGAACTGGTCGCGACGTAGTACCAGTCGCCGACCCGGACCATCGAGGGATCCGGGGCGAAACCGCGGATGACCGGATTGCGCAGGACGGTCACTTGAGCGCCCCCAGCGTCACGCCGGTCCGCCAGTAGCGGCGCATCGCCACCATCATGATCGCCATCGGGATGATGGACAGCAGGGCGCCGGTCAGGACGAGGCTGGTGACGTCGATGCCCGACTCCAGGGTCTTGCCGGTCCAGTGGTACAGACCCAGGTTGAGCGTCCAGTTCTCCTTGCCGCGCAGCACGGTCAACGGCAGGAAGAAGGCGTTCCAGGTGTTGACGAAGGCGAGCAGGAAGACCGTCGCACCGCCCGTGGTCATCATCCGCAGCACGATGCTGAAGAAGATCCGCAGCTCACCCGCGCCGTCGATACGGGCCGCCTCCAGCAGCTCGAACGGGATCGTGGCCTCGGTGTACACCTTGGCCAGATACACACTGAACGGGTTGATCAGACAGGGAATCAGCATCGCCCAGGGAGTGTCGACCAGCCCGATCGCCGAGAACAGCAGGTACAGCGGCAGGGTGAGCAGCGCGATCGGGATCAGGAAGGACCCCACCACGGCCGCGAACACCGCGCCCCGCCCGGGAAAGTCGAAGCGGGCCAGGCCGTAGCCCGTGGCGAGGGCGATGAGCGTGCCGCCGAGGGAGCCGACACCGGCGTACAGGAACGAGTTGGCGGTCCAGCGCAGGAAGATGCCGCCGTCGTAGGTGAAGACCTGCTGAAGGTTGTCCCAGAGATGCCAGCCCGAGAACCACAGCCCGTTGCTCTGGTACAGCCCCACGCGGTCCTTGGTCGCGGCGATCATCAGCCAGTAAACAGGGAAGAGACTGTAGACACTGGCCAGGACCAGACCGAGCAGCAGGAAACGCTGCCCGCCCCTCGACCGCGAGGCCGGGTCCGGACCGGCCAGCCGGCGCAAGGTCCGCCTGCGAGGCGGTACGGCGGCGGCCGTCTCCGCGCCGTTCTCCTTACGGTTCTGCGTCAGCGCCATCAGTCCACCTCCCTCGAGGTCAGCCGGTAGAAGAGGAACGACGCCACACCGAGGATCAGGGCGAGCAGCACCGACAGGGCCGCGGCGTAGTTGTAGTTGGCGGCGTTGAACGCCTGGTTGTAGATGATCATGATCGGGGTGAAGCTGTCGCTGACGGTCTCCGGGGTCACCCTCCGGAACAGGGCGGGCTCGTTGAAGATCTGCAGCATCTGGATGATCGACAGCAGCGCGGTCAGCACCAGCGCCCCGCGCACGAACGGCACCTTGATGCTCAGCGCGATCCGCAGCTCCGACGCGCCGTCCAGCCGGGCGGCCTCGAACAGCTCGCGGGGCACGCCCTGGAGCGCCGAGTAGATGATCACCATGTTGTAGCCGATGCCGTGCCAGGTCAGCAGATTGCCGATGGCCGGCCACACCATCGACGGCGCGAAGAAGTTCCAGTCGAACCCGAAGAACTCACCGAGCGGGGTCAGCGGTCCCACCTCGGGGCTGTACAGGTTGATCCACACGATGGCCGCGACCACGCCGGGGATCATGTACGGCACCAGCAGCACGATCCGGAACCGGCCGGCCACCTTCGAGGTGACCGCGTCCAGGAAGAGCGCCAGCACCAGGCTGACGAGCAGCATGAAGGGGATCTGGACGCAGGCGAACAGCACCACCCGCAGGATGGAGGTCATGAACGCCGAGTCGGTCAGGCCCTTGCCGTAGTTGTCCAGCCCGACGAACTCGGTGGACGTGCCGCCGAGGCCCAGCCCGGACGACTTCTCCAGGAACAGCGACTGATAGACGGCGTAGCCGATCGGAAGCAGATACAGAAAGACGAAGCCGAGCTGGAAGGGCACCGTGAACGCGGCACCCTTCCAGCGCTGGGAGCGAATCATCGAGTCAGCCTCAGCCCTTGACGCTGATGCCGCGCTGCTTCAGGTCGTCGACCGTCCACTGCTGCATGTGCGCCAGCAGATCGGTGACCTTCTGCTCCTTGCTGACGACCTTGGCCCACTCGTCCTGCATCTCGGTGAACATCGCGGTCCAGTTCGGCCCGAAGGTCCAGCCGGTCCGCACGGTGCCCAGGCTGTCCGTCACGATCGTCTTGGCCGGCTCGTAGTTCTTGCCGAGCAGCTTCTCGGAGATCGCCTCGGAGACGTACGACTCGCTGTCGGCCAGCGCCGGCATCACACCGCTGCCGGTCTCCGGGCTCGCCATGGTCTTGACCGCACCGGAGTCCGTCGACATCCACAGCGCCGCCTCGGCGGCCTGCTCCTTGTTCTTGCACTGCTCGCTGACCAGCGTCAGGTTGCCGCTCTGGTTGGTGCCGGCCGGCGTCCGGGCCGCCTCACCCTTGAACGTCGGCCACGGGGCGAGCGCCCAGTCGCCGAAGGACTTGGTGAAGTTCTGCACCATGCCGGACATCTGCCAGGTGGAGATCTGCCGGGTCGCGGTGCCGCCGTTGTCGTAGTTGCGCTGCACGGCCGCGTAGTCGGCGAACGAGAGCTTCGAGTTCAGGTCGTTGTCGATGATCTCCTGGATCACCTTCGCGGCCTTGAGCGTGCCCTCGTCCTGGAAGTTCACCACCCAGGACTCACCGTCGATGCCGTACCAGTTCGCCCCGGCCTGCATGGCCAGCACCTCCAGGGTGCTCGGGTCCTCACCGGCGTAGTTGGTGACCTTGATGTCGTGCTTCTTCAGCTCCTTGCCCGCGGCGATGAAGTCGTCCCAGGTCTTGGGCGGCTCGATGCCGTACTTCTCGAAGAGGTCGGTGCGGTAGATGGTGAAGGCGGGCGCCGAGGCGGTGGGCACGCCGTAGACCTTGCCCTGGACCTGTCCGACGGCCCACGAGCCGGGGTTGAACTTGCCCTTCTCGCCCTCGACGTACTTGGTGATGTCGGCGAGCGCGCCCTGCGCGACCCAGCTCGTCACATACTCACCGGTGTTCTGCAGCAGACAGGGTGCGTTGCCCGCCTTGACCGCGTTGGTGAGCTGCTTCTGCATGGTGAGCTGGTCGGTGACCTTCGTGTATTTGAGCTGGACGTCCTTGTGTGAGGCGTTGAAGGCCTTGACGACGGCCTCCTGCCCGTTGGCCCAGCCCCAGAAGTCGAGCGTGACAGGGCCGGAGGCATCGGTACCGGAGTCCGAGTCTCCGGAGTCGGATCCTCCGCAGGCGGCGAGCAGACCTGTCAGAGCGATTCCCGCGACGGCAGCGGAGGCGAACCTTCTCCGGGGGTTGGTGAAGTTCATCTGACCGTGATCCTTCGGAATTGGGCGTTCTCAGAACGAGGACGGCGGCTCGGGGCGCTGGCCAGAAACGGCGGCCGGAAAAACCGTCGGCTCGCGTTGCGGGGGCTTGGCCAAGCGGAAGCTGTAGTAAGCGGTTGCAGGGACGGTAGGCCGACGTGTCGGCTCATAGCAAGAGGTGCGCGGAAATTTGTTACGCCGGTTTGTCCATCCGGTGATCTTCGAGTGCACGCGGATCCCGCCCGCGCCGAGCGGCGTAAGCGCAGGTGGAGTGCCCCTTGTCAGCGGATGAGGGGCGACAGGTGACTGTTCGCGGGTGCCCTGCCGAAAGCCGGAGAGGATGCAGGAAAACGCTTACGAAACGCGCGCAGGGCGTTACCTGCTCTGGGCGTTACCTGCTCTGGGCGTTACCGGCCCTGAGCGTTACAACCGTCAGCCGCGCCGGAGAGGCGGCTGTACGGAGCTGCGTACGACGACATGGGTGCCCAGCACCAGATGGTCGCCGTCCCCGCCGCCCTTGCGACGGCCGGCGCCGCCCTCGCGCCGGTCGGCCACCGCACGCAGCGCGACCCGGCCCATCTCCTCGTACGGCACATGGACGGTGGTGAGTTGGGGGGTGAGCTGGGAGGCGAGCGGAATGTCGTCGTAGCCGACGATCGACACGTCCTCCGGCACCCGCAGCCCCGCCGCGCGCAGGGCCTGCATGGCACCCGCGGCGACCACGTCCGTCCCGGCGAGCACCGCGGTGAAGTCCAGCCCCTGCTCAAGGGCGTCCTCCACGGCCTCGTACCCGTGCTCGTAGTCGTACGGCCCGTGCCGCACCATGCCCGGTTCGAAGGGCACGCCGTACGCCTCGAAGGCCCGCCGGGCGCCCTTCAGACGGCCCTGGGCGGTCGTGAGTTCGGCATGCCCCGGCAGCACGAGGACCTTGCGGTGCCCGGCGGACAGCAGATGGCTGGCCATGGCGTAGGCGCCGCCCTCGTTGTCGTAGTCGACGGTGGTGGCCGGCACGTCGCCCTCCAGCGGCGGCCGGCCCACGAGGACCAGATGCGACCCGGCCGCGTCCAGGGAGCGGGCGAAGCGGGCCATGCGCAACTGGTACTCGTCGTAGTCGTAGGCGCCGCCGAGCAGCACCACGGCCGCGACGCCCTGCTGCCGCATGAGATTGACCAGCGCGAGCTCCCGCTCCGGATCGTCACCGGTCGTACCGACCAGCGAGAGCCAGCCCCGCAGTGTGGCGGCGCCCTCGACACCCTTGGCCACATGGGCGAACGCGGCGCCGGTGATGTTGTTGATGAGGATCGCCACGGTGGGCGTGCCGCCGCCGGCCAGGGAGCGGGCGTGGGCGTTGGTGACGTAGTCCAGGTCCCGGACGACCTTCATCACCCGCCGGCGCAGATCCTCCGACACCGGGTAGTTGCCGGACAGCACACGCGACACGCTGGCGACGGAGACACCGGCGCGCTCCGCCACGTCCCGGATGGTGGCCCGACCGGCATCGCCGGCCACCTTGCGCTGACTCACCCTTGCGGCTCCTTCACCGTCGCGCCTGCCTCACGGAAACCGTATCCCATGGCTGACTCCGGGCGGCTGGGCGTGGGGGAGGCCGGGACATGGCCCGATGCTCCTGCACTGTTCCTGAGGGATGCCGGGCGGTGGCCCGATGTCCCTGGGCTGTGCCGCGCACCATCCCGCTCTGTGCCTGCACTGTGCCGGGCAACGCCCCACCAACCCGCACTGTCTCCGCACGACGCCGAGCAACGGCCCACCAACTTGTACCGGGCCGACGCGCCGGCCGTGAGGGAGCCGGAGGGGCGCGCCGGTGTCGAGACGGCATGGGGGCACCTCCCGCTCGAGCGAAGTCGAGAGTGGGGGAGCGCGGAGGCCCGAAGGGTCGAGCACGATCGCCGTCTCGACACCGGCACAAGGCGCCCCGTAGGCGACCGAACCAGACATTCGGCACCCCAGCCCCAAGTGCTCACCCCTCACCCGACCTCACCCCCATCCCATGCACGCAACCCACCCCCCTCAAGCCACCCGCCCCAAATCCCCCCACCGCACCTCATGCCCCAACGGCATCCCCGCCACCACCCGCTCCAGCTCCTCCACCACGGTCCGCCCCAGCCGCTCCAGCTCGTTCCCGAGCGACCCGGCGATATGAGGCGTCAGAAAGACGTTGGGCAGGTGATACAGCGGCGACCCCGCGGGCAACGGCTCCGGCTCGGTCACATCGAGCACGGCATGCAGCCGCCCGGAAACCAGCTCGTCCGTCAGCGCCTCGGGGTCGATCAGCGCCCCGCGCGAGGTGTTGATGAGCACACCCCCGTCCCGGATGAGCGCGAGCCGGTCCCCGTCGAGCATCCGGTAGGTCTCGGGAATGTCGGGCGCGTGCAGGCTGACGATGTCGCTGTGCCGCAGCAGGTCCTCCAACGACAGCAGTGCGGCTCCGAGTTCGGCGGCCTCGGCGGGGCTGACGTACGGATCGTGCAGCAGCACCGTGAAGTCGAACGGCCGCAGCAGCTCCAGCAGGCGTCTGCCCACCCGCGAGGCCCCGATCACGCCGATCCGGCGGCCGACGTTGCCGGTGGGGGCGGTCATGGCCTGGGTCGGGTAGGCGTGGGTGGCGCGGAAGCGCTCGCGGTGGGTGAAGGTGTCCTTCCCGGCGAGCAGGATCATGGCCAGCGTGTACTCCGCGACGGGCAGCGCATTGGCGGTCACCGCGCTGGAGACCGCGATGCCCCGCTGCCACAGGGCCTCGCCGACCAGTGAGCGGACCGACCCGGCGGCGTGCAGCACGGCACGCAGTCGGGGTGCGGCGGTGAGGGCGTCGTCGTCCAGGTGGGGGCAGCCCCAGCCGGTGATCAGCACCTCGGCGCCGGACAGGGCGGCCGCGGCCGCCGGATCGGCGAAGTCCCGTACGACGAGCGCCGGGTCGAGGTCGCAGGCCTTTTGCAACCGGGCCATGAGTGCCGGGGGGAAGAGCAGGGGGAGGTGCACCGGATCCATGGCGAAGACGGCCCTCGGTGGCAGGGGGCTGGGCATGGCTCTCCTGAGGATGACGGACTGGATGGAAACAGTTTCAGAAAGCGCCTTCTACCGTAGATCTGCGGAGAACGGCCGGTCAATCGGTCGGGCTGAGTGCGTGGTGTCGCGGTAGCCGCGCAACGTCGCCCCGCTGTTGACCCTGATCGGAGACGAAATCGGCGAAATCGGTTACCGGGGCTTCGCCGGCTTCGCCCCGCTCCCACCCGGTCGCCCATCCCGCCGCCGTGATCCCGGCAACCGGTTGCCGCCATTACAGCAGCGTACGGGCGAAGACCTCCACCATGCGGGGTCCTCCAGAGTTTTCGAAAGTTCGTCACGCCTCTTGACGTGCCGTGCTCTCGGGAAGAAGCTCCCTCCACGTTGTAGAAACCGGTTGCGGAAACATCTACACGTCGGCGAAGAGAGAGTGGGTAGTCCATGCACACCCAGGCCGGTGCTCCCGTGAGTCGCCGCCGATTCCTCGCCCTGTCGGCGGGCGGCGCCGCGGCCGGCGCGGCGGCGCTGAGTGGCTGTGCGATGCAGGTGTCGACCGGGGTCAGTGGCTCCGGCGAGACCGTCACGCTGATGGTCAAGCCCGAGGACATCGCACCCGAGCTGATCAGGCAGTGCCAGAAGGACACCGGCATCACGATCAAGACGGTGCAGCACGACATCACCAAGCTGATCGCGATGCTCACCAGCGGCAGCCCGCCGGACCTGGTGCGTGCCGTGGGCGCCGTGGACACCGCGTACTACGCGGCCCGCGACGTGATGGAGGAGCTCGACCCGTACTTCGCCAAGAGCAGCGTCCTCAGGGAAGCGGACCTGGACCCGGTCAACGACCTGTGGCGGTTCGACGGCCGTACCCAGGGCAGGGGCCCGCGCTACGGCATGGCGAAGGACTTCTCCCAGGACTCCATGTACTGGTACAACACCTCCACGTTCGACAAGGCGGGCGTCGACTATCCGTCGGAGACCGAGCCGGTCACCTTCGAGGCGTGGCTGGACGATGCCAAGCGCCTCGTGCAGCGCAAGCAGGGCCAGACCACCGTCTTCGGCGGCAGCTACAGCGGTCTGACCAGGGCCACGCTCATGGCGAGCACGACCGCGTCCGCCGGCGGCAGCCTCTTCAGCGACGACTTCTCCCGGGTCGACTTCACCAGCCCGGAGGCCCGCAAGGCACTGGCCTGGTACATCGACTACTGCAAGACGAAGGTCGGCCCGAGCCTGATCCAGCCCGACCCCAACGGCTGGGACGGGCCCACCTACCAGGCCGGCCGGATGGCCATGACGAACTCCGGCTACTGGCTCGGCGGCATGATCAACACCGACAGGAAGCTGGCGCCGGTCTCCCGTCTCGCCCCCGCCCCGATGTTCGACGGCGGCCGGCGGGTCAGCCCCTGCCAGGGCGGCACCGGCATGTGGATGCCGCGCAAGGCGAGGAACAAGGACGCCGCCTGGCGGGTCTTCGAGTGGTTCTTCGGCGAGGCACCGGCCAAGGCGCGCGCCTGCGGCGGCTGGGGCATCCCCACCCTGAAGTCCCTGCGCCCGCTGATGCCGGCCGAGACCGAGTACCAGAAGCGGACGCTGAAGGCGCAGGAGGCCGAGCTGAAGCACTTCTCGGTGGTCGCCTTCACCCCATACACCACGGCGGACTCCTTCGACGCCCTGTTCAACCAGATCGCCCCGGCCGCGATGAAGGGCGAGATCTCCGTCGACACGGTCGCGGGGCGCCTGAACTCGGCCATCAACGAACAGCTCAAGCGTGGTAAGGAGCAAGTGGGATGACGGTCGACCAGATCTCCTCCGTCGCGGACCGGCAGGGCCCGGCCCCGAGTGCCGGTCCCGCACGGACCACGGACCGGCCGCGCACCTCCTTCACCGCGCGCAGGCACCGGGCGTTCTACATGTTCACCTCGCCCTGGATCATCGGGTTCCTGCTGCTGGCCATCGTCCCGATGGCGTACGCGCTGTGGCTGAGCTTCACCACCTTCGACGGCATCTCGCCCAACTGGCGCTATGTCGGACTCGGCAACTACCGCGAGCTGTTCTCGGACTCGGTGACGTGGGAATCCCTCGGCCGTGCGGGTCTGTTCGCGGTGACCTCGGTGCCGTTGTCGATCATCGCTGGGCTCGGGCTGGCCGTTCTGGTCAACCGGCCGCTGAAGGCGCGCGGTCTGTTCCGCACGCTGCTCTATCTGCCGGCCGTGGTGCCGCCGGTGGGCGCCGGTATCGCCTTCAAGACGCTGTTCGACCAGAACTCCGGTGCCGCCAACGGCGTGTTGACGCTCTTCGGCTTCGAAGCGCTCGGCTGGATGGCCGACCCGTACGTCCGCTACGTCCTGCTGATGACGGTGCTCTGGGCCGCCGGAAACGTCATGATCATCTCGCTGGCGGGGCTCCAGGACGTTCCCCGCGAGCTCCACGAGGCGGCCCGTATCGACGGGGCGAGCGCCTGGCGGACCTTCCGCAGCATCACCGTGCCACTGCTGTCGCCCGTGCTGCTGTTCCAGACGGTGACCGGGGTCATCGCCTCGGTGCAGACCATCATGCCGCTGCTGCTGGCCCCGCTCGGCACCACGGGCGGCGTGACCACCGTCCCACAGTCCAACTACCTCTACATGATGCACGTGTTCGCGCAGTACTTCGCGCTCGGCCGCTACGGCTACGCCTCCGCACTGCTGTGGGTGCTCTTCGTCCTGATCCTCATCGCGACCGGACTCATCTTCAAGTTCACGTCCGGTGTGGTGTTCTACAACGTCGACCCGGAGGCGAAGAAGTGACCGCCACCAGCCTTCCCCCCAAGTCGCCGGTCCGCGTGAAGGTCCGCGTCAACCGTCTCGTCCTCTACACGGTCCTCGTCGTCATCACGGGACTGTTCCTCGGCCCGTTCGGCTGGCTGTTCCTCACCGGTCTGAAGACCTCGGCGGAGACGGCCGCCGCACCCGTGCACTGGCTGCCCGCGGACTTCCAGTGGCACAACTTCGCCGACGCCTACCAGCTCATCGACTTCCTCGGATACGCCCGTAACTCCCTGGTCATCGCCCTCATCTACGCCACCCTCGTCACGCTCAGCTCCGCCTGGGTCGGCTACGGTTTCGCCCGGCTGAGCGCACCCGGCAAGAAGACGCTGTTCGGCATCCTGCTCGGCTCGATGATGCTGCCCCAGCTCATCACCCTGCTGCCGACCTACCTGATCTTCGCCGAACTCGGCATGGTCGACACGTACTGGCCCTGGGTGCTGTGGGGGCTGTCCGCCGCGCCGTATCTGGTCTTCCTCTTCCGGCAGTTCTTCGCCGGTCTGCCCCGTGAGCTGGAGGAGGCCGCGATCGTCGACGGCTGCGGCTACGCGTCGATCTTCTGGCGGATCTTCCTGCCGCAGTCCTGGCCGGTGCTGTCCGCGAGCTTCGTGATCGCCTTCACCTGGACCTGGGGCGACTACATCGCCCCGCAGCTCCTGCTGTCCACCGACCACTCCACGCTCGCCGTCGCCGTCATGTCCACCTATGTCACCCAGGCCGGCTCGCCGATCACCAACCTCCAGGCCGCCGCCTCCGTGATGTACGTCGTCCCCATCCTGCTGATCTTTCTCATCGCCCAGCGCGGTTTCGTCGCCGGGATGTCCACGTCCGGGCTCAAGTAGCCCACTACAAAACCCCTTCAAAGCCCCTTCGAAACCCTTTTCTCCCAAGGAACCCAGCCATGAACGACACCCAGAGCACCGGCCTGTCCCGGCGCACCCTCATCCAGGCCGCCGGCGCCACCGCCGCCGCTTACTCCCTGATCGGTACGGCGGCGGCCGGCACCGCGAGCGCGGAGGACAGACCGGAGGCCGCCGACCGGCTCGTGGTGCACCCCGTGCCGGGTGCCATGCCGATCAACACCAGCTATGTCGTCAAGGCCCGTACCCCCGGCGGCCAGTGGAAGCCGGTTCCGGTGCTGCGCGCCACCACGAAGACCATCAACGAGAAGACCGGCGGCGGCATCGTCCGGCCGACCTCGGTCGCCGGCCTCGACTTCACCGGCACCGTGGAGGTGCGGGTCACGTCCGCCAAGGGCGCGATCGGCAGCGCCCGCATCCGCCCGCTGTCGTACGACATCCAGCACGAGGTCAGCGGCGACACCATCACCTTCAGCCTCACCGAGCCGCGCAACCTCTCCATCGAGATCGACGGCGACATCTACGACAACCTGCAACTGCACGCCAACCCGATCGAGAAGACGCGGCCGGACGCGGACGACCCCGACGTCATCTACTTCGGCCCGGGTATGCACACCCCCTCGGGCGGTGTGGTGAAGGTGCCCAGCGGCAAGACGGTGTACCTGGCCGGCGGCGCGGTGCTCAAGGCCCGGGTGGAGTTCATCGACGTGGAGAACGCCCGCCTGCTCGGCCGGGGCATCATCACGGGCTCGGACGCCGCCACCCTGATCAAGTTCTCCAAGAACATCGAGATCGACGGCATCCTCGTCCTCAACCCGAAGTCCGGCTACTCCTGCACCATCGGCCAGTCCAAGCAGGTCACCGTCCGCAACCTGCACTCCTACAGCTCCGGCCAGTGGGGCGACGGCATCGACGTGTTCAGCAGCGAGGACGTCCTGATCGAGGGCGTCTGGATGCGCAACAGCGACGACTGCATCGCCATCTACGCCCACCGCTGGGACTACTACGGCGACTGCCGCAACGTCACCGTCCGCAACTCCACCCTGTGGGCCGACGTCGCCCACCCGGTGAACATGGGCACGCACGGCAACCCGGAGAACCCCGAGACGATCGAGAACATCGTCTTCAGCAACATCGACGTCCTCCAGCACCGCGAGCCGCAGGTCCTCTACCAGGGCTGCTTCGCCCTCAACCCGGGTGACAGCAACCTCATCCGCAATGTCCGCATCCAGGACGTCCGGGTCGAGGACTTCACCTGGGGCCAGCTGTTCAACATGCGGGTCATGGCCAACCGGTACAACGCCTCGCCCGGGCGTGGCATCGAGGACGTGTACGTGCGCAACCTCACCTACAACGGCAAGAACGAGCACATGCCGATCGTCGTGGGCTACGACGCGGACCGCCGGATCAAGAATCTCACCTTCCAGAACATGTCGATCAACGACACGGTCATCGCGGACACCATGCAGAAGCCCCGCTGGTACCTGACGCCGGACATGGTGCCGATGTTCGTCAACGAGCATGTGACAGGCCTGCGTTTCCTGAAGGACAGCGAGGCCGCCGCCACGGTGGCGCCCGAGATCACCAGCGCCGGCGAGGCCACGGCCACCGCACGCCAGGTCTTCAACCACCTCGTCACCGCGAGCGCGCTGCCGACGTCGTACGGCGCCGAGGGGCTGCCCGCGGGCCTGAAGGTCGACGACAGGACGGGCCAGATCTCCGGCATCCCGCAGGTCCCCGGCACCTACACCGTCACCGTCTCGGCCACGAACACCGTGGGCACCGCGACCAAGTCCCTCTCGATCACCGTGCAGCACCCGTAAGCCAGGAGACAGTTCCATGCAAGCCCTCAGCCGACGGACGTTCCTCGGCGCGGCAGGACTCGCGGGCGTGGCCGGGAGCGGACTGCTGTCCGCCCTCGCCGCCACGCCCGCGTGGGCCCAGGCCGCCGACGCGGCGTTCTCCTTCGCACACCCCGGTCTGCTGCACTCCTCCGCCGACCTGGACCGGATGAAGTCCGCGGTCGCGGAAGGCCGCGATCCCATCGCCGCCGGATTCGCCGCCCTGGCCGCCGACTTCCGTTCCCAGCACACCTACGGCATCCGCAACACCGGACAGATCACCACCTGGGGCCGCGGCCCCACCAACTGGACCCGTCAGGCCGCCGACGACGCGGCCGCCGCCTACCACAACGCCCTCATGTGGGCGGTCACCGGCGACATCCGCCACGCCGACAAGGCCCGCGACATCCTCGACGTGTGGGCCGGCTCCCTGACCGGCATCACCGGCGCCGACGGCCAACTCGGCGCCGGCATCCAGGGCTTCAAGCTCGTCAACGCCGCCGAGATCCTCCGGCACAGCGGCTACGACGGCTGGCCCGAGGAGTCGATACGCCGCTGCGAGCGCTCCTTCACCGACGTCTGGTACCCGTCCCTGTCCGGCTACTGCCTCTACGCCAACGGCAACTGGGACCTCGCGGCGCTGCGCACCATCCTCGCCATCGCCGTCTTCTGCGACAACCGCGTGATGTTCGAGGACGCGCTGCGGTTCGCGATCGCCGGCGCCGGCAACGGCTCGGTGCTGCACCGCGTCGTCACCGCCGCCGGCCAGGGCCAGGAGTCCGGCCGCGACCAGGCCCACGAACAACTCGCCCTCGGCCTGCTCGCCGACGCGGCCGAGGTCGCCTGGCAGCAGGGCGTCGACCTGTACTCCTTCGCCGACGACCGGATCCTCGCCAACTTCGAGTACTTCGGCCGCTACAACCTCGGCGACGACTCGGTCCCCTTCACCCCCGACCTCGACCGCACCGGCAAGTACATCAAGACGTCCGTCAACAACCGCCAGCGCGGAGTGTGGCGGCCGCTGTGGGAGATGGCGTACGCGCACTACGCAGGCCGGCTCGGCAAACCCGCCCCCTACACCGAGAAGGTCGTCTTCCGGGGCACCGGCGGAACGCGAGTCGTCGAGGGATACCAGGAGGACCACCCGGGCTGGGGCACCCTCACCTACGCCGGCACGACGGCCGCCTCGCCCACCGCGCCGACGGCCCCCGCCGGTCTCACAGCGACCACCGAGGGCCACTCCGTCACCGTGAGCTGGCTGCCGACCGCCTGGGCGAAGACGTACACCGTCCGCCGGGCCACCCGCCTGGAGGGCCCGTACGAGGAGGTAGCCTCCGGCGTCGACAAGCCGGCGTACCAGGACACCGACGTACGCGCGGGACGGACGTACTACTACACGGTCAGTGCCGCCAACTCCCATGGCAGCGGCGCCGATTCGCTCCCGACCGCACTCACTGCGGGCCTCCCCGAGCCCTGGGAGACCCAGGACCTCGGCGAGGTGAGGCTCCCCGGCTCGGCCGTCTTCGACGGCGAACGGTTCGTCCTGGAGGCGAGCGGCACCGCCGACACCTACCGCATCACCCACCTCCGGCTGCCCGGCGACGGCGCCATCACCGCGCGGATCGTCTTCCCGCTCAGCTCGCAGTACTCGAAGATCGGCGTCACCCTCCGCGCCTCCGTGGACCCGGACGCCGCGCACGCCGCCATGCTGATCCAGGGGCTGCCGCTGCACACCTTCAGCGGCGTGTGGAGCGTGCGTCCGAAGGCGGGGGCGGCCGTCTCCGGCACCGGCAGCACGCCCGTGCCGCCGTCCCAGCAGACGGCGATCACCAGCTCGGCCGCCTTCCCGATCTCCGACCTCGGCGCGCTGCCCGAGTCGGCGACGCCGCTTCAGGCCCCCTACGTCGAGGGCGCGGGCGACGGCTACCGGCTGCGGGCCCCGTACTGGGTGCGCGTGACCCGCAAGGGGCGGCGCTGCACCGGCGCGATCTCCCCGGACGGCATCCGCTGGACCGAAGTCGGCACCACCGAGGTCGAGTTGGGGCACACCGCGTACGCGGGCCTGGTCCTCACCTCCTGCCTCGGCGTCGACGAGGAGTACGCCGAGACCGGCACCGGCGCCTTCGACAACGTCTGCGTCTCCTCCGCGGCCATCGGCGAGATCTGGTCCCCGCCCCGCCCCGGCCGCACCGCCACCGGCCTCACGGCCGCCACCGGCGCCGACGCCGTCGAGCTGGCCTGGTCCGACCCGGACCTCTCCGCCCGCTACAAGGTGCTGCGCTCCGCCGCCCCCGACGGCCCGTACGAGACGATCGCCACCGGCATCGGCGCGGTCGGCTTCGGCACCCGCGTGCGGTACGCCGACGCCACCGGCAAGCCCGGGACGACGTACCACTACACCGTCGCCAAGACGAACTGCGGTGGCCGCGGCCCGCTCTCGGAGTCGGCCGCCGCGCCGATGCCGACCCCGAGCGTGCCCCAACTCACCTCCGCCACCAGCGCGTTCGCGAACCAGGGCGACGCCTTCCGGCACGTCCTGCGCGGCTCGCACGAGCCCATACGGTTCACCGCCGACGGCCTGCCCGACGGCCTCCGCCTCGACAGACGCACCGGTCTGATCACCGGAACGCCCACCGAGAGGGGCGAGTTCACCGTCGTCACAGGCGCAGGCAACGCGGCGGGCGACGGCACCGGCAAGCTCACCCTGACGGTCGGCACGCCCCCGCCCGCCCCGTGGACGTACGGCGACCTGGGCGATGTCGTCCTCGACGAACGGGACTTCGGGACCTTCGGTGTGGCGGCGATCCACACGCCGGGCAGCACGTCGTACACCGACGGCACCTTCACCGTGCGCGGCGCGGGCGTCGACCTGTCCACCAACAACCAGGGAATGACCGGGCAGTTCGTACGCCGGCCGGTGACCGGCGACTGTGAGATCACCGCCCGGCTCGTCTCCCGCACGGGCGCGAGCGCCGACCGGGTGGGGCTGCTGATGGCCAAGTCGCTGTCGCCGTTCGACCAGGCCGCCGGGGCGATCGTGACCGGCGGGACCACCGCGCAGCTCATGCTGCGCACGACCGTGGCCGGAAGGTCCACCTTCACCGGGAGCGGAACCGCCACCCTGCCCTCCCTGCTGCGGCTGAAGCGCGTCGGGACCGCCTTCACCGCAGCCCTGTCCACCGACGACGGCGCCACCTGGACCCCCCTCGCCGAGGGCTCGGTCCCCGGCTTCGGTGACGCCCCCTACTACGTGGGCCTGGTCTGCTCACGCAACCAACTGGCCCGCTGCACCACCGAGTTCGACGAGGTGAGCATCATCCCCATGTAGATCCTCCACGGAATGGAGATCCACGAATGAGCCGCACTTCCCCCCACAGGAATCTCCCCACACCACAGGTGAGCCGCCGCGGTCTGCTGAAGACCGCCGGCGGCCTCACCGCCGCCCTCGCCGTCGGCGGGTCCGCGGCCGTGCTGACGGGCAGCACGGCCGACGCGGCGCCCGCGACCTTCACCCACCCCGGCATGCTGCACAACTGGGGTGACATCAACCGCGCCAAGGCCAGGGTCGCCGCGGGCAACGACCCCTGGGCGTCCGGCTGGCGGCGGCTGACCGCCAACGGCCGTTCCCACTCCACCTGGACGCCCCGCCCCCAGGCCACGGTCCTCCGCGGCGGCACGGGGGACAACTACGGGATCCTCTACAGCGACATCGCCGCCGCCTACCAGAACGCCCTGCGCTGGCACGTGGGCGGCACCGCCGCCAACGGCGACTGCGCCGTGCGCATCCTCAACGCCTGGTCGTCCACCCTCACCGAGGTCACCGGAAACGCCGAGCGGTACCTGGCCGCCGGCCTGTCCGGCTGGCAGTTCGCGAACGCCGCCGAGCTCATGCGCGGCTACGCCGGATTCGACCTGAACCGGTTCAAGACGATGATGCTCAACGTCTTCTACCCGCTCAACGACGGCTTCCTCCGCAAGCACAACGACGCCTGCATCACCAACTACTGGGCCAACTGGGACCTGTGCAACATGGCCTCGATCATGGCCATCGGGATCCTGTGCGACGACGGCGCCAAGTACGACCAGGCCGTCAACTACTTCAAGAACGGCGGGGGCAACGGCGCCATCCGGCGCGCCGTGCCCTTCCTCTACAGCAACGTGGAGGGCTACGACCTCGGCCAGTGGCAGGAGTCCGGCCGCGACCAGGCTCACACCATCATGGGGATGGGTCAGATGGGCGCCCTGTGTGAGATGGCCTGGAACCAGGGCGACGACCTGTACTCCTACGACGGCCGCCGCTTCATGAAGGCCGCCCAGTACGTCGCCAAGTACAACCGGAACATGAACGTGCCCTTCACCACCTACACGTGGGGCACCGGCCAGAACTGTGCGCAGCGGTCACAGACGGTGATCAGCCCCAGCAGCCGCGGCGAGGTCCGCCCCGTCTGGGCGATGCTCCACTACCACTACAACCGGCGCCTGCACCTCGACGACAAGTACATCGCCGACATGTGCTTCTCGATAGCGCCCGAGGGCGGAGGAGGTGACTACGGCTCCGGCAGCAGCGGCTTCGACCAGCTCGGCTTCGGCACACTGATGTACGCCAAGTAGCCGCCAGGCAACCAGATAGGCCGAACAGCCCCTCACAACCGCTCGTGCGCCGGAATATCGGGCCACAATGAGTTGCTCTGATCTTCACGGTGCACGAGCGCGGTGAGGAGGCTGGTGGGCGTATGACGGCAGTCCAGACAGACCCCGTGGGCCCCGTGGTGAGCACGCCCTACGGTGCGGTACGGGGCCGGTACGACAACGGCGTCGCGGTGTTCCGGGGCATCCCCTATGCGGCGCCCCCCTTCGGTCCGCTGCGCTTCCGCCCACCCGCACCGCCCGAACCCTGGGACGGTGTGCGCGACGCCGGAACCTTCGGGCCGACGCCGCCGAAACCGCCGTACTCCGAGGCCTTCGCGCAGTACCTGTCGGACCCCGTCGTGCCCGGCGACGACTGTCTCAACCTCAACGTCTGGACCCCCGAACCCGGCCCCGGCGCCCGGCTGCCGGTCATGGTGTGGCTGCACGGCGGCGCCCTGACCCGCGGCTCCTCCGGCGTGCCCGTGTACGACGGTCGGCCCTTCGCCCGGGACGGGGTCGTGCTCGTCTCGGTCAACTACCGGCTGGGCGTCGAGGGCTACGGCTACTTCCCGGACGCCCCCGCCAACCCCGGCCTGCGCGACCAGCTCGCCGCCCTGACGTGGGTCCACGAGTCCATCGCGGCCTTCGGCGGCGACCCGGACCGCATCACCCTGTTCGGCCAGTCCGCCGGAGCGATCAGCATCGGCGCGCTGCTCGCCGCCCCGCAGGCCCAGGGCCTGGTCCGGCGCGCGATCCTGCAGAGCGGGCCGCCCGAGGCCGCCGAGCGGGACAAGGTGCGGCGGATGGTGCGCCGGATGGCGACCCGGCTGAAGATCCCCGCCACCGCCGCGGCCTTCGCCGAGATCGACCGTGAGCTGCTGCTGCGCACCCAGGCCGAGGTGGGCCGGCTCAGCAGCCCGGTGCTGGGCGGGCCCGCCTTCGGGATCGTCGTCGACGGGGACGTGGTGCCGCGCGATCCGATGGAGGCCCTGGTCGAGGGCGAGGCGGCCCGCGATGTCGGTCTGATGACGGGCTGGACCCGGGACGAGTACCGGCTGTGGCTGGTGCCCGGCGGCCTCCTCGAGCGCGTCGACCGGCTCGGCGCGGTTGCCCTGGCCGGCGCCATGGCCCGCTGCCACACCGGCGCGGAGGTGCCCCGCGGCTACCGCGCCCTGCACCCGGAGGCCGGCACCGCCGAGATCGTCGGCCAGATGGTCACCGACCACCTGCTGCGCATCCCCCTGCACCGCCTGGCCGACGCCCGCCCGGGAACGTACGTGTACGAGTTCGCCTGGCCCTCCACCCTCCCCGGCCTCGGCGCCTGCCACGCCCTGGAACTCGGCTTCGTCTTCGACACCGGGGACGTCCCCGAGTCCCGCAAGCTGGCCGGCGAGGGCGCCCCGCAGGAGCTGGCGGACGAGATCCACCGGGCGTGGGTGCGGTTCGCGGTCGAGGGCGGCCCGGGGTGGCAGGGCTGGGACGAATCGCATCCGGTACGGGTCTTCGGCGACGGCGGGACCCACACCGCACACGGCCCACGAGACCCCGAACTCGCCCTGTGGACCGCGCCTGCCCCGGCCCGGGAATCCAGCGCCGTGCCGGTCGCGGCCGACGGCTCGCCCCAGCGCGCCACGGAACTACGCTCGGTCGTCCGCCGACTACGGCTGCCGGGCGCCGTCCGCCGGCACTGAGAGGTGGCTGGGGACGGAGGAAC
Organism: Streptomyces sp. UG1; assembly: GCF_049974585.1. Taxonomy (NCBI): domain Bacteria; kingdom Bacillati; phylum Actinomycetota; class Actinomycetes; order Kitasatosporales; family Streptomycetaceae; genus Streptomyces; species Streptomyces sp. UG1. The sequence goes on along the minus strand of NZ_JBNGGG010000032.1, from coordinate 106,186 downwards.
TGCTGTCGAAATAGACGACCAGCGTGTGCTCCGGCTGTTCGGCCAGGTGAAAAGCGGTGTACGCATAATCGATGGCTCCCCGTCGCGGGTGCCGTAGCCGTTTTCGGCCGCTGTGCCGGGCCTGCACCTCGTACTGCGGCCACCAGTCCCGCACCTGTGGGCTGCCCTCGTTCAGGTCCTCGATCAACCGGGTGTAGCGCGGGTCGTCGCCATGGCGTGCCGCCAGCGTCCGAAGCCGGCCGAGCAGACCGCGGGCTTCGGGTTCCCAGTCGACCAGGACGTCCCGGGCCACCGGTTCGAGGAACACCCAGCGGGCGAAGTTGGCGGGCCGGTCCGCCTCGGTGATGAGCCTCGGGAACAGTTCGTGGGCCGCCTGGTTGTGACTGAGGACGTCATAGTTGCCGCCGATGATGTACGCCGGGTTCGGCTGGAGCAACAGGGGGACGGCACCCGCCTCGGCCGTCAGCGGCTCGTGTTCCTCGGCTTCGGCCGCAGGCGCGTGACCGGCGAGCCGGAGAAGGTGATCGCGCTCGTGCCGGTCGAGCCGCAGCGCCGCGGCGAGGGCGTTGAGCACCTGTTGCGAGACGCGGATGTCCCGCCCCTGCTCCAGGTACGTGTACCAGGTGGCGCTGATCCCGGCCAGCAGCGCCAGTTCCTCTCGGCGAAGTCCCGGAGTCCGACGGCGGCCGGTCTGGGGAAGGCCAACCTCGTCAGGGGTCAGGCGCTCTCTGCGGCTGCGCAGGAATTGACCGAGCTGACGGCGTTGGTCCGGCTGCGTGGGCATGGCGGGTGGCACCTTCAGTTCCAGAACAAATACGGTCTGGATACCAGGCTAAGTCCACCGGAGACTGGTCTGCGAACACGGGCCGCGGCACGGCCTCACATGGTCACACCGGCACCCGGCCGTCCGAGGGAGAGTGCAATTCATGTCCGGAATCAAGGGCAAGACGGTGGCGATCACGGGAGCCGGCAGTGGCATCGGCGAGGCGACCGCGCTGCTGCTCGCCGAGCGCGGCGCGCGACTCGTCCTCGGCGCACGCCGGTCCGAACGCCTGGCGGATCTGGTGTCCCGGATCGAGAAGGCGGGTGGCACGGCCGTGCAGATCCGCACCGACGTGACCCGGCGGGACGACCTGCAGGCCCTGGTCGCGCTGGCCGGTGAGCGCTTCGGCCGACTCGACGTGCTCGTCAGCAATGCCGGAGTCGGCACCATCTCGCCTCTCGACGATCTGCGCGTCGAGGAGTGGGACCACATGGTCGACGTCAACGTGAAGGGCGTGCTGCACGGGATCGGCGCCGCGCTGCCGGTCTTCCGGGCGCAGGGAACCGGCCACTTCATCACCACCGCCTCCACGGCCGCGTTTCGCATCGTGCCGACCATGGCCGTCTACGCCGGTACCAAGGTCGCGGTCCGGGCCATCTGCGAAGGACTGCGCCAGGAAGCCGGCGACTGCCTGCGGGTGACCACCGTCTCACCTGGTGCGACTGCGACCGACTTCGCCGAGGCGTCAACCAACCGCCAGGTCAGAGCAGAGATCACGAAGATGCGGGACGACATCGCGATCCCGCCCGACGCGATCGCCCGGGCCATCGCCTTCGCGATCGAACAGCCTGCCGCGGTCGACGTGAACGACATCGTCGTCCGGCCCACCGCCCAGAGCTGACCTCCCCCGCCCTTCCGGCGCGGACACCCCCAGGCCGTCGCCTGCGCTCTCCCGTAGCGGTCGGTGACCTGTGCCGTCTTGGTGTCCGGCACGCCCCAGGTGGCCGGCTCGGCGATGTCAGGCACCTTCCCGTCGCTGCCCGTTGCGCCACCACCCGGCAGTGCCTCACGCGCCTCGGCCGCGTCGGCCACCACCGGATCGCCCGCGGACACCCGGTCCGCGAACTGTCGCCGCTCCAGATCCATCCCACACGGCCAGCCCCGCCAGGCCGGCGTGGGGCTCGCCCCCCGCTACGGCTGCCCCTGCTGTGGCCAGGGGAGCTGTGGCGCTCATCGCGGCGGTCGCTACGACGGCGGCCAGCTTTCGCAGGCGCAGGACAGAGTCCTCTCCGGCGTCCTCGCCGACGCGTGCATGCACGGCGGTGATCAGTGCGAGCCCTGTACCCGAGCCATGCGTCGGTGCTCGCGGCGAAGATCCGGCGCCCGGCGTTGCCGGCCGGTAACGCCGGCCGGGCGATTCGGCCGGATCGCTGACGCGACGGAAATACGGCCGTCATCCCGCCCTCAAACCCGGCGGGTGTACTACTCGGCGACTCACACCGGTGAGGCGCACCTAGGGTTCCGTCGCCACCGCGGTCGCATCCGCACGGCGAGTCTGGTCCGAGAGGTGCAGGCGGGCCATGTCAGGGCCCGTTCCACGGCGGGACAAAAGCCCGGGAGGTCAGCCACGCTCGGCTGCCTCGCGGCCGGGCGTCGACCGTGGAGCAGCCGATGGTCCACTTCCACCAGCACTATCACGACAACTACGGGCCCGAAGCCCGCCGTGCCGTCGAGGCGGAGGCGAGCCTGCCCACCACCCGGCACGCCGAGGAGATCGCTCGCGGCCTCGAACTCGGACTGCCCGGCGCGGACTCGATCGTCGACCGCACGATCCCCACGTTCTCGCGCGGAGAACTGCCGCACTTCGCCGGGATCAACACCTTCCTCAAGGCCCCGTACATCGAGGACGTGCGGCGCTGCGGCGAGTACGACGTGGCGGTGCTCGGCGCGCCGTTCGACGGGGGCACCACCTACCGTTCCGGCACCCGGTTCGGTCCACAGGGGATTCGCAAGATATCCGCGCTCTACGGCCCGTACAGCTTCGAACTGGGCGTCGATCTGCGGGAGTCCATCACGATCGCGGACCTCGGCGACGTGTTCACCATTCCCGGCAACATCGAGAAGACCTTCGACCAGATCTCGAAGGCGGTGGGGCACGTCTACGCCTCGGGTGCGTTCCCCGTCGTGCTCGGCGGAGACCACTCGATCGGCTACCCGACGACCCGCGCCGTCGCCGAGCACCTCGACGGCGGCAACCTCGGCATCATCCACTTCGACCGGCACGTCGACACACAGGAGACCGACCTCGACGAGCGGATGCACACCACGCCGTGGTTCCACGCCACGGACATCCCCAACGTGCCGCCGAAGAACCTCGTGCAGATCGGCATCGGCGGCTGGCAGGCCCCGCGCCCCGGCGTCAGGGTCGGCCGGGAGCGCGGCACGACCGTCATGACTGTCACCGACTGTGTGGAGATGGGCATCGAGGCCGCCGCCCAGCGGGCCCTCGACGTCGCGTGGGACGGCGCCGACGCGGTCTGGCTCTCGTTCGACGTCGACTGCCTCGACGCGGCCTTCGTGCCCGGCACCGGCTGGCCCGAGCCGGGCGGATTCCTGCCCCGTGAGGTGCTCAAGTTCATCCAGCTGATCGCCGAGCGGCCGCTGGCGGGGATCGAGGTCGTCGAATGTGCCCCGCCGTACGACAACGCGGAGATCACCTCGCTCATCGCCACCCGCGTCATCTGCGACACGCTCGGCTGCCTCGTGCGCGCGGGGCACCTCCCACGCTCCCGGCCTGACGGCCGCTCCTCCAGGAGACAGCCATGATCCTTCTCGGTGTCGGCCTCAGCGTTCTCGCCATTGTCGCCGTCGGACTGTCCGTCGCGCGCAAAGTGGACGGTGACGCCACCAACTTCCTCGTCGCGGGCCGCTCGCTCGCGCTGCCGCTGTCCGCCGCGGGGCTCATGGGCCAGGCGGTGGACACCAACGCGACGCTCGGCAACACCGACCTGTCGGCGGCCGGCGGGTTCTGGGCCGGCGCGAGCCTGCCCATCGGGCTCGCGATCTGCCTCGTGCTGACCGGTCTCTTCTTCGCCAAACGCATGAACCGGATGAAGCTGCTGACCATCGGCGACTTCTATCGCCGCCGCTACGGGCGCGGCGTGGAGATCGCGGCGTCCCTGATGATGATCTTCAGCTTCTGCATTCTGCTCGCCGGGAACCTGGTCGCGGGCGGCTACCTGTTCGAGCAGTTCCTCGGCACCAGCTACACGCTCGGCGTGCTGCTGATCGTGCTCGTCGTGCTGGTCTACACCGCCACCGGCGGCATGTTCAGCGACGCCTACACCGCGTTCGCCCAGATGGTCATCACGGTGTGCGCCACGCTCGGGCTGTTCGTCTGGGTGGCCGTGCGGTACGGAATCAGCGTGCCCGAGGGCATGGGCCCGTTCGACCTCGGCCAGCTCGGCGACACCGCGCAGGGCGCGCCGCTGAACTGGGCGACACTGTTCGCCCTCGGTGTCGGCGACATCGTGGCCATCGACTTCATGCAGCGGATCTTCTCCGCGCGCTCGCCCCAGGTCGCGCAGCGGGCGTGTTTCGTCGGCGCGCTCGGCACCCTGGTCGTGGGCGTGCCGTTCTCTCTCGTGGCGCTGTCCGGCGGCGCGATCCTCGGCCCCGACGGCGCCGACGGGCCGGTGCTGTTCGCGATCCTGGAGCAGGCCGCCCCGACGGGGCTGACGATCCTCGTGCTGGCGGGCATCGTGGCCGCGTCGTGTTCGACCGCGAACGGCGCCATCCTCGGCACGTCGGCGGTCACCGCGCACAACGTGTTCGGAGTGCAGATCGGCGAGCACCAGTCCGGACGGGACCAGCTGCTCCGGGCGACCAGGATCACGCTGCTGCCGGTCGTGGGCATCGCGGTTCTGTTCGCACTGAAGGTGCCCGAGACCGGGATCCTGCTGACGCTCGCGTTCGACGTGATGCTCGCCGCGCTCACCGCGCCGTTCATCTTCGGGCATTACTGGCGGCGCAGCTGCGCACCGGCCGCGGTGGCCGCGATCGCGGTCGGCACGACCGTGCGGCTGGTGCTGTTCGTGCTCACGCCGACCATGTACGGGGCGCCCAACACGCTCTGGCACATCTCCAACGATCTCGTCGGCGCCGACTTCGACGGCTGGGGGACGTTCCTCGCGGCGGGCGCCTCGTTCGGGGCGTTCGCCGTGGTGGCCCTGGCACGCCGGCCCCGGCCGGTGCCGGACATGTTCGCCGTCGAGGAGGGCCCCGAGCCGAGCGGCGTGGCGGGCATCGCGTCGCAGCCTCATCCACAGGAGACGTAGAGCAACCGGCGAAAAGCTGCCCGGTCGGCGGGCATCGACGCCTGGTGGTGGTCCTCAACCGCCGTTCCCTACTCCACCCCCGCCACCGAATCCCGCACCACCACATGCGTGCCCAGCAGCAGATGCTCGTCCGGGTGCTCCGGGGTACGGCCCAGGGCCGTGCGTACCGCGAGGCGGCCCAGTTCCTCGTACGGGACGTGCACCGTCGTGAGCGCGGGGTGCAGGTCGCGGGCGAACGGGATGTCGTCGTAGCCGGCCAGTGACACATCGCCGGGCACGTCCAGGCCGGCCTCGTGCAGGGCGGTGAGCGCGCCCGCGGCGACCATGTCGGTGGCGGCCACCACGGCCGTGAACTCCAGCCCCTCCTTCAGGGCCTCCCGCATCAGGCGGTGGCCGGAGTCGCGGGTGAAGTCACCGTGCCGCAGCAGCACCGGGTCGGGGTCCAGGCCCCGGGCGCGGTGGGCGGCGAGATAGCCGCGCTCGCGGCCCTGCGCCGTGGTGTGGTCCGCCCCGCCGCCGAGGAACAGCACACGCCGGTGGCCCTGGGTGAGGACGTGGGCGACCAGCGCGTAGGCGCCGCCCTCGTTGTCGTACTCGATGACCGTGACCGGCGCCCCGGGGCCCAGCGGCGGCCTGCCGCACAGCACCAGCCGGGAGCCCGCCGACGCCAGCGAGTCGGCCATCCGGCGGGTGCGCTCGCGGTACTCGGGGGTGTCGGCCGAGCCGCCGACCAGGATCACGGCGGCGGCCCGCTGGGCGCGCATCATCTCGACGAACTCGACCTCGTGCTGGACATCGCCCTCCGTGGTGCACACCAGGCACAGATGCCCGAGCCGCCTCGCCTCCCGCTCCACCCCGTACGCCATGTGCGCGAACGACGGCCCGGTGATGTCCTCCAGCACGAACGCCAGCGTGGGCGTGCCGACCCCCGCCACCGCCTTGGCGCGCGCGTCCGCGACGTAGTCCAGGTCACGGACCGCCCGCTGCACACGCGAGCGGGTCGACGCGCTCACCGGATACACCCCGCCGAGCACCCGGGACACGGTCGACGCGGACACCCCCGCACGCGCCGCCACGTCCCGGATGGTGCTGCGCCCGGCGTCCTCGCTCTTTCTGGTCATGTCTGCCTCGCCCCCTGGAGCTGCGGGAACACGGCAGCAACCGGTTCCCGACCGGAGGCTAGCAGTGCGGTGGCAGGGCTGACAGGCGTTACGCCTTCAACACCCTCGCGATGGACGCGACCGCGTCCGGGCCCACCCGGCAGCAGCCGCCGATCAGCCGCGCACCGGACGCCCGCCACCCCAGGACCTCCTCGGCCGTGAAGGTGGCGCGCCCGTCCCAGGCCCGTGCCTCGGCGTTCCAGGCCTCACCGCTGTTGGGGTAGACGACGACCGGCTTGCCCGTGGCCCGGGCCGCGATCTCGACGGCGCCCTCGACGTCCCCGGGCGCACAGCAGTTCACGCCGACCGCGATCACCTCGTCCGCGTCCGCGGCCGGGGCGAAGGCCTCCTGAAGCGGCTGCCCGGCGCGGGTGCGCTCCCCGGCGACGGAGTACGACAGCCAGGCCGGGACGCCGAGCCCGCGCACCGCCCGCAGCAGCGCCCGCGCCTCGTCGGCGTCGGGAACCGTTTCCAGGGCGAGGACATCGGGCCGGGCCGCCGCCAGCACTTCCATGCGCGGCCGGTGGAAGCGCTCCAGCTCGTCCACGCTCAGCCCGTATCGGCCCCGGTACTCGGAGCCGTCCGCCAGCATCGCCCCGTACGGACCGACCGAGGCGGCCACCCACAACGGGCGCGTGACGCCCTCGGCCCGCGCCCGCCGCACCGCCTCGCGCGCCGACTCCACGCTCAGCGCGAGCAGTTCGGCCGCCCGTTCCCGACCGATGCCGCGCCGCGCGAACCCCTCGAACGTGGCCTGATAGCTGGCGGTGATCGCCACGTCCGCGCCCGCCCGGAAGTAGGCCAGGTGCGCCTCGGTGATCGCCTCCGGCGACTCCGCGAGCAGCCGCGCCGACCACAGTTCGTCACTCAGGTCGTGTCCGGCGGACTCGAGCTGGTTGGACATCCCGCCGTCGAGGACGACCGTCCCGGCGGCGAGGGCTGCGGCGAGGGGGATGGCGATGCTGGTCATGGTCTCGACGGTAGTCGAGACGGGGCCGGCCGCCGGAGCAGGGCCTGAGCTGAGCCGGGGGAGTCGGCCGCGGTTCGGCGGCGCCTTGAGAGTGCGCGGGGCTGCCGCCGGCCACGACCAGTCCGCGGACGGCCGACGGCACATCGCGGCCCCGCGGCGGAGCCGCCGACCGGCACAGCCGGCGGAGCGCTCAGCCCTGCGCCGCGTGCCGCCCGCCCCGCCGTCGGCCGCGCCCGCGTCCCCACCGCGTCGCCGGCACCATCAGCCCCACGAGCAGCCCGGCGGCCAGGACGTACGGCCACCAGCCGAGGCCGTTGCCCGCGGCGCTCGTGGTGCGGTCGCCGGGGGAGGCGGCCGTGTCGGCGGCGGTGCGGGGGCTGTCGGAGCCGGGGGAGGGGCTCGCGGTGACGGCCGTGAGGACCACGTCGTTGCCGTCGCCGCCCCGGTAGGAGATGCGGTACGTGGTGTCGTCGAGTTGGAGCCTGTCGCCCTCGTCGAGGCCGGTGAAGGTGCCGGTCGTCCTGGCCCGGCCCCGGTGGTCGAGGACCGTGATCGTGCGGGCCGGCTCGCTCGAGGTGGCGGCGGACGCGAGGTCCAGGTTCCCGGCCAGGCGGACCGTGCCGGTCACCTTCAACGGGCCGTCGCGCAGCACCAGTTCGCCCTTCGCCGACTGCGTGTAGTCGCCGGCGACGGTCAGCCCGGTCGCGACCACGCCGTCATTCGTCACCGCTCCCGCGACGGTGCCCTTGCCGCTCAGCGTCGTCGCCACGCGAAGGCCCGACGTGCCCGCGTCCAGGCGGGAGCCGGCGGAGGAGAGCGTGATCGCCCTGCTGCGGTCGAGGGTCGCGCCGCCGCGCAGCGCAAGGGTGCCCTTCTTGACCGTCGTCTTGCCGGTGTACGACACCGAGGTGCCGGTCAGCGTCGCCCTCGCGGACCCCGCCTGGGTCACCGAACCGGTGCCGCTGACGCGGGAGAGGGTGAGGGGCTTGCCGACGTTGTTCAGGACCAGCGAGCCGTTGTTGACGACCTTGTAGCTGCCGCCCTTCGTGTAGAGCCCGCCGTCGCCGCCCCGCTTGCCGCTGCCCAGCCGCAGCACCGCGCCCTTCTCGACCGTCGTCGAGCCGTCGTAGTACTGCACGGCCGCGAAGGTGACGTCGTTGCCCTTCGTGCCCTTGAGGACGATGTCGCCGGCGCCGGGCGCGGAGAGCGTGTCGTGGAACACTCCGCCGCCGATGGGGGCGCCCAGCGTCACCGGGCCGTTGTAGTTGAAGGTGAGGAGCGAACGCGACCTGGCCGCCAGCAGGTTGATGTAGACCGTCTCGGCGGTCCCGGGCATGAAGATCTTGTTCGTCGTCCCGTCGCCCCACTGGACGTTGGCGCCCTTGATGTTGGTGCCGCGCTTGTTGACGTTCTTGCGCGCCGGTGTCCAGTTCAGGGCCGGGTCGCTGAGCGAGGGGTTGGTGTCGCCGCCCTGGTCGGACCAGCTGTACTGGCCGGTGAGCACGACCTTGCTGCCCGGCCGGGACTGGACGTTGATGTCGCTGCCGTACTCGCGCTGGTAGAAGTCCATGCCCATGGTCACGGTCTGACCGAGCGGCGTGTCCACGGTCCAGGTGCCCTGGTTGAGGACCTTGCGCATGTTCGGCAGCGATGTGGCGAACTCCGGCGCGCCGGCGTTGAGCTGCGTGCCGTTGTCGATCACCCCGGAGAAGGAGTGGGTGCCCGACAGGGCCCAGCTGCCCCAGAGGAAGCGTGGCTGGGTGATCAGTCCGGAGCCGCTGATCGTGCCCAGGTTGTAGGCGCTCGTCAGGGACAGCCGCAGGGTGCCGTCGACCCGGATGTTGTTCTGGTTGAGCCGGAACGCCGGGGTGTTGTACGGGAAGTGGCCGATCAGCCCGCTGGTGCCGCCGTTGCCGTACTGCAGGGTCGCCCCGCGCTCGACGGTGATCGCGGGCGGGTCGGGGCGGGTCGTGGTGACGTAGGGGTGGTTGCCGCCGCGGACGCTCACCTTCTGCCGCTGCCGCGACTTCGGCAGCGTGAAGTCGCTGTCCCTGGTCAGGATCAGCGTGCCGGTGCCGCGCACGGTGAGGGTGCCCGCGCCGCGGAAGACGCCGTCGTACGTCGTCGTTCCGGGCGGCACGGTCACCACCGTGTCGCCGTCGAGCGTCACGTCCCGGCCCCCGAGCACATCGGCGGATATGTCCCGGGGGCCGGCGGCCACCGCCGTGGGGGAAGCGGTGACAGTGAGGGCGGCGACCGTGGCGAGGGCGCCGGCGGCCGCTGCTGTCTTGTGGGTAAAGGTGCGCACGGTATGGGAGACGGGGCGGGAGGCGGGCGATAACAAAAAATCGCACCCGGGACAGAAAATCGCACCCGGGACAGAAAGCGCGACCAGAAAGCGCTCTCCCTCATCCCGTCCGACCCGTTGACCTCCACGTTCCACGCCCTTACCTTTTCGGCGTTCGTAATGACAGATCATGCCCGGTATTTCGAACATCCCCATGGGGTCCCCCATGAGATCCCCCATAAGAACCCCCGAGAGGCAGTCCGTATGAGCCGCGAAAACGACCTGCCCGAACCCCCCAGCCGCAGGCTGCTGTTGAAGGGCGCCGCGGCCGCCGGCGCCCTGACCGCCGCCTCGGCCGTCCCCGGCGTCGCCCACGCCGCGCCCCGACGGGCCGTCCCGTACGAGAACCCCCTCGTCCGGCAGCGCGCCGACCCCCACATCCACCGCCACATCGACGGGCGCTACTACTTCACCGCCACCGCCCCCGAGTACGACCGGATCATCCTGCGCCGCTCCCGCACCCTGAACGGCCTGTCCACGGCCGCCGAGTCGGTCATCTGGAGGGCCCACCCCACCGGCGACATGGGCGCCCACATCTGGGCCCCGGAGCTGCACCGCATCGGCGGCAAGTGGTACATCTACTTCGCCGCCGCGCCCGCCGAGGACGTGTGGCGGATCCGTATCTGGGTCCTGGAGAACGCCCATCCCGACCCGTTCAAGGGCACCTGGGTGGAGCGGGGCCAGGTCAAGACGGCCTGGGAGACCTTCTCCCTGGACGCCACCACCTTCACCCACCGAGGCACCCGCTACCTCTGCTGGGCGCAGCACGAGCCCGGCATGGACAACAACACCGGCCTCTTCCTGTCGAAGATGGCGAACCCGTGGACCCTGACGGGTCCTCAAGTGCGGCTGTCCACCCCGGAGTACGACTGGGAGTGCATCGGCTTCAAGGTCAACGAGGGCGCGTACGTCCTCAAGCGCAACGGCCGGATCTTCCTCACCTACTCGGCCTCCGCCACCGACTCCAACTACTGCGTCGGCCTGCTGACCGCCGACGCCGACGGCGACCTGATGGACCCGGCGAGCTGGGCCAAGTCGCCGACCCCGGTCTTCACCAGCAACGACACCACCCAGCAGTACGGCCCCGGCCACAACTGCTTCACCGTCGCCGAGGACGGCCGCACCGACGTCCTCGTCTACCACGCCCGCCAGTACAAGGAGATCGACGGCGACCCGCTCAACGACCCCAACCGGCACACCCGCATCCAGAAGCTGAACTGGAACGCGGACGGCACCCCGGACTTCGGCATACCCGTGGCGGACACGTCCGCCGTGACCGTGGAGGAGAGTGCTTGAGATGAGACGTGTGTACGCGGTTCTGCTCGCCCTCTGTCTGGCCCTGGCCGGCGCCCTGGCCACCGCGGGTCCGGCCGCGGCGGCGCCGCAGACCGTCACCACCGGCACGCAGTTCACCGACACCTCGGGCAACCCGGTGCACGCCCACGGCGGCGGGGTCATCAAGGTCGGCTCCTACTACTACTGGTTCGGTGAGAACCGCAACGCCGACAACACGTTCCGGTACGTGTCCGCCTACCGCTCCACCGACCTGAAGAACTGGGAGTTCAGGAACCACGTCCTGACCCAGTCCAGCCACTCGGAGCTGGCCACGGCCAACATCGAGCGCCCGAAGGTCATGTACAACGCGGCCACCGGCAAGTTCGTGATGTGGATGCACAAGGAGAACGGCGTCGACTACAGCGAGGCCCGTGCCGCCGTCGCCGTCTCCGACACCGTGGACGGCGACTACACCTGGCAGGGCAGCTTCCGCCCGCTCGGCCGGCACATGTCCCGCGACATCACGGTGTTCGTCGACACCGACGGCACCGGGTACATGGTCTCCGCCGCCCGCGAGAACTACGACCTGCACATCTACCGTCTGACCAGCGACTACACCGGCATCGCCGCGCTGGTCGCCGACCCCTGGCACGGCGGCCACCGCGAGGCCCCCGCCCTGTTCAAGCGGGGCGGCGTCTATTTCATGCTGACGTCGGGCGCCACCGGCTGGTACCCCAACCAGCAGCAGTACGCCACCGCCACCAGCCTCGCCGGCCCGTGGACCGCGATGAGGAACGTCGGCGACTCCACGACCTACGGCTCGCAGACGGCGTACGTCCTGCCCGTACAGGGCAGTTCGACCACCTCGTACCTCTACCTCGGCGACCGCTGGGGCAACTCCTTCGGCGGCAAGGTCAACGACTCCCGCTACGTCTGGCTGCCGCTGGCCTTCCCGTCCTCGACCTCGATGTCCATGTCCTGGTCCCCGGAGGTCACCGTCGACACGGCCACCGGCTCGATCGGCGGCACCAGCGCCACGTACCACACGCTGACCGCGCGGCACAGCGGCCGGTGTGCCGATGTCACCAGCCAGTCGCAGTGGCAGGGCGCCCAGATCAAGCAGTACGACTGCAACGGCGGCACCAACCAGAGGTACTGGTTCAAGTCCGTCGGCAGCGGCTACTACCAGCTCGTCACCCGGCACAGCTCCCTGTGCGTCCAGGAGAACGCGAGCACGGTCACCCAGGAGAACTGCAACAGCTCCGCGACCGGCCAGCAGTGGTCGCTCACGACCACCGGCTCCTACGTGAACATCAAGTCCCGAGCGACCGGCGAGTGCCTGGACGTCAGCGGCGCGTCCACCGCCAACTCCGCCGCGGTCATCACCTACACCTGCAACGGAGGTACCAACCAGCAGTGGACGCGCGGGACGTGAGGTGCCGTCAGGCCAGCAGGTCGATCGCGTCGATCGCCGTGCCCGCGCTGAGATAGCCGGTCAGCCCCGAACCGCTCACCACGTCGATCCTGAGCACGTTGTACTGGCCGGTGTCCGTCTTCCAGGCGGACGCCGGCACGCTGTAGGTGAACGTGTGGTTGTTGCCCCGGTAGGAACCGTTGGTCAGCGACCGGGTGTTCGGCTGGGTGGGCGGGGAGGGGACGGCGGACGTCCAGGCGTCGTTCACCGTGATCTGGGGGCGGCCGTTGGCGTACGCCGTCGTCACTCCGATCCGCAGCGTGTGCGCGGCCGCCGCCTGGGCCGCCGTCAGCCGGAAGTACACCAGGATCCCGCTGTTGACGTCCTTCCAGAGATAGCAGGGGAAGGCCGACGTCTCGTTGTTGCCGATGACGACATTGCCGGTCCAGGGCGCCGCCCGGACGTCGGACGGATGCGCGTACGTCATCAGCTCGGCGTTCTTGAAGCCGCTCGGCGTGCCGTTCCAGTCGCCGATCCGCCAGATGGCCGCGGCGTTGGCCGGGTCGTTGGAGGACGGGATCGTGAGGGTGTTCAGGGTGGTCGTGGCACCGGCCGTAACCGTCACCGACCCCGTGTGCACGGCGAGTTCGCCCTTGAAGACGGTCAGGGTGTACGTCCCCGGCAGCACGCCCCCGATCGAGAAGTAGCCGTCCGAGGAGCGCGCCGAACCCCAGTACTGGGCCGCCGAGTTGGCGAGCCCGACGGTGTACGGGTACGCCGTGTTCCGCCCGGCGATCCCGACCCCGGCCACCTTGCCGCGCCCGCCCGCGCCGACGTACCCGGACATGCCGAGCGAGTCCGCCCACGAGGTGGTCAGCGTGCCCGGGAACAGCGACGCGGAGGGCGCCCCGCCGTCCGTGAGGGCGATGACGTACGGGCCCTGGAGGCCGAAGCGCTGGGCCTCGGTCTGGTTCTGGCCGTAGTACAGGATCTCGTACAGGCCGCCGCCGTCCGCGCTCTGGTGGCGCAGCAGGGAGCGGTAGAACGGGCCGCCGGAGGCCTTCTCGTGGTTGCTGCGCACGATCCACAGGCCGACGCCGCCGCCCGACCAGCCGATGTAGTCGTAGTCCATGACCCGCAGCCTCGAATAGTGCTTGGAGCGGGTCTGGCCGTCGGACTTGGCGAACACGTCCGAGGCCTCGACGGTGGTGGGCGCGTAGGTGTAGGAGTCGGGCTCGTCGTTGAGGAACAGGCCCTTGCGCACCCGCAGGATGTAGCGGGTCGCCGAGACGGACGTGTCGGCCTTGTTCGTCCACAGGTAGATGTTGTTCTCGCCGCTGCGGGCCGCGTAGTAGTGCCGCAGCGTGCCGTACGCGACCGAGATCAGGATCGTCGAACCCGACTGCCTGATGGACACCGTGGAGCTGCCGAGGCCGGACTCGATGTGCGAGTTCTTGCCTCCGTAGCCCTGGTACTCCGTGCCCCGGTAGATCAGCGAGGTCAGGTCGCCGTTGGACTTGCTGACCTTGAAGACGAGGTCGGCGCCGGTGTCGACGACGTAGTTCGAGCCGTCGTCGCGCCAGCCGAAGGCCGCGGCGCGCGCCGTGCCGGCGAGTGCCGCCGTGCCTGCGGCGGCCGTGGCGCCGAGGACGAAGGTGCGGCGGTGAACGGATCTGTCGGGGGATCCGGACATGGGGGTGCCTCCTTCGGTGTGGGGGTGCGAGTGCTGTGCAGAGTGACAGTTGAATCGATTTCGCGAAAGGGCTTGCGCCAAGGTTGGACTGGCATGTTCTGTTGTCTGGGTGCACGGTCTAGAAAGCGCTTGTCGAAACGGGTACGGTCCAGGCGCACGCCGGGTCCGTCCGAGCGAGGAGTCGCGTATGAGACGTTTCAGCACCGCCGTACTGGTGGCGGCCACCCTGGGAACCGCGTTGACCGCGACACCGGCCCAGGCCCGCGCCGACGCCCACTGCACCGCCACCGCCTGCCACTTCGACGTCCCGCCCGGTACCTACGACGTGAAGGTCCTCCTCGGCGGCGAGGCGGAGTCGAGCACGAGCATCGTCGGGGAGACGCGTCGCACCCTGCTCCCCGAGACATCCGCACCGGCGGGGCAGCGGGTGGCGCGCAGCTTCACCGTCGACGTGCGCACCCCCGAGGGTGAGCCGACGGGCCCCGAGGGCACCCCCGGCCTCGACCTGCTGCTCGGCGGCGCGGCCCCCGCACTGGCCGACATCAAGGTCACTCCCGCCCGCCGTGCCCGCCAGATCCTCCTCGTCGGCGACTCCACACTCTGCGACCAGCCCGGCGACCCGTACTCCGGCTGGGGCCAGCAACTGCCGCAGTACCTGCGCAAGGGCCTGTCCGTCGCCAACCACGCCGACTCCGGCGAGAGCACGGTCAGCTATCTCGCCGACCCCCGCCTGTGGGCCACCGTCGAGCCCCGCATCCGCCCCGGCGACCTGGTCCTGATCCAGCTCGCCCACAACGACAAGACGACCGACGGGGCGACGTACCGCGCGAATCTGGAGACACTGGTGGACGGCGTGCGCGCCAAGGGCGGCGAGCCGGTCCTCGTCACCCCGATCGTGCGCCGCTGGTTCAACTCCGACGGCACGCTGAACAATGGCACGGCCCTGCTGGTCAACGGCCTGGGCGTGAACCACCCCGCGGTCATCCGCTCGGTCGCCGCCGACCGGGAGGTCCCCCTGATCGACCTGACGGCGAAGACCAAGGCGCTGGTGGAGTCCCTGGGCGTGGAGGCGTCCAAGGCGCTGTACCTCTACAACGAGAAACGGGACAACACCCACACCTCGGTGCACGGCGCCACGGTGTACGCGAGCCTCGTCCGCGACGAACTCGTCGCCCGGCATCTGGTGCCCCAGGGCCAGGTGCGGGTGGGATGAACCCCTGGGGCGTCTCGACCGGAACCGGGGCGCCCCAGGTCCGATCTTTCTCGAGCCGGAATGAGAACCATGCACCTGCCGCCCGACGACCGCACCCTCAGCCCGTACACCGGCTACACCCGCGCCCACTGGGAGGCGGCCGCCGACGCCCTGCTGGCCGCGGTGGAGCCGTACGCCACCGAGGACCGCGCCCTCTACCACTTCCCCGGCGACCGGGAGAGCTGGTCGGGCCGTCTCTCCGACGGCCTGGAGGGGTACGCCCGGACGCTGCTGCTCGCGGCCTTCCGCCGGGACGAGACCGCGTTGGAGCGGTACGCCGACGGGCTCGCGGCCGGCACGTCAGGAGTCTGGCCCCGGATCGAGGACCGCAGCCAGCCGCTGGTCGAGGCGGCGTCGATCGCGCTCGCGCTGCGGCTGACCCGGCCGCTGCTGTGGGACCGGCTGGACGACGACGTACGACAGCGGGCGGCGGCCTGGCTCGGAGACGGGCTCACCGCCGAAGCCTGGCCCTGCAACTGGGAGTTGTTCCCGGTGACGGTGGGCGGCTTCCTGAAGGAGATCGGGTACGAGACCGAGGAGTCCGGCAAGGCGATCGACCGGGGCCTGGAGCGGATCGAGGACTGGTACGTCGGCGACGGCTGGTACACGGACGGCGACGGCCGGAAGTACGACTACTACAACGGCTGGGCGATGCACCTGTATCCGGTGCTGCACGCGTGGCTGGCCCGGGACGAGAGGCTGCTGGAGCTGTACGGGGGACGGCTCTCGCGCCATCTCGACGACTACGCCCGCCTGTTCGGCGGCGACGGCGCGCCGATGCACCAGGGCCGCTCCCTGACGTACCGGTTCGCGACGACGGCTCCGCTGTGGCTGGGCGCGCTCACCGGCCGTACGCCGCTGTCGCCGGGCGAGACCCGGCGGCTGGCCTCCGGTGCGCTGAGGTACTTCCTCCAGCGGGGCGCGGTGGACACGAACGGCCTGCTCACCCTCGGCTGGCACGGCCCCGACGAGACGGTCCTGCAAGGCTATTCGGGTCCGGCCTCCCCGTACTGGGCGAGCAAGGGCTTCCTCGCCCTGCTCCTGCCGGCGGAGCACGAGGTCTGGACGGCGACGGAGGAACCGGGCCCGGCCGAGCGCGCGGACGCGATCACGCCGATCGCCGCCCCCAACTGGCTGCTGCAGTCCACGAGTTCGGACGGCGTCGTGCGGCTCCACAACCACGGCAGCGAGGACGTCCGCTACGACCCGTACTACACGCGCCTCGCCTACTCGACGGCCACCCGGCCCGCACCGTCGTACGACAACAGCGTGCTCGTCGGCGGCGACCCGAGCCGTACGGACATCGTGCCGCTGGGGGCCGGGGAGGGCTGGGTGGCATCCCGGCACTCGGTCGGTGAGTCGGTCCGGGTGACCAACGTGGTGCTCGCGCAGGGGGCCGTGGAGGTGCGGGCCCATCTGGTGGCGGGGGCGGAGCCGGGGACGCCGGTGCGGGTCACCGGGTGGGCCTGCGGGGACGGTGTACGCGCCGAGCTGCGGCCCGTCACCGGTCTGAGCCGCGACCTCTCCGGTGTCACCGGCGACGGACCCACCCTCTTCGTCGCCCTCGCCCGCCTCACGGCCGAGCCGGACCCCGCGCCGCTGGAGGAGCTGGTGTCCGTGCACGTGGACGGCGAGGACGGGCTGCGCGTCCGCTGGAGCGACGGGCGTGAGGTCCGGGTGCGGTTGGTGGACGGGGAGGGTGTCGGCGTACGGGGCTGACGGGTCTTGCGGAAGTCATGCACTTCGGTGGCCACCGAACTGACGTGGGCCTAGCGTGCCTGACATGACGGAATCCGCCCACAAGCACCCGTTCGCCGAACTCCATCACGGCGACGAACCCCTGCTCCTCCCCAACGCCTGGGACCACGCCTCGGCGCGGGCGCTCGCCGCGCAGGGGTTCCCCGCGATCGGCACGACCAGCCTCGGGGTCGCGGCGGCCGTCGGCCTGCCCGACGGGGCGTCGGCCACCCGCGACGAGACCCTCCGCCTGGCCTTCGCCCTCGGCTCGGGACCGTACCTGCTGACCGTCGACGCGGAGGACGGCTACAGCGACGACCCCGACGAGGTGGGGGAGTTCGCCCGGGAGCTGGCCGCCGTGGGAGCCGTCGGCATCAACCTGGAGGACCGTCTCGGCCCGCCCGCGCCGCACGCCGCGAAGATCGCCGCCGTCAAGGCCGCCGCCCCGGTCCTCTTCGTCAACGCCCGCACCGACACGTACTGGCTGGGCGGCGGGGAGGCGGACACGAAGGACCGCCTCGATGTCTATCAACAGGCGGGCGCGGACGGGGTGTTCGTGCCGGGAGTCACCGAACCACGGCAGATCGCCGACCTGGTGAGACACCTCGACGTCCCCCTCAACATCCTCTACACCCCGGCCGGCCCCACCGTCCCCCAACTCGCCGGCCTCGGCGTCCGCCGCATCAGCCTCGGCTCGCTGCTCTACCGGCGGGCGCTGGGCGCGGCGGTGGAGGCCATGGGGGAGATCCGGGAGGGGCGGACGCCGGGTGGGGTCGTGCCCTCGTACGGCGATGTGGACGCGCTCAGCCGGCGAAGCGACCTGACTCACAGCGACGAGGCGTAGGCCCTGTTAGGCTTGAAGCTTTCCCGGGTATCAGACACTTTGGACTCATCACCGGCGAGGGACCGAGGAACCATGACCATGGACATCCCCGGCGACAGGCGACTGGCGGCCGCCGTCGTGATGGACGACCAGCAGCGGGTGCTCCTGGTGCGCCGCAGCGAGAAGGAGCGGTTCCTGCCCCGGGTCTGGGGTGTTCCCTGCGGGAAGCTGGAGCCCGGTGAGAGTCCCGAGGACGGCGCCCTGCGCGAGCTGAAGGAAGAGACCGGGCTGCTCGGCGAGATCGTCAGCCGGATCGGCGAGTCGTCCTTCGTCAGCGACTACCAGGGGCACGAGATCAAGAACTGGCAGGAGAACTTCCTGGTCAGGCCCTTGACCGGGGCGATCACCCTGCCCGAGCCCGACCAGGACTCCGCCTGGCTCGCCCGCGCCGACCTGACGAGCGTCGACATCGACGCGTACAACCTCGACATCGTCCGGCAGGCCTTCGCCTGAGTGACCTGAGCCGACCTGAGTGACCTATGTGCGGAGCTGCTCCGCCAGTCCTCGCAGCGCCGCCAGATACTCCGCCGTCGTCAGCGGCACCTTCGCCACCGCGCCCGGATGCGGGCCCGCCGCCGTGAACACATCGGTGTGGCTGCGCCGTTCGGCGCCCGTCTCCAGGAACAGCGTCACCGTCGGCGCGTCCGTGTCGCACCACGCCCGGTGCAGGGTGTGCGCGGGCAGGGCATAGGAGCTGCCCGCCGCGTACTGGCCCACATGCGTCAGCCGCAGCCGCGCCGGACCGGCCGGCGTGAGCACCCAGTCGGCCGAACTCTCCGCCAGCGACTCCTCGTACCGCGCCGCCGCGACCCCGCCTGCACTGTCGTCGACCTCATATAGCTCCATCGCCAGTCGGCCCCGCACGACACAGGAGGCCAGCGGAGAACGGTGGTTGTGGATGTCCTCCTTGCCGATCGCCCCGGCGCCGGGGTGCCACACATGCGCTCGCAGCATCTGGCGCGGGCCGCCGTCGATCAGCAACAGCTTGTCGAAGCCGAGCACATGACGGTACGACAGTGGGGCGCAGCTCTCCGGATCGCCCTCGCCGGAGGCGAGTTCGGCGATCAGCTCCAGCAGCCGCTCGGGGGAGCCGAGTTCGGTGACTACGGAGCGTGCCGCGGTGACCAGCTCGTGCCCGGGCGGGTCATCGCCCAGCGCCCCGGACAGCAGCCGCTGCGCCGCCAGGACCTGCCGACCACCCATGCACCCGTCCTCCGACTCCCGCTCTTCAACAGCGACTTCAGCCACCCGGCTGGTACATCCATACGGCATGCGCGCGCAGCGCCGAAAGACCTTGATAGGTCATCCACATCGGCCGCCGCTCCTCGGTGCTCTCACCCGGGCCCCACCGCCAGATGCCGTCCGTCTGCCCCGCCCACACCGCGGCCATCGCCCCCTCCAGCCGCACCCGCAGCTCGTCCTGAAGCCCCTCGGCGCGGGCGATCTCCAGGGCGCCCGGCGAGAGCAGGGCGCGGGCCAGCCAGGAGGCGGTGAAGTGCCGTACGTTCAGCACCTCGTGGCGGGTCGGGTCGTCCGTGCGGGGGCGGCGTACCTCCTCGTGGAGGTTGGCCAGGTCCGGGCAGGTGTCGTGCGGGGCGTCCGGGCAGGACAGCAGCCAGCGGATGCCGTCCTCGCGGGCGGCACGGGCGCGGGCGGCGCGCGCGTCGCCCTCCTCGCCCAGCGCCCGGGCGGCCCGGTCGAGGGCGACGACGGCCTGGGCGGTGTGCAGCGGGGACGGGCTGCCGTACGGGGGCTGGAGGCGGTAGCCCCAGGCGCGCAGATGGTCGCGGCGGGGGTCGCTGATCGCGCCGTCCGCGAGGGCCTCGCGCAGCACGGGCAGGATGTCGGAGCGGGGCGCGGCGCGCAGCAGCCCGCGCAGCACGGTCGTCACGACATGGGTCGACTCGTGCCCGGTGCGGTCGAGTCGGCGGGTGAACCCGTTGGCGCAGCGGTCCACCTCCGCCGCCAGCAGCTCCGCGGAGGCGCCCGCCCGGGCCAGCGCGCCCAGCACCAGCGCGGTGACCTCCGGACGCGGCTCGGACCCCTGCGAGCGCGCCGACCAGCCGCCCTCGGGCAGCCGCAGCCGCCACAGCGTGTCCACCAGGTCGCCGGTGCTCAGCCGTCCCTCGGGCACGCCGAGGTCGAGCATGATGTGCAGGCCGTACGCGGTGCCGACGGGCGTGGGCCGCGACGGAGTGTCCTCGCCGAGGGAGTGCGGCCAGCCGGTGAGCCGGCCGCGCTCGGGGTCCGGCACGACCGACACCTGCTCGACGAGGGTGTCGTAGGCGGCGGCGAAGACCCGCGGCAGCGGTCCGGGCGCCCCCGGAGCCATCGCGGCCGGCCCCACGACGGGGGCCGCGGCGGGAGCGGCCGCCGCCCGCGCCCGCAGCAGGCCCGCCGCCAGCCAGGCCGCGACGAAGGTGCCGAGTCCGCTGACGCCGGAGATCAGATACCGGGCGGCCGCACCGTCGATGGAGTCGGGCAGCACGCTGAACAGAAACTGGAACACGCCGTACCCGGCGGCCGCTGCCCCGAGCCCGCCGAGCCAGCCGACGAAGCGCGCCGGAGGCGAGTTGTCCGAGCGTTCCCCGTCGGGAGCGGGCGGCGTGGGGCCGGGGCGACGGGACCTCAAAGGGCCGCGTCCGAGCTGCTGTTGGGACAAGACGCTCCCTCCCCCGTGGTGGCGGCGTGTGACCTCCGCGAAGTTTCCAGTCTAAGTGGTCAGGGTGACAACTGGGGTGGGCGCCGGTCGTGCTCCTTGCGCGGCCAGTTCGCGAGCGCCACGTGCAGGGCGTCGACAGTGCGCTCCCACGACTCGCGTACGTCGCGGGGGTCGCCGAACGCGCCGGTGGACTCCAGGGAGCAGAAGCCGTGGAAGGTGCTGCGCAGCAGGCGGACGGCGTCGGTGAGGTCGGGTTCGGCGAGGCCGTAGGCGCGCAGCATGCCGTAGGTGATCTCGGCGGTGCGGCGCATGGCGGGGGAGTCGGCGACGAGGCTCTGGTCGATGCGGATCTGGGTCGCCGCGTAACGCCCCGGGTGCTCGAGCGCGTAGGCGCGATACGCGTCCGCGAACGCCACGAGCGCGTCCTTGCCGGCGCGTCCCGCCACCGCCGCGGCGATCCGGTCGATCATCTCGCCGCCGGCCAGCAGCGCGACCCGCGTCCGCAGGTCCTGCAGATTCCTGACGTGCGAGTACAGGCTCGCGTCCTTCACCCCGAACCGCCGGGCCAGCGCGGACAGGCTGACCTGGTCGAATCCGACCTCGTCGGCCAGCTCGGCCGCCGCCGCGGCGAGGCGGTCGGCGGTGAGTCCTGCGCGGGCCATGGGCGTGTGTCCTCCTGCGTTCTCCGACCACAGAAAACCTAGGGTGTCCAGGCGAGATGCTAGTGCCCGGCGCCGTCGCCCGCCCGCACCAACCCCGTCTCATACGCCAGCACGACCGCCTGGGCCCGGTCCCGCAGGGACAGCTTGGCGAAGATGCGGGCCACGTGGGACTTCACCGTGGCCTCGCTCAGGGTGAGCCGGGCGGCCAGTTCCGTGTTGGACAGGCCCCGGCCCAGGAGGGTCAGGACCTCCAGTTCGCGGGGTGTCAGGCTCGCCAGGTCGGCGGGGACGGTGGGCGGATGGGCGGCTGGGTCCTTCGCGAAGCGTTCCACCAGGCGGCGGGTGATGGCGGGGGCCAGCAGGGCGTCGCCGGTGCCGACCAGGCGTACGGCCGCCGCCAGGTGCTCGGGCGTGACGTCCTTGAGGAGGAAGCCGCTCGCCCCGATCGACAGGGCGGTGTAGACGTAGCGGTCCAGGTCGAAGGTCGTCAGCATCAGCACCCGGCAGTCCGGGGCCTGTCGGAGGATGCGCCGGGTGGCGTCCAGGCCGTCCATGTTCGGCATGCGGATGTCCATCAGCACCACGTCCGGGGCGAGTTCGCGCGCCATCGACACCGCCTCCACGCCGTCCGCCGCCTCGCCGACCACCTCGATGCCGCGGACGGTCAGGATCAGCCGGAACCCGGTGCGGATCAGCGTCTGGTCGTCGACGATCAGGACGCGGGGAGCAGGTTCGGTCACGGGCGGTCCAGGGGGATGCGGGCCCGCACGCGGTAGCCGCCGCCGAGCCGCCGTCGGGCGTCCAGATCACCGCCGTACACCGCGACCCGCTCCCGCAGCCCCAGCAGGCCGCGCCCGGTGCCCTCCCGCAGCCGCGGCCGCTTCGGTGCCGTGCCGGTCAGCACGCTCGGGCCGGTGTTCAGCACCTCCACCCGCAGCGCGTGGTCCGCGTACCGCACGGTGACCTCGGCCTTGCCCCCGTCGCCGTGCCGGAGCGCGTTGGTGAGCGCCTCCTGGACGATGCGGTACGCCGTCACGTCGATGCCCTGCGGAAGTGGGCGGGGCTCTCCGGAGACACGGACCTCGACCGGCAGGCCCGCGAAGGAGACGCGGTCGACCAGTTGGCCGAGCCGGTCCAGGCCGGGCTGAGGGGTGAGGTCGGCGGCGGGCTCGTCCCGTGTGCCGTCCGTGCCTTCGTCCTCGCCGCTCGCCGACGGGGCCAGCAGTCCCAGCAGATGCCGCAGGTCCGTCATCGCGCCCCGCCCGGCGTCCTCCACCGCCCGCAGGGCCGTCGAGGCCTCGTCCGGCATCGTGACCATCGCCTCGCGGGCGGCGCCGGCCTGGACGACCATGAGGCTGACGGTGTGGCTGACGATGTCGTGCAACTCGCGGGCGATCCGGTCGCGTTCGGCCGTCACCGCCGCCCGGGCCGCGCTCTCCCGCTCCCGCTCCAGCAGCCAGCCGCGCTCCCCGACGGCATCCCGCCAGCGGCGCCGCGTCCGCAGCAGAGCGACGGCCAGCACCAGTACGGCCGCACCCGCCACCGCCGCCGTGACCCAGCCCGCATCCCAGTCCCCCATGGGGTTCACCCTGGCAGACGGTCAGCGCGAGCGCATCGGCCGGGAGATGCAGGCCCTGCATCCACAGGATGAGGCGCCCGGCCAGGAGCCATCGGGAGAGGGATGTCCGGGCCCGGGCCCGCCTCGTAGCGTCCTGTCCATGAGCGGTGAGGACAGCAGGACACAGGCCGTCGTACGACTCGACGGCGTGCGCAAGGAGTACGGCGAGACCACCGCGTTGGCCGGTGTGTCGCTGGAGATCCGGGCCGGGGAGGCGGTCGCGGTGATGGGGCCGTCGGGGTGCGGGAAGTCCACGCTCCTCAACATGATCGCCGGCCTCGACCGGCCGACGGACGGCACGGTCGTCGTGCACGGGGAGAACGTGGGGGAGCTGAGCGAGAAGGGGCTCGCCCTGTACCGGCGGCGCCGGATCGGCATGATCTTCCAGTTCTTCAACCTGGTCGACGACCTGTCGGCCCTCGACAACGTGGCGCTGGCCGCGCAGTTGACGGGCACCCCGGCCCGGCAGGCCCGCCGCCGCGCCCTGGAGCTCTTCGACGAGCTCGGCATCGCCGACCGGCGGGGCGCCTACCCGGCCGTGCTCAGCGGCGGCGAGCGCCAACGCGTCGCCGTGGCCAGGGCGTTGATGAACCGCCCCGCCCTGCTGCTGGCCGACGAGCCGACCGGCGCCCTGGACAGCCGCTCCGGGGAGCAGGTGATGGACCTGCTGCTCGACCTCAACCAGATCGGCCAGACCCTGATCCTGGTCACCCACGACGAGCATCTCGCCCGGCGCTGCGCCGGCCGCCTCGTCGAGTTCGCCGACGGCCGGGTCACCGGCGAGCACACCCTGGAGCCGTCCGCATGAGGGCCGTATGGCGCGCCGCCCGCGCGGCAGTACGGCGGCGCAGGCTCCAGACCCTCGTCATCGCGCTGGTCACCCTGACCTCGACCGTGGCCATGGTGGTGGCCCTCGGCCTGCTCGACGCGGCCTCCGCACCCTTCGACAAGGCCTTCGGCAAGCAGCGCGGACCGCATGTGGTCGCCGTGTTCGACCCGGCGAAGGTCTCCGAGGAGCGGTTGGCCGAGGCGGCCCGGCGGCCCGGCGTCGAGGCCGCCGCCGGTCCCTACGCGCAGGCCACGGTCGAACTCGCGGACAACACCCTGCACTTCGGCCTCGGCGCCGAGATCACCGTCGTCGGCCGCGCCGACCCCGGCGGCCCCGTCGACCGGCTCGACCTGTGGGCCGGCCGCTGGGCGACCCGGCCCGGCGAGGTCGTGCTGAACCGGCAGTCCGACTGGACGGCGGACGACCTCGGCAAGCGGCTCCCGATGCCCTCGGGCGGACCGGACCTCACCGTCGTCGGGTTCGCCTTCGACCTGAGCCGCACCGCGGACGCCTGGGTCGCGCCCGAGCAGATCGACGCCCTGCGGCCGACGGCCACCCAGATGCTGTTCCGCTTCCCGGACGCGTCCTCGGACGACCGGCTGCGCGCACAGCTCGGCACGGTGACCGACGCGCTCCCCGCGGACGCGCTCACCGCCTCCCGGTCGTACCTCACCCTCAAGCACCAGGTGAGCAGCTCGGCCCGGGCCTACACCCCGTATCTGATGGCCTTCGGCATCCTGGGCATCGCGGTCGCGGTGCTCATCATCGCCAACGTGGTCAGCGGGGCCGTGATCTCCGGGTTCCGGCACATCGGCGTGCTCAAGGCGATCGGCTTCACGCCGGGGCAGGTGGTCGCCGTCCACCTCACGATGATCTCCGTGCCGGCGGTGGCCGGGTGCGTGCTCGGCACGGCCGTCGGCAACCTGATCGCGCGCCCCTTCTTCGAGTTCGTGTTCATGGGACCCGACGCCGGGGTGCTGCACGACAGTGTCTCCGTCGCCGCCTGGGTGAACGCCCTCACCCTGCTCGGCATGCCCGCGGTCTGCCTCCTCGCCGCGCTCGCCCCCGCACTGCGCGCCCACCGGATGCCGGCCGCCCGGGCGATCAGCGCGGGCAGCGCCCCACGCGCCGGCCGCGCCCTGGGCATCCAGCGCAAGCTGGCCGGCAGCAGGCTGCCGCGCTCGGTGAGCCTCGGCATGGGCCTGCCGTTCGCCCGGCCCGGCCGCAGCGCGCTGACGCTGGCCGCCGTGGTCCTCGGCGTGACCACGGTGACGTTCGCGACCGGCCTCGCGACGACCATGAACCGGTTCGGCAACGCCGGCCGCGACGCCTATCAGGTGACCGTGTACGCCTCGAACTTCAAGAACGGCAAGGAGATCCAGCCGGAGCACGACGACCCCGAACTCCAGTCGCTGCTGGGCGGTTTGCCGGGCGCGAGCGCGATCACCGCCCGGGCTTCCGTCGACGTACGCCTGGCGGGCTCCGCGCATCCGGTGATCCTCGAAGCCCGCCGCGGCGACCGGCCCGCTCTGGGCAATGTGCTCACCGACGGCCGGTGGATGCGGGCGAGCGGCGAGATCGTCGCCGGTTCGGCCTTCCTGCGGCAGAACGGCGTACAGGTCGGCGACCGGGTGCGCCTGGAGAAGGGCGGGCGGTCCGAACGGGTGCTGGTGGTGGGGGAGTTCATGGAGAGCAACGCCCGGGTCGTGGCCGCCGACTGGCCGACCCTGACGGCGCTGGCGCCGGACGAGAAGCCCATCGCCTACCACGTCGCGCTCCGCGCCGGCACCGACCCGGCCGCCTACGCCCGAGCCGCCCGCGCCGCCGACGCCGGGACCACACCGGATGTGCGGGGCGCCAACACCATCACGAAGACCATCGTCGGCTCAGCCTTTGCCCTCACCCTGATGCTCGCCCTGGTCGCCGCCCTCGGCGTCTTCAACACGGTCGTCCTCAACACCCGCGACCGCAGGCGGGACCTGGGCATGCTCAAGTCGATCGGTATGACGCCGCGGCAGGTCACGGCGATGACGGTGACGTCGATGGCCGTGCTCGGCGCGATCGGTTCGCTGCTCGGCATCCCGCTGGGCGTGGCGGGCTACGAGCTGGTGATCCCCCGCATGGCGGGCGCCGTGGACATCTCCCTGCCGCCGTACATGACGGACGTGTGGCGGGCCCCGGCCCTGGCCGGACTCGCCCTCGCGGGACTGGTGATCGCGGTGCTGGGGGCGTTCGTACCGGCGCGCAGGGCGGGGCGGCTGACGATCGCACAGGTGTTGCGCAGCGAGTGAACGGGGTGCCCCTTTCGGTGAGTCGGACGCGCGGACGGTTCGCGGGTGTCCCTCGGGTGGGTACGTCATCGCGTGCGGAGCACGGGCGTTCCCCGCCGCGCTCCGCTCATCCGCTCTACCGGGCAGGCCGGCGAGACGAACAGGTGGGAGAGACGATGAGCACAAACGGCCCCGGCGCGGAGACGATCCGGGCCCGGTCGGTCGTGGTGGACGGGGCCCGCGTGGCGTGCTGGGAATCGGGGCCCGCCGACGGCGAGCCGGTGCTGCTCCTGCACGGCTACCCGGCCGACCACCGCTGCTGGCGCCACCAGATCCCGGCACTGGCGCGCCGGTACCGGGTGATCGCGCCGGACCTCCTCGGCTGGGGAGAGTCCGAACGACCGCTGCACCTGCGGTTCGACTACAACACCGAGGTCGCCCGCGTCGGCCGGCTGCTCGACGCCCTCGGCATCGACGCCGTGAACCTGTTCGGGCACGACTACGGCGGTTTCCTCGCGCTCGGCCTCACCCAGGCCCACCCAGAGCGGGTACGCCGGCTGGCCATCCTCAACAGCCGCGCCCAGTCCTCCTTCGTGCCCCGCTGGTACGCCGCCTTCGGCCTGCTCACCCTGGGCGGGCGCACCCCCGGGCTGCGGGCACTGACGGCACGGCTCCCGCTCGCCGGCCTGCACCGCCGTTCGCTCGGGGGGCTGGTACGCGGCGGCCACCTCGACGAAGAGCTGCTGGACAGCCATGTCGACTGGATGGACACGCCCGAGGGCCGCCGCTGGCTGGTCCACTTCTTCGGCGACTACCGCGTCACGGTCCGCCCCGAGCTGCGTCGGCGGCTCGGCGACATCCGGTGCCCCACCGCGATCGTGTGGGGCCGCAGGGACGTCTACCTCAGGCCCGCGATCGCCGTCGAACTCGCCGAGCGTATTGCACACGCCGAGTTGACGATGTTCGACGACGCGGGCCACTGGGTGATGGACCAGTGCCCGGCCCACGTCACCGTGGCACTGGAACGGCTCCTTGCCCGGGCACTGTGACCAATGATCAGCGGATCGGCGCGTACAGCACGCCCAGCTTGTCGATCTCGTCGCCGGACCGCCCCGTGAATCCGACGATCTGCCAGCCCGACGGCGCCGTGAAGGTCCTGGCGTCCGACGTCGCCGTGCCGGAGGCCAGCGTGCGGCCCCGGTCCGTGGTGAAGGACGCCGAGAAGATCCTGGTACGGCCGTCCTTCTTGCCCTGCGTCAGCTTCACGGCGGTCAGGTGCTCGCCGGAGGCCAGGGTCAGGGACGCCGCCGTGCCGCCCGTGCCGCCGTGGGTGAGGGTGGTGCCGCCGTCGTGGGTCAGGGACAGCGCGTCCAGGCGGGAGGCGCCGCGCAGGGTCAGGGTGCGCGGCGCGGGCGTGGCCGGCAGGTCG
This sequence comes from Streptomyces sp. UG1, assembly GCF_049974585.1. Taxonomy (NCBI): domain Bacteria; kingdom Bacillati; phylum Actinomycetota; class Actinomycetes; order Kitasatosporales; family Streptomycetaceae; genus Streptomyces; species Streptomyces sp. UG1. Next base: position 78,885 of record NZ_JBNGGG010000032.1, on the reverse strand, counting down.
TCGGCGTCGTTGAAGGCCGTGCCGTGCGGGCCGCCGAAGAAGTCGCTCGCCCTGAGGGACGGGTTGAGGGTGTAGGAGAAGTCGACCGCGTGCGGGAAGTGGTCCGAGAGGTGCTTGCCGTCCTCGCGCAGGAACTTCGCCCAGTCGTTGCTGTAGCGGGTGGCGTCGAGGGTCAGCAGGTCGCTGCCGCGGTAGAGGACCTTGTCCACGACCTCGCAGTCGTTGGTCGGGGCCGCCCCGTCGCACACCAGCGCGTCGCTGCCCGCCGCCGGGGGCGTGCCACCCTTGACCAGCTCCACCCAGGCGTCGGTCAGGCCGTTCTCGCCGACGAGGGTGCGGATGTTGTCGCCGGTGCGGGTGTAGCGCGTGTTGGTGTCGCCCATGACGATCACCGCGTTGCCGGCCGAATTGGCCTGGATGAAGTCCGAGAGCTGCTTGACGTTGGCGCGGCGGGCGGCGAGCGCGGCGTCGTCGGAGTCGGCGTTGGTGTGGACGTTGTAGAGGTCCACGAACACGCCCTCGGCGAGGCGCACCCGGGCGAGGGTGAAGCCCTTCGGGGTCAGGCAGTTGGTGCCGGTGCAGTCCTTCCACTTCACCCGCTGGAAGTCCTCGAAGGGATGGTCCGAGAGGGTGTTGAGGCCGTCGCCGAAGAGCGCGCCGCCGCTCGTCGCCGTGCGGTAGGGGTGGTTGTCGTTGGCGTACAGCGCAGCGTGGTAGTTGAAGTCCTCCTGGACGTTGACGATGTCGTACGGGGCGAGGCGCTGTCCGATGAGCGGCGTGTTCGTCTCGGGATCGCTGTCGCCGAGGCCTAGCGGGAGGCCCGCGATGTTGTACGTCAGGACGTTGAAGGACCCGGAGGTGGCGGCCGTCGCGGGCGTGGCCGCGGTGGCGGTGAGGCCGGTGACGGCCAGCGCGGCCGCCGCGAGCGTGCCGATGAGTCTTCTCATGGTGGGGGAGTCTCCGGTGGGTGGCGAAGGTGGGTGACCAAGAAGGTGAGTGTTGCTCAGGTTCGATGTCAACCAGGGTGACGTACAAGGGCCGTTGAGGAAACAGTGAAAGACGGGGAGTTCTGTAGCGTCCGTGGCGCCCGACGGCCACACGCCGCTCGTTCAATGTTCATGTTTCGCCTTGATCCTCCACACAATGGCATCGCAGGAGGCGTTCATGGGGCACGGGCACGCGCACGGCCATCACCACCACCACGGGCACGACCACGATCACGCGCACGACGAGGCGGCGGCCACCCTGCCCGCCGCCTTCGACCCCGCCGTGCCCGACGAGGCGCTGACCCCCGAGCAGCAGTCGCGCCGCACCCTGCTGCGCCGGGCGGGCCTGCTGGGCGCCGGCCTGACCGCCGCGAGCATCGTCGCCCCGACCGCGGCCGCCGCCTCTCCGTCCGCCTCCGCCGCCGAAGCCCCCGCCTCCGGCGGCCGCAGGACCCACGGCTTCCTGTGGCTGGCCGGTGACCACCACATCCACACCCAGTACAGCAACGACGGCAAGTACCGCGTCTCCGACCAGGTCCGCCAGGGTGCCCGGCACGGCATGGACTGGCTGGTCATCACCGACCACGGCAACGAGACCCACGCGAAGATCGGCGTGGAGAAGGTCAACCCGGACATCAGGCAGGCCCGCGCCGCCCACCGGGACACCCTCGTCTTCCAGGGCCTGGAGTGGAACATCCCCGCCGCCGAGCACGGCACCGTCTTCGTGCACCCCGGCCGCAACGAGGTCGCCGTCCTCCAGCAGTTCGAGACCGACTACGACGGCAGGGTCAAGGACGCCGGGGACTCCACGCCCGCCAACGAGGCGCTCGCCGTCGCGGGCCTGACCTTCCTCGCCGACCAGGTCAGGCGCCGCAAGGTCAAGGACGTCCTCATGCTCGCCAACCACCCGGCGCGCAAGGGCATCGACTCGCCGCACGAGATCCGCGCCTGGCGCGACGCCACCGGGAGCCGCCGCATCGCCGTCGGCATGGAGGGCGCCCCCGGCCACCAGGCCGCCGGGATCCCGGCGGACCTCGGCATGGGCCGGGCCCGCGGCCTGTACGACGGCAGCCCGGGCGCCAACTCCTTCCCCGGCTACCCCCTGGAGAGCTACCGCACCTGGGGCGGCTTCGACTGGATGACCGCCACCGTAGGGGGCCTGTGGGACAGCCTCCTCGCCGAGGGCAGGCCCTGGTGGATCACCGCCAACTCCGACTCCCACAACGTCTACACCGACACGGCGGTCCGCGGCCCGAACAGCGACTACGAGGCCAACGGCAAGTACGAGGATCCGGTCTACGGCGGCAAGATCGACCTCACCGAGGGCGACTACTGGCCCGGCCAGTACAGCCGTACCCACGTCGGCGCCGACGGCTTCTCCTACGCCGCCGTGATGGACGGCATCCGCGCCGGCCGCATCTGGGTCGACCACGGACAGCTCCTGAGCGGCCTCGACGTCCGGGTGAGGGGCGGCTACCGCTGGGCCACACTGGGCGGCGCCCTGCACGTCCGCAGGGGCACGAGCGTCACGCTGACGGTGGACGTGGCGATGGCCGGCGGCGCCAACTGGGCCGGTTTCGTGCCGAAGCTCGCCCGTGTGGACGTCATCCAGGGCGATGTGACCGGCCCGGTCGCGGACAAGGACACCTTCACCGCGCCGACGGCCAAGGTGGTCAAGTCGTACGAGGTGAACAAGTCGACCGGCACGGTCCGCCTCACCTACGACCTCGGCAGGGTCGACCGCCCCGTCTACGTCCGGGTCCGCGGCACCGACGGCAACCGCAACGCCGTCGGCCCGATGGGCGCCGCCGTCGACCCCGCGGGCCCCGCGATCGACGTCGTCGGCGACGCCGACCCGTGGCGCGACCTGTGGTTCTACTCCAACCCGGTGTGGGTCCTGCCCTCGTGACGCCGTACGCCCTGACGGTGGACGCGGGTGTGAGAGACCTCCGCGCGGCCGACCACCTGCTCCACACGCTGGCGGCCGAACTCGCCCTCCCCGAGGCCGCGTTCGGCTGCACCCACCTGGTGCGCGGAGACCGTCCCAGGGTGGCCGTCTCCCTCACCCTCCCGACCGAGCCGCTCCTGCGCACCGCCCAGGAGCGGCTCACGGCCGGGGGCCACGAGGTGGCACCCGGGACACCGGACGCCTGCGGCCGGGCGGTGATCTACCCGGGCGTGACGTCCCTGACCGGCACTCTGACCATCGCCGACGTCCTGTCCCGCTCGGCGATCGACCGCGTGACGGTCCTCGGTACCCCCGGCCGACCCGCCCCCGAGGACCGCCTGGTGACCGGGGGCCACGTACGCCCCCAGTGGCAGGACGGCGAACTCGTCCTGACCGCCATGCCGGCGGTGGGCGGAACGCTCGTGCCGTTCGAGGTGGCGGATCCCACGCCTTGCTGCGTGGATCACTGAGGACTGGGGCCCTCAGCGGTGCTGGGTCACCGTCACCCGTTCACGCCCGCGTAGTGACCCAGCGCCCACCGCCACAGCCCGCGCGCCCCGGCATACGCCACCAGCCCCAGCAGCGGCGAGGACGCCGCCAGCCAGTACGGGACGGCGGTGTCGTGGCCCGTGAGGACCGCGGCCGGGAAGTAGGCGACGAACGCCAGCGGGAGGGCGAAGGTGAGGAAGCCGCCCACTGCCTTCGGCAGGACGTTCAGGGGGTAGTTGCCGAAGGTGCCGAGGAGTTCCTCCAGCCAGCGGCCCCAGTAGTCGGCGGCGGGATAGCGCAGGCACGCTGAGGCCACGGCCGTGAACAGGGCCGCCTCCAGGAGCATGCCGCCGATGACCGCGGCGATCAGGTACCCGACCCGGCCCGCCGTCCAGTCCAGCCCGCTGCGGCTGAGCGCGCCCACCATCAGGCCCACCGCGACCGTCAGGTCGCCGATCGCGTTGGTCGGGAAGTACGCGAGCTGGACCTGGCGGTGCACCGGCATCGGACGCAGGAGGTAGATGTCGATCCGTCCCTCCTGGATCTGGCGGCCGATGAAGTGCATACGGCCGAGCAGCAGCACGAACAGACCGTGCGCGAGCATCCGGATCGCCGGGATCAGCAGGACGTCCGAGCTCTCCCAGCCGCCCATTCCGGTGAACCGGGCCAGCAGCACCGTCGCGAACACGATGACCGACATCTGCCAGATCGCGCCGATCGCGATGTTCAGCAGGAACTCGGTGCGGTACTCCATCGCGGCCCGGATGTTGAGCAGCGAGATGCGCCACACGATGCGCACGGACTTCATGGCTTTCGACGCCATCTCAGCCTCCCTGCGAGATCACGCGTCGCGCGGCCCGCCGCCACACCCATCGGGTGAACAGCCCCAGCGCCACCACCCAGGCCGCCTGAACGGCCAACTGGGCGGCCGCGTCGGACAGTTCGATACGGCCGACGTAGATCGACAACGGCACGCTCAACGTCGCCTGGAAGGGCAGGAATCCGCTCAGCGTGATGAACCAGTCCGGGAAGAACCACAGCGGCGCGTACACCCCGGACAGCAGGTTCTGCGCGAAGATCAGGATCAGCATCGCGGAGTTGTTGCGGATGGTGAAGAAGCAGAGCTGGTCGAGCAGGAGCATGACGTAGTACAGGACCCACTGGCCCAGCAGCATGCTCACCGCGAACACCCCCGCCACGGCCGCCGACCCGGGCGGTCTCACCACCCCCACCGCGAGACAGACCGCGTACGCTGCGAGCGCCCACGCCAGCCCGTAGAGCTGCTCGCCCAGGGCGCGCAGCGCGTAGTAGCGCTGGGGCGGCAGCGGGCGCAGGTACCAGTAGACGATCGTGCCGAAGTGCATGTGCTGCAGCACCGTGTCCCGGCCCGCGTACTGGTCCAACTCCCGCAGCCGGGAGGCGAGTACGGCCAGGACGGCGTACGTGACCGCCTGGTCGCGGGTCAGCCCGGCGGTGGTGCCGGTGTGGGAGTACAGGCCGCGCCACAGCGACGCCACCAGGACCACCTGCATCGTCAGCCGGAGCAGGACGGCCGTCATCCGGGGCGGCGTGTGCAGCTCACCGAGCGGCGTGACGCGCGCGGCGCGCCAGCCGTGCGGTAAGGCGGCCATCTCAGGCTCCCCCCGCCGCGGACTCGGCATGGACGTACGCGGCCCGCATCACGTCCTCCAGGTCCGCCTCGTCGAGGGCGAGGTCCGTCACCTCGTACCGCTCGACGAGCCGCTTCAGCGCCTGGTGCACGGTCGGCGCGTCGGGGCCGTCCGGGCCGAAGACGGCCTGCGGCCCCTCGCGGCGCAGCAGCGCGATGCCCGGCAGCGGGCCGGCCTCGGCGTGCGGGTCGGCCAGCGTCACCCGCACCTGCCAGGTCGAGCCGAACTTGCGGCGGATCTCGTCGAGCGTGCCGTCCAGCACCAGCCGCCCGTGGTTGATCAGAACCACGCGCTCGGCGAGCCGCTCGACCTCCGTCATGTCGTGGGTGGTGAGCAGGACGGTACGGCCGCGCTCCTCGACCTGGTGCCGCAGGAACTCCCGCACCTGCTCCTTCACCACCACGTCCATGCCGATGGTCGGCTCGTCGAGGAAGACCACCGGAGGGTCGTGCAGCAGGGCGGCGGCCAGGTCGGAGCGGACCCGCTGGCCCAGGGAGAGATGGCGGACCCGGGTGTCCCAGAAGGAGGAGAGGTCGAGGAGGTCGTCGAACTCCTGCAGGCGGGCGGCGTGTTCGGCCTTGGGCACCTCGTAGATGTCGCGCAGGATCGCGAACGACTCGCGCACCGGGAGGTCCCACCAGAGCTGGGTGCGCTGCCCGAAGACGGTGCCGATGTTGCGGGCGTTGCGCTCGCGTTCCTCGTACGGCACCACGCCCGCGACCCGGGCCTCGCCGGTGGTCGGCGTGAGGATGCCGGTGAGCATCTTGATGGTGGTGGACTTGCCGGCGCCGTTCGGGCCGAGCAGGGCCAGGAGTTCGCCGGGGGCGACGGAGAAGGTGACGTCGCAGACGGCGTGCTTGGCGACGCGTTCCGGGTTGACGAGTGAGCGCAGTGCGCCCGCCAGGCCGGGGCGGCGGACGGTGGTGTGGAAGGTTCGGGACAGACCGCGAACCTCGATACTGCCAATCAAGCGGCATCAACTCCTTTGCTCTGAACGCAAGGTGCGGCCGGTCGGCATGGCTGCCGACCGGCCGGTGGTGGCTGTGTGTCACTCGGCGATCGAGAACACGAACGAGAACTCCGTGGGCTCTGCCTTCAGGTAGTACTGCGGCAGCGGGCCCGGACCGCAGGACTGCGAGCCGATGCCGTGCTGGCCGTGGTCGAGGTTGACCCAGACCGTGCCGCCGGGCGTGAGACCGGTCAGGTGCTGTGCGGCGTCCAACTGCTCGTTGGTCCAGCGCCGGGCGCTGAACCAGAACTCCGGGTCGCCCTCGATCCGCAGCCCGCCGAGCTCCGCCCAGCGGACGTCGGCGCGGGCGCCGTTCTCCTGCGGGCGGACGTACGGCGTCTGCAGCTCGTCCACGGTGGAGTGCCAACGGCCCAGCATCGACGCCGACCTGGTGTCCGGGTACGCCTCACCGGGGCCGCCGCCGAACCACGTCACGGCGTCTGCCCGCGCGAGCCCGAACCGGACGCCGAGCCGGGGCAGCGGCACCGTCCAGTCGCCCTCGGGCGTCACGGACACGGTGAGCCGCAGCCGGGTGCCGTCGGAGGTCCAGCGGTACACGGTGGCGAGGCCGATCTCCCAGGCGGCGGGCGCCACCCGGGTCCGTACCGTCAGCGCGTCGTCGCTCAGTTCGACGGCGTCCAGGCGGTGCCGCATGCGGTGCAGGCCGTACTTGCGCCAGAGCATCCCGTAGCGGGTGTCCGTCTGCCACTCGGCGCCGTCGTCGTTGTCCGTCGGCGCCCGCCACACATCCAGGCGCGGAGCGGTCACCTCGACGTCGCCGATGGTCTTCAGCGCGCCGGTGCGCAGGTCGAAGGAGGCCGGGCCGAGGTGGATCAGCTTCTCGCTCGCGGTGGGACGGTCGGTCGCGGACACCGTGGGCAGCGGACGGGCGGCGACGGGGAACTGTCCCCACGCGACCTCGTGGTCCTTCGGTCCCCACGCCGTGTCCGACGCCAGCAGCGCCCGGACGGTCCACTGGCTCTCGCCACCGGACCCGTGGGCCGGCGGCTCCGGCAGCTTCACGTCCGCCGACTCACCGGGGGCGAGGGCCGGCACCGACAGGCTGCCCGCCGCGACCGTCTCGCCGTCCACCTGGTACGACCACTCGAAGGCGAGCCCCGACAGATCGGCGAAGTCGTACGCGTTCGTCACCCGTACGGTGCCGCCCGTGCCGTCGCCCTCGAAGCGGACCGGCTCGATCACCTTCTTGTACTCGGTGAGGCCAGGGGAGGGCCGCCGGTCCGGGAAGATCAGCCCGTCGCAGACGAAGTTGCCGTCGTGCAGCTCCTCGCCGAAGTCGCCGCCGTAGGCGTAGCCCAGCTCCGGGTGCTTGATGCCGTGGTCGATCCACTCCCAGATGAAGCCGCCCTGGAGGCGTTCGTACCGTTCGAAGATCTGCTGGTAGTCGGCGATCCCGCCCGGTCCGTTGCCCATCGCGTGGCCGTACTCGCACTGGATGAAGGGGAGCCGGCGCCTCTTGTGCGTGCCGCCGTCCAGAGCCCGCCCGATGTGCTCGACCTCCTCGTGGGAGGCGTACATCCGCGAGTACACATCCGTGTCCCGGCAGTTCCAGTCGCCCTCGTAGTGCACCAGGCGCGAGGAGTCCCGGCCATGGATCCACTCGGCCATCGCGGTCAGCCCGCGCCCGGTGCCCGCCTCGTTGCCGAGGGACCAGAACACGACGGACGGGTGGTTCTTGTCGCGCTCGACCATGCGGGCCGCCCGGTCGAGCAGGGCCGGGGTCCAGCGGTCGTCGTCGACGGGGTTGTCGCGCCAGGCCTGCTCGGTGAAGCCGTGGGTCTCCAGGTCGCACTCGTCGATGACCCACAGTCCGTACTCGTCGCACAGGTCGAGGAAGGCCGGGTGCGGCGGGTAGTGCGAGGTGCGCACCGCGTTGAGGTTGTGCCGCTTCATCAGCAGCACGTCCTCGCGCATGGTCACCAGGTCCAGGGCGCGGCCCTTCTCCGGGTGCCACTCGTGCCGGTTGACGCCCTTGAAGAGGACCGCCCGGCCGTTGACCTTGACCAGGCCGTCCTCCAGGACGACCGTACGGAAGCCGATGCGCAGCGGCACGCGCTCGCCGGGCGTGATCAGCTCGCCGTCGTACAGCTTGGGCGTCTCCGCGGACCACGGCTCGACGGGAACCGTCACCGTCTCCCCGGTCGCGACATCGATGTCGAGTGCGGGCACGGACACCCGCCCGTCGACGTCGGAGTCGACGCGCAGGGTGCCCTCGCCCGTGGTGTGGTCGTAGGAGGCGTGCACGAAGAAGTCGCCCGCCGCGCCCGCCGGGCGGTGCAGCAGGGTGACGTCACGGAAGATGCCCGGCAGCCACCACTGGTCCTGGTCCTCCAGGTAGGAGCCCGCCGACCACTGGTGCACCCGGACGGCGAGCACGTTCCCGGCCGGCTTCAGCAGCTGACCGACCGCGAACTCGTGCGGCAGCCGGGAGCCCTTGAACTCGCCGAGCTCCGTGCCGTTCAGCCAGACCCGGGCGCAGGACTCCACGCCGTCGAAGCGCAGCACGGCGCCGCCGTCGTCCAGGGCCGGCCAGTCCTGCGGCAGGTCGAAGACCCTCAGGTGGTCGCCGGTCGGGTTCTCGGTCGGGACGTGCGGCGGGTCCACCGGGAAGGGGTACAGGTGGTTGGTGTAGATGGGGGAGCCGAACGCGCCGTCGCCCTGCAGGACCCAGTGGCCGGGGACCGTGACCTCGGCCCAGTCCCCGGCGTCGTACCCCTGCGCGGCGAAGGAGTCGTCCTCGGCGTCGGCGGTCGCCGACAGCCTGAAGCGCCAGTCGCCGTTCAGCGACAGGGACTTCGCGTCCGAGAGGGCGTACCAGGCACGGGGCGGCAGGGCCCCGGTGCCGGGGGAGACGTCCTCGACGTAGTCGGCGGAAGAGGTGGTGCTCAAAGACATCGGTCTCCAGGTCTTGAGAACGAAAACGTCAGCCCTTGATGCCGGTCTGTGCGATCCCCTGCACCAGCCAGCGCTGGAGGAAGAGGAACACGAACACCAGGGGCAGGATGGAAACGGCCGTGGCCATGAAGATCATGTGGAAGACGACGGTCTGGTTGGTCATGTAGCTGGAGAGCGCGACCTGGACGGTCCAGGAACCGGGGTCCTGGCCGATGACCAGCGGCCACAGGAAGGCGTTCCAGCCGTTGATGAAGGTGATGGTCGCCATCGCGGCGAAGAAGTTCAGCGAGTTGGGCACCACGACGCGCCAGTACGCGCCCCAGTAGCCCAGTCCGTCCATCCGCGCCGCCTCCTCCAGCTCCTTGGGGAACCCCAAGAAGTACTGCCGGAACAGGAAGCAGGTGAAACCACTGAACAGGCCCGGAATGATGAGACCGCGGTAGGTGTCCACCCAGCCGAGCGAGGAGACCAGTACGAAGCTGGGGACGAAGGTGACCGCGGTCGGGACCATCAGGGTCCCCAGGACGGCGTAGAAGACCTTGTTGGCGTGCTTGTACGGGATACGGGCCAGACCGTAGCCCGCGAGGGAGCACACCAGCAGGACGCCGACGGTGTGCGCGGTGGCCACGACCGCCGAGTTCCACAGGGACTGGGCGAAGGGGACCGTCTCGTCCGTGAAGAGTTCGCCGATGTTGCCCCACTGGATGTCGGTGGGGAAGAACTTCCAGTTCTCTCCGGTGATCTCGGCATCGGTGGACAGGGCGTTGCGGACGAGGATGTAGAACGGGACCAGGAAGAGGAAGGCGGCGACGCCGGTGGCGATGTAGAGGCCGGTGGAGCTCATCACGCCGCCACCGCGCCGGACGCGGCGGGGCTTGTCCGTCGTCGGCGCGGACTTTTGCACCTCGGGCATGGTGGTGGTCACTTGGACTCGTCCCCCCTTCCAAAGCCCATGATCTTGCCCTGGAGCAGGGTCACGGCACAGATCAGCACGGTCAGGATGAGCGCTCCGGCGCTGCCGGCGCCGTAGTCCTGGCTCTCGCCCAGGGCCTTGTAGTACAACTCGACGAGGGGCGGGCGGCCCCAGGTGGTCTTCGACAGCAGGTTGAAGAACTCGTCGAAGGCCTGGTAGGCGGCGATGAGCAGCAGCAGGATCACCGCGGTGGACGTGGCGCGCAGCTGGGGCAGGGTGATGTACCGGAAGGTCTGCCAGCCCGGCTTGGCGCCGTCGATGGCGGCGGCCTCGTACAGCTCGTCCGGGATGTTCTGCAGCGCCGCGATGAACAGGATCATGAAGAAGCCGGACTGCAGCCACAGCCGGGCGGTCACGATGACCAGCCAGTACCAGGGCGGGTTGGGGTCGGCCAGCCAGGCGATGTTCTCGATCCCGAACCAGCCGAGGACGGTGTTCATCAGGCCGAAGCGGACGCCGCTGAAGATGGACATCTTCCAGATCAGCGAGGCGGCGACATAGCTGACGGCGGTGGGCAGGAAGAACACCGAGCGGAAGAACGCCCGCATGAAGCGCATCCGGTTCACCAGCAGGGCCAGGCCCAGCGAGAGCGCCCAGGTGGTGGGCACGATGAACGCGGCGAAGACGGTGAAGGTGCCGAGCGAGCCGACGAAGTCGTCGTTCGTCAGCATGTACTTGTAGTTGTCGAACCCGACGAACTTGTCGGGCGTGACGGTGAAGCGGGCCTCGAAGAAGCTGAGCCAGAGGCTCCACAGGATCGGCGCGTAGACGAAGATCCCCAGACCGATCAGGAACGGCCCGGTGAAGAGCCAGAAGTTGAAGGTGGAGCTGCCCCGCAGGCCCCGCCGCGGCTTGGCCGGTGAGGCCTTCGCCGAGGCGGGGCGCGCGAGGTCGCGCGGTGTGGTCGTCGACATGGCGTGGTCCGTCCTACGGCCTAGCCGAACAGCTTCTTGAGCTCGCGGTTGACGGCCGTGTCGCACCTGTCGAGAGCCTTCTCCGGGTCCATGTTCTTACGGACGCAGTTGGCGAAGACGTCCTCGAAGGCGGTGCGCATGGCCTGGGTCCAGCCGATGTTGTCGAAGTGCCCGAACTCGTTGAAGAGCCTGACGCCCTCGGCGGCGTTGCCCGACTTGAGCTTGGTGGCCTTCTCGGCGATCGAGGTGCGCGGCGGGATGTGGAAGCCGTAGGAGGTGGCCCAGTCCTCCTGGTACTCGGCTTGGTCGATCCACAGCCACTTCACGTACTCCTTGGCCGCGTCGACGTTCTTGCCCTTGGCGTTGACGAACATCGACCAGCCGCCGTTGTAGACCGACTGCTTGCCGGAGTCCGTGACCTTCGGGAAGGGGAAGATGCCCCAGTCGTCGCCGAGCGCGTCCTGGATCTGCGGCATGGCCCACATACCGCAGAACTGGATGGCGCACAGACCCTGGATGAACGAAGAGGGGTCCCAGGACTCGGTCGGGGCGCCGAGGAGCAGATCGCCGCTGGTGAACAGCGTGCGCATCTTCTTCAGGCCCTCGACGACGCCGTCCGTGTGGTAGGCGATCTCGTTGTTCTCGGTGAGGTGCTGGGCGCCGGACGACCAGATCAGGGTGTCGTTGACGCTGTGCAGGTCGTTGCCCATGTACAGGCCCTTGACCTTGCCGGTGGTGAGCTTGGCGGCGGCCTCCATCAGCTCGTCGAGCGTGGTGGGCACCTCGACCTTGGCCTTCTCCAGCATCGACTTGCGGTAGAAGAAGAACTGCGGGTCGTCGATCATGCGGACGCCGTATATCTTCCCGTCCACCGTGTGCGACTTGATGTCGGCCGGATTGAAGTCGTCCTTGACCGGGTCGATGATGTCGGTCAGGTCCGCCACCTGACCGCTCTTGACCATCTGGATCTGCGGGTGGAACTCGAACAGATCCGGCGCGTTGTCGGTGAGCAGGGACGAGAACAGCTTGCTCTCGAAGTCGGAGCTGGTGATCCACTGCGTGGTCACGTTGGCGTCCTTGTAGGCCTTCGCGTACCGCTTGATGGCCTGCTCGGTGCCCGCCTCGCCGTACGCGTGGAACATCTGCACGAGGGTGTCGCCGGAGCTGCTGCGGCCGGTGTTGCCCCCGCACGCGGCCAGACCGCCGGCGGCGGCCAGGCCCATCGCGGCTCGCAGTACGTTCCGGCGGTCCCAGTTGGTGTTGCTGAATGCCGACATGCTGACGTCCTTGTCTCGAGTGCGGCTGCGGCCGATGCGCCCATGGCTGGTGCGGCTCAGCGCCAGATGGCTCAAATGGGGTTGCGCTGCGGGACGTTAACCTTCGGCTAAGGCTTCGGCAAGGGGTTGGACGAAGTCTGCACGAAGCGTTGTGCAACGTTCGGGATACCGGACGTGAGGGGCTGCCTCACGAAGGCGGTGCGGTACGGCTCCTCGCGGGCGTGGTGCGCTTCGCCGACCGCTGCCCGACGGACTGGAGGGCCCCTTCGAGTGCGAACGTCGCCGCGCCCAGGCACGCGGGGTCGGTGGGGATCGGGGAGAGGACGATCTCGGTGGTGGACATCGGGCGCGGCAGCGCGTGCCGGGCGACGGCCTCACGGACCTCGGCGAGCAGGGGCTCGCCGAGGGCGGCGGCCACCCAGCTACTGAGCACGACCACCTCGGGGTTGAGCAGATTGACCAGGTCGGCGATGGCGACGCCCAGGTAACGGGCGGTGTCCCGGACCACCTTGCGCGCCACCGGGTCCTGCGCCCGCATGCCCGCGGCCAGCGCGGCGATGGTGGCCGTCTGGTCCTCGGGGTGCAGCAGCGGACTGTCGGGGCTCAACTCCCGCAGGTTCAGCATGATTCCGGAGGCGCCGACATACGCCTCCACACAGCCGTGCTTGCCGCAGCGGCACAGTCGGCCGTCCAGCACGATCGTGGTGTGGCCCCACTCGCCGGCGCTGTTGCTCACGCCCCGGTGCAGCCCGCCGCCCAGGACGAGCCCCGCGCCCACGCCGGTCCCGAGGTTGACCACCACGGCGTCCCCGTGCCCGCGCGCGGCCCCGAACCACAGCTCGGCCACCGCGACGGCGCGCAGCGGGTTGTCCAGGTAGAGGGGGTAGGCGATGTGCTCGGTGAGCAGGTCGAGCAGCGGCACGTCGTGCCAGTCCCAGTTCGGCGCGTACTCGGACATGCCGGTGGCCCGGTCCACCTGCCCCGGCACGCTCACCCCCACGCCGAGCACCCGAGCGCCCTCGACGCCCGCCTGTGCCACCACCGAGCCGACGGCGGCGGCCACATGGCCGACCATCTGCGCGGGGAGGTTCTCGCCGGGGCGGACGTCCTCATCGGCGCGGGCCAGCACGTTCAGCGCGAGGTCGAACAGCTCGACATGGACGTACGTCTCCGCGATGTCGACGCCGATCAGCGCGCCGCCCGACGTGTTGACCGCCACGAGCCCCCGGGGGCGGCCCCCGGCCGAGTCCTCGAACCCGACCTCGGTGATCATGCGGAGGTCGAGCAACTCGCCCACCAGCGTGGCGACGGTGGCCAGGCTCAGCCCGGTGGCCGCCGCCAACTCCTGCCGGGAGGTCGGCGACGCGGCGATGATCTGGCGCAGCACCTCGTAGCGGTTCGCGGTGCGGATGTCGCGTGATGTGCGCTTCAACGGGCCATGCCCCCGTTCCTTCCGTCATGCCGGGGTCGACATCGGCACCCGGCGCGGCGCAAGGCTATGGCGTGCGGGTTCTTTCGACAAGGGGTTAGGAAAGGGGGTATACGAAGTCCTCCCGGGTCAGTCACCCAGTATGTCCTGCACGAAGGCGTTGGCGAACTTCCGCCCCGGGTCCAGTTCGCGCGCCAGCGCCCGGAAGTCGGCGAGGCGGGGGTACCGCTCGCGCACGATCCCGGCCGGCATCGCGAACACCTTCCCCCAGTGCGGCCGCGGCTCGAACGCGGCCAGCGCCGCCTCCAGCCGCCGCACCACCGGCAGCACGGCCGCCGTGTCCGCGACCCAGGTGAAGTGCAGGGCGACGGTGTCCCGCCCGTAGGAGGGGCTCAGCCACTGCTCGTCGGCGGCGACCGTGCGCACCTCGCAGGTCTGGAGCACGGGGGCGACCGTGTCCCGGATCGCGTCGATCGCGTGCAGCGCGTCCACGGCGTGCCCGCGCGGCAGCAGGTACTCCGACTGCAGCTCCGCCCCGCTGCTCGGCGTGAACTCCGCCCGGAAGTGCGGCAGTCGCTCGTGCCACGGCCCCGGCACCCCGAACTGCTCAGTGCAGTTGACCGCGGGCATCCCCGGCACCGGGTGCAGCTTCTCGGTGGCGGGCGCGGCCCACGGGACGTCGGGCAGCGGCTGGTCGGTGCGCCGCTTGAGCCACACCTGGCCGAAGCCCGGCGCACGCCAGTCGGTGAACAGGCTGACGCTGTACGCCGAGGACATCACCGTCTCGAAGCCCGCCGCGTCCAGCCCGGCCAGCGGCAGTCCGGTGAAGACATGCTGCCGGACGTCGAAGGACGGCTCCAGGTCCAGGGTGAGCGCCGTGACGACCCCGAGGGCACCGAGCGAGGTGACGGCACCGCCGAACCGCGGGTCGCCGCGGCCGACGGTCACCACCGAACCGTCCGCCGTGACCAGCTCCACCTCCCGCACGGACGCGGCCAGCGAGCCGTTGCCGACCCCCGACCCATGGGTGCCGGTGGCGACCGAGCCGGCCACCGAGATGTGCGGCAGGGACGCCATGTTGGGCAGCGCGAGGCCGTGCGCGTACACCACGCGGGCCAGCTCCGCGTACCGTACGCCGCCCGAGACCCGTACCGTACGGGCCCCGCGGTCGACGTCGATCACCGGAGGCAGGGCGGCGATCGACAGCAGGACGCCCTCGGGGCCCGGCTCGGCGATCTGGTTGAACGAGTGCCCGCTGCCCAGCACCCGCACCTTCGCACTCCGGGCCACCAAGGCGCCGATCGCGGTCACCGAGTACGGCCGGTGCAGCTCCTTGGCCGTGTAGGTGATGTTGCCCGCCCAGTTGGTGATCGTCTCCGTCATCCCTGCCGTCCCTCCACGTGAGTGCGTGTACGTTGACCCTCTCATTCGCCGCCGCCTACGGTAGAGAGCGTTTTCTCAACGGTTTCCGCAGCCCGGTGGGGCGGCCCAGTGGGAAGGTACTTCGTTGCCCGAGCGTCCCCAGGCCCTGTTCGCCATGACCGCCGAGAACGTGCCGCTCGTCTTTCCGCCCCCGGTGCTGGCGCGGCTGCGGGAGTCCGTGGACATCGATCCCGCGCTGGTCGCCGAGGACTTCACGGACCCCGTCGTCGCCGAGGTGCTCGCCCGCACCGAGATCCTGGTCACCGGGTGGGGCTGCCCCCGCCTCGAGGCGGCCGTGCTCGACGCCGCCCCCAAGCTGCGTGCGGTGCTGCACTCGGCCGGCTCGGTCAAGGGCCTCGCCACGCCCGAGCTGTGGCGGCGGGGCGTCGCGGTGAGCTCGGCGGCGGCGGCCAACGCCGTGCCGGTCGCCGAGTACACGCTGGCCATGATCCTGCTCGCCGGCAAGGACCTCTTCGCCGCCCGCGACCGCCTGCGCACCGAGCGGGCCTTCCCCGGCTGGGGGCTGGTCCCCGGCATCGGCAACCACGGCCGCCGGGTCGGCGTCATCGGGGCCTCCCGCATCGGCCGCAAGGTGATCGAGCTGCTGCGCCCCTTCGACCTGGCCGTCGCCCTCACCGACCCCTACGTCGACGAGGCGGGCGCCGCCGCCCTCGGCGTAGCCCTCCTCCCCCTGGACGCCCTCCTGCGTACCTCGGACATCGTCACGATCCACGCCCCCGAGACCCCGGAGACCCACCACCTCGTCGGCGCCCGCGAGCTGGCCCTGATGCGGGACGGAACGGTCCTCATCAACACCGCGCGCGGCGGCCTGCTCGACCACGACGCCCTGATCGCCGAGCTTCGCACCGCCCGCCTCTCCGCGATCCTCGACGTCACCGACCCCGAGCCGCTGCCCACCGACTCACCCCTGTACGACCTGCCGAACGCCTTCATCACCCCGCACCTCGCGGGCTCCCAGGGCAATGAGGTGGCCCGTCTCGGGCTCGCGGTCGCGGAGGAGGCGGAACGGTTGTGGGCGGGAGGGGAGTTGGCGTATCCGGTGGACCCGGGAGTGCTGGAGCGGGAGGCCTGAGGGGTGCATGGACGCCTCCGGAGTGCGGCACGTCGCCCGGGCGGGCGCAGATCGGCACCGCCTGCTCGGCGCCCAGGTGGCCGACGACGTACGCACGCAGATCGTCACGGACTGCGTCCGCATCCCACTTCGCCCGCTCCAGCAGATGCTGCCATCCCATCCGGTGTGGCCTCACGGGCCCATTCCGCGATCGTCCAGCAGTTCTTCCGCGGCAGGTCCGCCGGCAGCCCTCGAATGAACTTCCCGACCCGACGGCGGGGTTCGGCACGCGCGAACCGTCCGGCTGTGCGTCGCATCAGCCCGCGAAGTCATCGTCCAGGCGGCCAGGGCCGACGCTGTGACCAGCGGCCACCGCCTGATCTTCAGTCTTCGCACACCGGTGATCATCGGTTCGCGGCGTACTTGGAGCTGGCGGTCACCCTCTGGCGGCACCGGCTCCCGCCCCGGGGGACCTGCCGCCCAGCCCCGGGATCAGCACCGCCGCCACCACCAGGTGCATCAGAGCGAGGAAGACCCGGGTGCCGCCGTCCATGCCGTCGCCGATCAACGGCAGGAAGGACACCGCCAGTACGGCGCCGGCCACCCCGGTCCAGATGGCGCGGGCGCGCCGCGCCCCGAACCGCTCAAGGGCGGCCAGCAGTCCCCAGCCGGAGAGCGACGCGAGCAGTGCGACGACCGCCACGGGCACGGCGCCTATGTCGAGCGTCTGCTCGCCGTCGGCGATCCGCAGCCGGTGCCCCAGCAGTGGGTCCGCGACCAGCCACACCAGGACCGGGGCCAGGACGGCCAGGGCCGTCACCCACAGGCGCCTTCTGCGCGCGCTCACTTGTCACCTCCCGAGAGCGCCCCGTGCAGGAAGACCTCCACCAGCTCCTGCGGCGTCAGGTCGGGCTCGTCCTCCGTACGCGGCTGGGTGAAGAGCAGCCCGAAGAAGAGGGCCGCGATCTGCTCCGGCGGCCGGCGCAGGGCGGCCTTGTCGGGCTCCAGCAGTTCCGCGAGGGCCGCACGGATACGGTTCGTCGAATCGTCGCGGCCCGCGCCGCGCACCGTGCCGGGGTGCTTGCCGCCGCGATGCCCCAGCGAACCGAGGATCGCGCCCATCCTGTCCATGTGCGCCTGCAGCGCCTCGGCCGCCTCCGCGAGCCGGTCGGGCAGCGGCTGGGATACGTCGATCGCGTCGAGCTCGCGGATCGCGTGCTCGGGGGAGAGCGCCTCGGCCATGCACGCTTGCAGCAGCTCGTCCTTGTCGGTGAAGACGCGGAAGATCGTGCCCTCGCCGATGCCCGCGGCGCGGGCGATCTTCGCGGTGGTGACAGCGGCGCCGTATTCGGTGATCAGCGGGATCGCGGTCTGGATGATCATTTCACGGCGCTGCTCCGGCGACATGGCGGGGGCGCGACGGCGGGTGGTCTGGTTCTTCTCGGGTGCTGTCATGACCGCGAGAGTACGGAGTGAGTGCTCACTCTGTCAATGAGTGAGCACTCACTCCGTTCGCCCGGCGCTGGTGCCCCTCCTCCAAGACCTGCGGCCTGGTCCTGGGCCGGGACGAGAACGCGGCCCGGCGAACCTTTTCGGTGGAAAAGCCGGAAATATGAGAGATGCTGAGTCCAACTCAGCTCTTGAGCAACGGATACCGTGAGGAGTCGTACGCATCCGATCCAGATGGAGAGACACGATGGGCAGCCGCACCGCACTGGTCGAGGATCTGATGGAGAGGTTCCCGCACGTTCCGCGGGAAGCCGTCTTCAAGGAGGATCTGCTCCGGGGCGGGGTTGCCTTCGACCCGTCGGCCCTCAGTGACAACGAGGGTGGTGAGGTCAAGCCGAAGTCGTACTTCATCTTCTCCTTCGACCACGGCACCCTGCCCGAGCTCGGCGAGGCCGCGCTGCGCCGCCCGCCGGAGGAGATCATCCTCACCGGCGGGCCGTACGACCTGCGCCGGACCGTCGTGTCCGTGCGCGTGAACCCGGCGTCGCCGTACCGGGTCGCCGCGGACGACGCAGGCATGCTCGGGCTCTACCTCGACGGCAAGCGCATCGCCGACGTGGGCGTGCCGCCGATGCCCGAGTACTACCGGCACACGCTCGCCAACGGGAAGTCCGTCATGGAGGTCGCCCCGACCATCCAGTGGGGCTACCTGATCTACCTCACCGTCTTCCGGGTCTGCCAGTACTTCGGCGCCAAGGAGGAGTGCCAGTACTGCGACATCAACCACAACTGGCGCCAGCACAAGGCGGCCGGCCGCCCGTACACCGGGGTGAAGGACGTCGAGGAGGTCCTGGAGGCCCTCGAGATCATCGACCGGTACGACACCGCCAAGGCCTCCACCGCCTATACCCTCACCGGCGGCGCCATCACCAAGACGGTCTCCGGCCGCGACGAGGCCGACTTCTACGGCCAGTACGCCAAGGCCATCGAGGAGCGCTTCCCGGGGCGGTGGATCGGCAAGGTCGTCGCCCAGGCACTGCCGCGCGACGACGTCCAGCGCTTCAAGGACTACGGCGTGCAGATCTACCACCCCAACTACGAGGTGTGGGACGAGTACCTCTTCAAGATGTACTGCCCGGGCAAGGAGCGCTACGTCGGCCGCGACGAGTGGCACAAGCGCATCCTCGACTCCGCCGAGGTCTTCGGCGCGCGCAACGTCATCCCCAACTTCGTCGCGGGCGTGGAGATGGCGGAGCCCTTCGGCTTCAAGACGGTCGACGAGGCCATCGCCTCCACCACCGAGGGCCTGCGCTTCTTCATGTCCCAGGGCATCACGCCCCGTTTCACCACCTGGTGCCCCGAGCCGACCACCCCGCTCGGCAAGGCCAACCCGCAGGGCGCCCCGCTGGAGTACCACATCCGGCTGCTGCAGGCCTATCGCCAGACGATGGAGGACTTCGGCCTGTCCTCGCCCCCCGGCTACGGCCCGCCCGGCCCCGGCCGCGCGGTGTTCTCGGTGAGCTCCTTCATGGACAGCCTTCCGGCCGAGGAGAACGCGACGGTGTAGTTGAGACGAACGGGGCTCGCGTCCGTACAAGTGGCTGGAGTTGTAGGGACGCGACGGCCTGTCATGACATGTGAACACGGCGCTTGTCAGTTGTGTTCTCCACGTGAAAGGCTCATGTTCTGCCGCGAGGTTCCCCCCAACTCCATTGCCAATATGGCGAGTTGACCTCGCATGTGGATGCAGGAGACCCATGCCCGACCTGCCGACTCCCCAGGACGCCACCGAGGCAGCGCTGCTCTCCGAGTGCTGGGACGCCGTGCTGTCGTACGCCGATCTGTGCACGGCCGGCTCCTCGGCGGCCAACCAGCTCGCCGCGGAGGCGTTTTCCGCCGGCATACGCGAGGCCCGCGAGGCCGAGACCGCGACCTTCCGAAGCGCGGGCCGCCGCCCGGCCCGCCTGCCCCGGATCCCCCTCCTCCTGACCGCCGTACGCACCACGGCGGCCGCCTGGGAGGAGAACGGCCAGGGCCAGGACCTCGACCCCGATCTGCGCCTGTGGCTCAACTCCGACAAGGCCGCCCGCTACACCGGCCCCCCGCTGCAGCGCCCGCTCGCCCTGCGCGGACTGCGCGACCTGCAGGAAGCCGACGCGGCCCTGCTGTGGCTGGCCGAGGTGGAGGCGCTGCCGCAGACAGTGGTGGCCCGCCGGCTCGGCCTCGACCCGGCCACCGTCGCCGACGAACTCGCCCAGGTCCGCGGCCTGTTCCGGGACCGCTGCCAGCGCAACCACCTCGACACGCCGATGGACGCGCAGTGCCGCAGCTATGCCCGCCTCCTCGACGCCGTCACCCGCTCGACCGGCGCCGAGACCCCGGGCGACCTCTCCCGCCACCTCGCCACCTGCATGCAGTGCGCCGAGGCCGCCGCCTGTCTGCGGCCGCACGGCGGCGGACTGCCCGGGGCGCTGGCCGGCGGGGTGATCGGCTGGGGCGGCCTTGCCTACCTGGAGCGCCGCCGCCGGGCCACCGAGGTGCGCCTCGGCGGGCGCCCCGACCCGGTGGACGCGGACACGGACCCGCCCAACCCCGGTGCGCACAAGGCCCGCGTCGTGCGCAGCGGGCTCCTCGTCGCCGCCGTCCTCGTCTCCGCGCTCGCCCTGGCGGTCTCGATGATGCCGGGCGGCTCCACCGGCGACGGCGCGACTGCGGGCGACAGCCCGTCCGACCGGCAGCCGGTCGCCGACCCCGGCTTCACCCTGCCGACCAACTCCGCCACCGGGCCCTCCGCGGACTCCCCGGAGCCCTCGGACTCCGGCTCCGGCGACGACTGGCCCGAGCCGAAGAACCCCGACCCCGAACCCCAGGGCACCAAGTCGTCCACGGCCCGCGAAGACGACCCGGACCCCTCAACGGACGACCCGTCGGCCTGCACGGTCGACTACGACCTCGTCAACGAATGGCCCGACGGCTTCCAGGCCACCATCACGGTCACCACCGAACGCGCCCTGGACGACTGGCGCGTCGCCTGGTCCTTCCGCGACGGCCAGAAGGTCGGCCAGATGTGGGACGCGAGCTTCGCCCAGAACGGCTCCCGGGTCACCGCCACCGCCGCCGACTACAACAAGGCCGTCTCCGCGGGCGGCGAGCTGGCCTTCGGGTTCCTGGCGTCGCGGGAGGGCGAGAACTCGGCGGGCGTCGACTTCAAGTTGAACGGCCACGACTGCGCGTCATGATTCGCACGCCATAAATAGATTGACGGGCCTTCGCGGGGCCGGGCTAGAGTGACAGCGGTTCAGAGCGGTGGCCGCACGGCCGCCGCCGTCGAGCGGACATGAGTGAGGAGGTGTCGACCGATGGCTGTCTTTGCGACGGGCGCTGCCCGCATCCAGATCATCACGTCCACCTCCGTGGCCGCCGGCTGACCTCACCTGATCTCTCCGCGTCCTGTGCACGCGGCGGCCGGGGCCTTCTCGTGAAGGGTCACCCCGTTGACTTCCACCTCTGTCTTTTCCGCGTTGGCTCCCTACGGCTGGGACTCCGCCTGGGCCGACGCGTTCACCCCGTACGACGCCGAGGGGCTGCTGCCCGGGCGGGTCGTACGGGTCGACCGCGGGCAGTGCGACGTCGTCACCGCCGACGGTGTCGTACGCGCCGACACGGCGTTCGTCACCCCGCACGACCCGATGCGGGTCGTGTGCACCGGTGACTGGGTCGCCGTCGAACCCGCGGGCAATCCGCGCTACGTACGGACGTATCTGCCGCGCCGTACCGCCTTCGTGCGCTCCACCTCCTCCAAGCGGTCCGAGGGGCAGATCCTCGCCGCCAACGTCGACCACGCCATCGTCGCCGTGTCACTGGCCGTCGACCTCGACCTCGGCCGCATCGAGCGCTTCCTCGCCCTGGCGTGGGAGTCGGGCGCGCAGCCGGTCGTCGTCCTCACCAAGGCCGACCTCGTGCCGGACGCGGTGACGCTCGGGCACCTCGTGCAGGACGTGGAGACCACCGCGCCGGGCGTGCCGGTGCTGACCGTCAGCGCCACGCTGGGGGACGGGCTCGACGTCCTCTCCGCGGTCGTCGGCGGCGGTACGACGGTGCTGCTCGGGCAGTCCGGCGCGGGCAAGTCCACGCTCGCGAACGCGCTGCTCGGCGAGGACGTGATGGAGGTCCGGGCGGCGCGCGACGTCGACGGCAAGGGCCGCCACACGACCACCACCCGCAATCTCCTCGCCCTGCCGGGCGGCGGTGTCCTCATCGACACACCGGGGCTGCGCGGCGTGGGCCTGTGGGACGCCGAGGCGGGCGTCGGCCAGGTCTTCTCGGAGATCGAGGAACTGGCCGAGCGGTGCCGCTTCCACGACTGCGCGCACGAGAGCGAGCCGGGATGCGCGGTGCTGGCCGCGATCGACGCCGGTGAGCTGCCGGTACGGCGACTGGAGAGCTACCGCAAGCTGAAGCGGGAGAACCAGTGGATCGTGGCCAAGACGGACGCGCGGCTGCGTGCGGAGATCAAGCGGGACTGGAAGCGGAAGGGCGCGGAGGGGAGGGCGGCGATGGAGGCGAAGCGGGGGCGTTGGAAGTGACGCCCGGCGGGCCGCCGGTCGGCCGGCGCCATGTCCGATTTCCGCCAGCCCGGCTCCCGGCCACCGCGCACACTGGACACCGTGATGGACGAAGACACCAGGTACGAGGCGGTCCGCAGCCGTGACGCGCGTTTCGACGGCGAGTTCTTCTTCGCCGTCGAGACGACCGGCATCTACTGCCGCCCGAGCTGCCCGGCGGTCACTCCCAAGCGGCGCAATGTGCGGTTCTTCCCGACGGCCGCCGCCGCGCAGCGCTCGGGATTCCGGGCCTGCCGGCGGTGCCGTCCGGACGCCGTGCCGGGGTCGGCCGCGTGGAACGTGCGGGCCGACGTCGTCGGCCGTGCCGTGCGGCTGATCGGCGACGGGATCGTCGACCGGGAGGGTGTCGCCGGGCTCGCCGCGCGGCTCGGCTACAGCGCGCGGCAGGTGCAGCGGCAGCTCACCGCGGAGCTGGGCGCCGGACCGGTCGCACTGGCCCGGGCCCAGCGGGCGCACACCGCGCGCGTGCTGCTGCAGACCACCGATCTGCCGATCACGGAGATCGCGTTCGCGGCCGGGTTCGCCAGTGTGCGGCAGTTCAACGACACGATCCGGGCGGTGTACGCCTCGACGCCGAGCGAGTTGCGCGCCGCCGCGCCGCGGGGTGGCCGCTCCGCCCGGCGCGCGGCCACCCCCTCGGCCGGGATCCCGCTGCGGCTCGCCCACCGGGGCCCCTACCAGGCCGGCGCCGTCTTCGACCTGCTGGCGCAGGAGGCGGTACCCGGCATCGAGACGGTCGACGGCCCACCCGGCCACCGCACCTACCGCCGCACCCTGCGCCTGCCGCACGGCACCGCCGTCGCGGCGGTGGAGGAGCGACGTGGTGGGGCGGTGGCGGCCGCGGGCACGCATCGCGGCGGTGTCGTGGCGGGCTCGGGCACGCATTCCGGTGGTGTCGTGTCCGCCTCCGGTACGCATCGCGGTGGTGTCGTGGCGGGCTCGGGCACGCATTCCGGTGGTGTCGTGTCCGCCTCCGGTACCCGTCCCGGTGGTGTCGTGGCGGGCTCGGGCACGCATCGCGACGGTGCGGTGGCCCCCTCCGGTACCCATCCCGGCAGTGTCGTGTCCGCCTCCGCCACCCGCCCCGGCGGTGTCCTGTCCGCCTCCGGTACCCGCCCCGGCGGTGTCGTGGCGTCCTCCGCCACCCACCCGGGCGGCTGGCTCGACGTTCGGATTCATCTCACCGATCTGCGTGATCTGACCACCGCCGTGCAGCGGCTTCGGCGGCTGTTCGACCTCGACTCCGATCCGTACGCCGTCGACGCCCGGCTCGGCGCCGACGCCCGGCTCGGGCCGCTCGTCGCCGCCCGGCCGGGGCTGCGGTCGCCCGGGGCAGCCGATGCGGAGGAGCTGGCCGTGCGGGCGCTGGTGGGGCCGGTGGCGGCCGAGCGGCTGGTGCGGCGGTACGGGAAGGCGCTGGACGCCCCCTGCGGCAGCCTCACCCATCTGTTCCCCGAACCGGGCGTCCTCGCCGAGGCCGAGCCCGGCCCGCACAGCGCCCTCGGCGCACTCACCGCCGCCCTGGCCGACGGTGCCGTACGGCTGGACCCGGGCGCCGACCGGGACGAGGCGCAGGACGCGCTGCTGCGGCTGCCCGGCCTCGACGCCCGTACCGTCGCCGTCATCCGCACCCGCGCCCTGGGCGACCCGGACGTCGCGCCGCCCGGCGTGGACGCCCCCGAAAGCTGGCGCCCCTGGCGCTCTTACGCCGTGCGACACCTGCGTGCAGCAGGGGAGTTGGAGTAGTAGTCATGTTGGTCGCGAATGTCACCCGTTGGGCTGAGCTGGACAGCCCCGTCGGCCCCCTTCTCCTCACCGCCGACCCCGCCACCGGCGCCCTGACCTCGCTCTCCGTGCCGGGTCAGAAGGGCGGCCGGACCGTGCAGGAGGGGTGGCGGCGCGACCCGGCGCCCTTCCGCGCGGCCGAGGAGCAGCTCGGCGCCTACTTCGCCGGTGAGCTCAAGGAGTTCCGGCTGGAGCTGAGCACGGACGGCAGTGGGTTCCGGGAGCGGGTCTGGGCGGCCCTCGACGACGTTCCGTACGGGGCCACGACGACGTACGGCGAGATCGCCGCCCGGATCGGTGCGTCCCGCGCCGCCGTGCGGGCCGTCGGCGGCGCGATCGGCGCGAACCCGCTGCTGATCGTCCGCCCCTGCCACCGTGTGATCGGGGCCGACGGATCGCTGACCGGCTATGCGGGCGGCCTCGAACGCAAGACGCGGCTGCTGACCCTGGAGGGCTCGCTCTAGGCGTCCCTCCAGTCCCCGGATACCCGCCAGTCCCCGGATACCCGATGTGTCAGCCCCAGATCACCGCCCCCAGCCACGCCCCCGCGATCAACTGGCAGGTGAACAGCTCCGCCAGCACGCTCCACCCACCCGACCGCAGCGCCGACCGCATCGCGGCCCGCGCCTCGCCCCGGCGGCCCAGGCGGAGCCGTTCCTCCAGGTAGATGCCGGCCATGAAGCCGGGGATCGAGCCGAGCACGGGGATCAGGAAGAACCCCAGGAACGACCCCGCCCCCGCGTACACGGTCATCCGGCGGCCGGCCCAGTTCGGGCGCAGCCGGCGGGGCGGGAGAGCCCAGCGCACCACCTGGGAGAGGAACAGCGCGACGGTGGCCCCCACGAGCACCCACCACGCGACCGGCTGGGGATCCTGCAGCGCCCACCACATCACCGCGGCCCACACCAGCCACGACCCCGGCACCCCGGGCACCAGTACTCCGCACAGGCCGAGCAGGAGGACCAGACCGACCAGCAGGAGGTCCCACACTCCCATCTGACCAGAGTGCCGGAGCGGGCGAGAGCGCGCAGATCAGCGCTCGCTTCCCTGGTGCACCGCCGTCACCCCTGCCGCTCCCGCGCCACCCACCCCCGCTCGTAGGCGTGCCACCCGAGCTGCAACCGGGTCGTCACCCCGGTCAGCTCCATGAGCCGCCGCACCCGGCGCTGCACGGTCCGCAGGCCCAGGTCGAGCTGCTTGGCCACGCTCGCGTCGGTGAGGCCGGCCAGCAGCAGCGAGAGCACCTCCAGGTCGGTCTCGTCGGGACCGTCCGGCTGCTGCTCGGTGACCCCGGAGGCGCCGAGACTGACCGGCAGCGCGTCCCGCCACACCGACTCGAACAGCCCGCTGAGCAGCTCCAGCAGCCCGCTCGCATGGACGACCAGCGCGGCCGGCTCGGCGCTGTGCGAGATGAGCGGCACCAGGGCGAGGGTCCGGTCGGCGATCACCAGCTTGGTCGGGACCCGGTCCACGACCCGGATCTGCTCCTCGCGGCCGAGGGCGGCGGACAGCTCGGTGATGCCGTGCGGCTGGTCGAGGACCGAGCGCTCCAGGACCACCCGGTAGCGCACACCCCGGCCGGCGGCCTGCTCCTCCGCCTCGTTCTCCGTGCCGGTGACGGCGACCGGGGTGCCGGTGACCAGCGCGCACACCTCGTCGCTCGCGCCGAGCTGGAGCTGCAGGAAGCGCTGCGACACGGCGGCCGCGCCGATCACCACCTCGACCAGGTCGTGCACGGCGGGCTCGGTGGCCCCCGCCCGGTACTCCTCGGCGAGCAGCGCGGCGGCCAGCTCCGCCTTCTCCAGCTCGTGCCGCTGCTGGGTGAGCAGCGCGCCGAGCGCCACCCCGGGCGGCGCGGCGACCCAGCGGCCGGGCCGGGCCGAGGACTGTGCGGCCAGCCCGTGCCGCTCCAGTTGGCGCAGGGCGCGCTCGGTGTCGTGCTCGGCGAGGGTCAGCCGCCGCGCGAGATCCGGCACGTCGGCGGCGCCCACGGACACCAGGGCCCGGTAGGCCGACTCGTGCGCCTCGTCGAGACCAATCGCTCCCAGCATCTGGCTGCGCCCCTCCCCAAGCGAACACCCGCGTCCGGTCCGTGGCGGAAAACGGCCACGGCGTAAAACCGCCTCAGCACATCATCGCCGTACCACCCGTCACTCTGCCAATGTGTCGCCACCGCAGCATCAACCACCCCCGCTTTGCCCGACTTGGGGCGGCGATGGGTCCTTGCGTATGCGTACGACGAGGGCGGGTACTGGAGTGAGGCGCGGACGGTGTGGCAGGCGCCCAGATCGTGACCCGGGCCCGGGTCACCCGGTAGTCGCCGGGCGGTTCTCCCGTGGGGGGTGGGGCCGCCCGGCGACGTGTGTCGGCAGCGGTTTCGCAAGGCTGTTCGCCGGGCCGGATTTTCCTGATGCCCCGTTTTCATCCGGGCCGTGCGGTGGACAATTGGGGGCATGAACCAGCAGGGGGGAAGGCCCAGCGGTCACGAGGACGACTGGTGGGGGCAGCTTTATGGCGACGTCGCCGACGACACCGGCCCGACGACGGCCCCCGACTCACTGGACGACCGGTTCGCCTCGGCGGCGGGGGCGGTGAACCAGCGGTCGGGGACGGGCGCGGCCGTTCCGTCGCCTCGCGCAGAGGCGGATGCCGCGCCGGCCCCGTCGGCGTTTCCGCCCGGTCTGCCGAAGCCGCCGGGATTCACCGTGGAGACGCCGCCGTCCGACGACGAACCGCCGTCCCCGGCCGACGTCCCCGAACCGCCGTCCCCGGCCGCCGTCCCCGAGCAACCGGCCCCGCAGGAGCCCGCCCCCACCCCGTCACCCCGCCCCCTCGACTACGTGGGCGACGGCCCTCCCACCTACGCCGCCGAACCCACCGCCCTCCCGCCCGCCGACCCGGACGACCTCGACGACCTGGTCGCCGACACCGTCCTCGACGGCGCCCACTACGGGGCCTGCACCCTGCGCGCCGTCTCCCTGCGCGGAGACTCCGCCCGCTACCGGGGCGAACCCCGCCGCGACTCCCTCCTCACCGCCCGCTTCGGCACCGGCGACCACGCCCTGCTCCTCGTCGCGATGGCCACCGGCGCCCGTGCCACCCCGGGCGCGCACCGCGCCGCCGCCGAGGCCTGCCACTGGATCGGCCGGGCCGTCGGCCGCAGCCATGCGAGGCTCTCCGAGGACATAAGGGCCGCCAGGCGCGGCGACCTCAAGTCCGGCCTGCACCGGCTGACCGACCGCAGCCTCGGCAAACTCCGTGCCAGCGCCGCCGAACAGGGCATCGACCCCGAGGAGTACGCGGCGACCCTGCGCTGCCTGCTGCTGCCCGCCGACCCCGAGTGCCGTACGCGCGTCTTCTTCGGCGTAGGCGCGGGCGGGCTGTTCCGGTTGCGCAACGGCGAGTTGCAGGACATCGAACCCCTCGTCACCGACGTCACCGGCGAACCCGTCGTGGGCTTCGGCTCGCTGCCCGCCGAGACCCCCGAGGGCGACCGCCTCACCATGGACCTCGGCATCACCACACCGCCGAGCCCCTACGACCCGGCCCCCGAGCCGCCCCGCGAACCCTTCCGCTTCCGCGCGTCCGTGGCCCGCCCCGGCGACACCCTCCTGATGTGCACGGGCGGCCTCGCCGACCCCCTGCGCGGCGAACCCGAACTCGCCGCCCACCTGACCGACCGCTGGTCCGGCTCCGAACCACCCGGCCTCGCGGAGTTCCTCCTCGCCACCCAGGTCCGCGTGAAGGGATACGCCGACGACCGCACGGCCGCCGCGGTGTGGGAGAGCTAGCAACCCCCTAGTCCCGCGACGGCACCCAGGCGCGGGCCGACGTGTCGTACGCGTAGTTCGGCAGCCCTTTGATGCTCGACGTACGGAACGGGCGGCCGTGGTCGTCGATGCGGAGTGTGCCGGTGCGGCCCTGGGACGACCAGTCCAGTTCCAGGTACCAGCGGCAGTCGCAGGTCTGGGTCCGCGCGTCGACCAGCAGCACCTCCGGGTCCTCGGCGGACACCCGGTACGGCAGCCGCATCGCGGGGATGGTGACGCCGGTGTCGTTGCCGTCGACCGGGCGGGCGATGGGCCGGTCCTTGTCCAGGGCGACGTCGAAGTAGCGGGGCGTCAGCGCTCCGCCGCACCCGTTGTCCATGGCGTAGGTGGTGCCCGCCATTGGCGCCGAACGGCCGACGACGCGTACGCGCAGCGCCTCCAGGACGACGGCCGTGGACGTCCGGCCCTGCACCGTGATCTCCACCATCGTCTGCTGCCCGTGCACGGCGTTCTGCGTCGCCGCCCAGGTCGCCGCGTCCTGCGGGGCCGGGGGCGGGGGCACCTGCCGCGGGGGCTTGGCGATGACGTAGTCGTGGCCGCAGCCGGCCTGCCAGACATGGGAGTCGGCGCTCCAGGTGAGGGGCAGGCCGGCCGGGGACTGCTGCGGGCCGGCTTCCTCGGAGTGCCCGCCGGCGGTGGCGGTGGGCGTCGCCGACGACTTCTTCGACGCGCCGGCCGAGGGCGAGGGGGTGGTGGGGGAGGGGCTGGGGGATCCGGTCGACTTCGGGCGCGGGGTGCCGGTGCCCGGCGCGGTCGTACGGGGCGGATCGGCGGCCTCGACGGAGTCGCTCGACCGGGGGCGGTCGTCGCCCGGCAGGGCGGAGAGGCTGCCGAGGGTGGCGAGGAGTGCGGTCGCCACGGCCGCGGAGACGAGGAGGCGTCGGCGGCGGTACCAGGGGCGGCGGGGAGGTCCGGGCGGTGGGGGCTCCTCGGCCGCTTCCCCGGCCGAGTCGTCCGTCGGCGGAGCGGCGGCCTCAGTCGCCGTACGCGGACGCTGTCGTGCCGCCACCGCCAGGATCCACCGGTGGTGCAGTTCCAGTCGCTCCGGTGGCGTCGCCCCGCACAGGGCGGCGAAGCGCTCCACGGGGGCGAAGTCGAGGGGGACCGCGTCACCGGCGCAGTAGCGGTGCAGCGTGGAGGTGTTCATGTTCAGGCGCCGGGCGAGCTGACCGTAGCTGCGGTCGGTGCGTTCCTTCAGGTGCCTGAGTAACGCCGCGAACTCCTGGACGTCGTCGTCCTGTGCTTCCGACACTGTTCTCCCGTGTCCTCCCCGTCCCGGGACGGCATCCCAGGCACTCCATATACCTGCACGTCACAAGGGCTGGGATGGTTCCACCGTCGCGGATCGGGCGACGGCGCTTGCCGCCGCCCGCTGTGACGGCTGATGCTCGAGCCACTTCCGACGCTTCACGCATTTTCCTGTCATCCACGGGGGGACATCCATGCCCAAGCGCATCCGAGCCGGCACGCTCACCGCACTCGCCGTCGTCGGCCTCACCGCGGGCACCGCACTGTGCGCCGCGCCGGCCGGCGCCACGACCAAGGCGCCCGCGCCGAAGTTCCTCGCGGCGTCCGAACTCCCGCCGCACCCCTCCGGCTGGACCGCCGGCAAGGTCACCGACGGCGTCCCGGACGAGATGCGGTACTGCTTCGGCGTAACGCTGCTCGGCTACGACTCCCGCCACCGCACCTTCCGCACCGAACTCGACACCGGTGCCCAGCAGCTCACCGTCGTCGTCGGCGACAGCCGCAAGGCCAAGGCCCTCGCCACCCGTCTCGACAGGGAGGTCAGGCGCTGCGTCGCGCGCATGGACGCGGACCCGGAGATCGAGGCCGACCACCGGCGCTACGGCAGCCTGCCGGTCGAGGAGGGCGCCCGCGTCCACGGCTTCGCGACCCGTGCCTCGTGGGGCGCCATGGACGTCCACCTCGTCTCCGTCGGCCGGGACGGCGGCACCGTCACCGTCGTGCAGTGGGGGCAGATGGGCGACTTCACGCACGCGCCGGTGAAGGCCTTCAAGAAGACGACCACGACCGCGGTCCACAAGCTCCACTGACCGACACGCCACCCACCAGCGGGGCCGCCCTCCCGGACGGGGGTCGGGCGGGCGGCCCCGCACCCATGAGATCCGGCCAGTTTCCCGGTGCGCGGGAAACTGGCCGAAGGCGTGTCGTCGCCTCGCCTCGGGACATGTGGGTGTCCGCCGCGCGTACGACCCCAACCGCCCCACCACTTCGTCGAGTACGGCCGGATCGGCAGTGCGGAGTCGGCAGACGGTCCGATGCGCCGCGGTCAGGCCGCCGGTGGGGGAGTCGACCCGATGCGGTGCGGGAGCGCACCGGACGGCCCTCCGGCTCCGGCATCGGATGTACCGCCTTGCCTCACCCCGCCCGAGCGGGCCACGCTCCCGGAATCCGGGCCGTGGCCGGTGGCCGACACGCCCGGTCACCGCGTATCGCGGCCCGCGGGCGGCCGACGGATGACGTTCCAGGGTTCAGCCACCCCGCGCGGAATGCCCCAACCATGGCCGAACACCTGGTCGTTGACGATTCGACATGACTGCCGAGGGTCCGACCGGGAAATGGTTCCCGTGAACGTGTTCGAGCCAGGAGGGGAACCGACATCGGCACGCGGGCGGGGGTCATGAAGAGGCAGGCGCGAGGAGGCGGTCCCATAGCGATCGGGGCCTCCTCGGTGGAGACAGTGGAGGACAGGGACGGGGACGGGGCCGCGAGCGGCGGGGAACACGCACAGCCGCCTCAGCTCAGCCGCAGACTGGGGCGGGCGGACCTGCGGGCCGTGCCGGAGGCGCGCAGGGCGCTGCGCGAGCTGCTGCGGCACTGGGGCAGGCCAGGACGATCGGACGTGGCCGAGCTGTTGACCAGCGAGCTCGTCACCAACGCGCTGGTGCACACCGACCGGGACGCCGTCCTGACGGCGACCGTCGGACCGGGCGGGCTCCGGGTGGAGGTGCGGGACTTCATGGCCCGGCTGCCCAGACCACGCGTGCCGAACGCCGACGACGCCACCAACGGCCGGGGTCTGCTCCTCGTCCAGTCCCTCGCGGACGCCTGGGGCGTGCGCGCGCACGGGGTGGGCAAGGCGGTGTGGTTCGAACTCGACGCGGACGCCGCGTGACGACACGGGATCGACGCCATCGACGGGAAGGGCGCGACCCGAGTCCCGGATCGCGCCCTTCCCGCCGATTGAGGGATGTGCTCAGCCGAACTGCTGCTCAAGATCCTTGAGCTTGCGCTCCAGTGAGTCGAGTCGGGGCAGCGCCATTGTGTCGTCCTCCGAAGTGAGGTCGACGGTGACCGGCTCAGAACCGGTGCGTACGGGCTGCAACGACGGACGCGTACGTACGGGCAACTGTTCCGGCGTAGATATGGCAGGCTCCGCGGTCACTGGGGCCGAGGCGCGCTCCAGGGTGGCCTGCGTCTCGACGTGCCGCCCGCCGCCGCGGCCGATGAAGCCGCGGTGACCCCGGCTGATCGCCTTCAACTGCGCCCGCTCCATGCGCTGCTGATCGCGGCGGCGCAGTCGGCTCTCGTCCTTCTGCCGCTTGTCCTCGCGGACCTCGTCGACGGCCTCGTCCAGGCTGCGCACGCCCTCCAGGAGCATCAGCGACCAGGCCTTGTAGGTCTCGCGGGGCGCCCGCAGCCAGCGGACGATGCGGATCTGCGGCAGGGGTCTCGGCACCAGCCCCTGCTCGCGCAGCGCGGCCCGGCGGGTCTGCTTCAGCGCCCGGTCGAACAGCACCGCCGCGGACAGGGACATGCCCGCGAAGAAGTGCGGGGCGCCGTCGTGGCCGATGCCCCTGGGCGCGTGCACCCAGTTGAACCAGGCCGCGGCGAAGGCGAACGTCCACACGAGTATCCGGGAGCCGAGCGCCGCGTCGCCGTGGCTGGCCTCCCGCACGGCGAGCACGGAGCAGAACATGGCCGCGCCGTCGAGGCCGAACGGCACGAGGTACTGCCAGCCGTTGGTCAGGCCGAGGTTCTGCTCACCGAAGCCGACCAGGCCATGGAAGGAGAGTGCCGCGGCCACCGCCGCACAGCAGAACAGCAGGACATAGGAGACGGTGCCGTAGACGGCCTCCTTGCGCCTACGGCGCTCCTCGCTGCGCTCCCACGAGTCGTCCGCGCTCGTGTCCTTCCTCGCGGTCTTCCCGCGCCGGAGCACCGCTATCGCCGCCAGCAGGCCCAGGAGCAGGACGGCGCCCGGAAGCAGCCAGTTCAGCGATATGTCGGTCAATCTCATCTGGGGTCCCTTGCATTGGGATAGGGCGTAACGCCCGCCATAGTGGCCCAATCCCACCGGCCCTCAGGGGGTTTCGGGGCAAGAGGCCGCCAAGGAAGTGCGAGGGGGGTGACCAGGGCAGCATTCTGCTCGAACTGCCGCTTGAGGGGCGGGAGTTGAGTTCGAGCAAGACTACCCGTACGGGTGGTTCCACGGAAAGTTCCTGCGCGTAGTGAGGAAATTGTGAAACGGCTGTAACCATAACGGGTGTCGCGCTCGCGGGTGATCTTACGGCACGACGAGTTACGGCCATGCCTGAGGGTGCCTCAACCGGCGGCGGCCACAAGCTTGGTGACCCGGTCCGCGTCGCAGGTGCGCGGGCAGGTGGCGCAGGTGTCCTCGGGGCGCAGTGTGTAGAACATGCAGCAACTGGCCCGGTCCCGGGTGGGCAGTGACTCGCCGTTCGGGCCGGTCAGCTCGCGGAAGGCGGCCGATCCGACGTACGGCTTCGTCGCGCCCGGCAGCAGCAGTTCCAGCTCGCGCCGCGCCCGGTCCTGCTCGCCGTCGCCGAAGAGGTGGGCGACGTACCACAGCCCCTCGACGACCTCGTCGGTCGCCATGCCCCACAGCGCGCGCCCGCGTCGCCGCATGCGCGGGCCGAAGCCGGCCAGGACGGGTTGAAGGTGCTCGGCGACGGCGGTGCGCACCTCGGCGCGCAGGGCCTCCTCGTCGGGGACGACCCTGGCGCCGGGCAGGATGGCCGCCGGGTCGTCGGGGAGGCAGGCGAAGGTGGTGGGACGGGCCGCCAGGCGGCCTATCGCGAGTCCGGGGACCGTGCGGTCGTAGGAGACATGCGTCACGGGGAGGCGCGGGACGCGGCGGAGCAGGAACCAGGGCACGGTGATCAGCAGGCAGGCGGGCCAGGCGTAGCGGTGCAGGCCGAAGCTTGCGACGACATCGGGGCGGGCGCGCTGTCCGTAGTCGCGCAGTATCTGGGTGTCGTCCCAGGCCAGGAAGGTGTCGAGGCCGGTGGCACCGTCCGCGAGCTCGGCCGCGGTGATCCAGCCACCGTGCCGGGGCACCGGCCGACCGGCGGTCGGCTGGGTGATCTCGAGCCCCGGGAAGACCTCGGTGAGACGGGCGTAGGCGTCTGCGAGGGCCGAAGGGGGCACGGACATGGAGACCGCCGATCCGTGAGGCTTTAAAGGTAAGCCTTACCTTACCCAAGATCGGTCGCAGTTTGAACTGTCGCGTTCTGCGCCTATGGTGCTTGACGGCTGAGTAACAACCCGCCGTAATGACCCCGTAATGACCCCAAGTACTGACACATCCCGAGGAGGACCCGTGAAGCAGGGCGCGCAGGGCTCCGCGGTGACGGGGAATCCACCGGGCGCTGGAGCCCCCGAGGTCCGTACGGACGCGCCGCGGGTGCCGGTGCAGGGTCGGGGCGCCGGGGTACGACAGGCCCAGGGCGACCCGGTGGCCTCGGCCCGCGGTGAGCACACGCACAGCGAGCCGCCGATGCCGCGCCCGCTCGTGCAGCGGGCCTCGGTGCGCGGGCAGATCCTGGACGCCCTGCGTACGGCGCTGGTCTCCGGTGAGCTGACGCCCGGGGCGGTCTACTCGGCGCCCGCGCTCGGCGAGCGGTTCGGGGTCTCGGCGACGCCGGTGCGCGAGGCGATGCAGCAGCTCGCCCTGGAGGGCGCGGTCGAGGTCGTGCCGAATCGGGGGTTCCGGGTGGTCGAGCGCGGGGCCCGGGAGCTGGCGGAGCTGGCCGAGGTGCGGGCGCTGATCGAGGTGCCGGTGATGCTGCGGCTCGCGCGTACGGTCGCCGCCGAACGGTGGGTGGAACTACGGCCGTTGGCGGAGGCGACGGTGCGTGCGGCGGCCACGGGCTGCCGGGCGACGTACGCGGAATCGGACCGCGCCTTCCATCGCGCCGTGCTCTCCCTGTGCGGCAACGAACAACTGGTCCAGGTCGCCGACGACCTCCACCGCCGGGCCCAGTGGCCCCTGGTGAGCCCCGTCCGCCCGTCCGGCCGGGGAAACGCGACCCTGCTCGCGGACGCGGCCGAACACGCGGCCCTGCTGGACGCGCTGATCGCCAGGGACCTGGATGCGGTGCGCTCCCTGGCGGGAGAGCACTTCGCAGGCGCACGCTGAACACCGAACACCAGTCGGTACCTCTCACCCGGTCCGACGTTTGAGCACGCGATACCGCCGCCCCAATCTCCCGCCCGCCTGGAGGGGGCTGTGCCTGCTGACGGCGGTGCGCAGCTCTCAGCCGGTCCTGCGTTTGAGGATGCGATGAGCCGTCCCATTCCCCCGCCCACCCGGAGAGGGCTGTACCTGGCGACGGCGGTGCGCAGTTCTCAGCCCGTCCGGCGTTTGAGGACGAGGCCGTTCAGGCCGATGGGGGTCCAGGGGGCGTAGCCCCCTGGCGGGGTGGAAGGGGCGGAGCCCCTTCAGGATGGGACGGGTAGGGGCGGCGGGGGCGAGGAAGCGCCGTACGTTACGCCGTCGCCGCACCCGCAGCCGGCGGAATAGGGGCCAGCTGTCGCGACAGCCACGTCGGCACGCCGCCCAGGAGCCGGAACAGCCGGCGCGCCTCCTCACGCAGCCGGGACGCCTCCGGCTCGGACTCCGCGTCCGCCAGGGACGCCAGCGCCGGAGCCGTGCCCACCAGATAGCCCAGTTCCTCCCGGATACGCAGCGACTCCGCGAAACCGTGCCGCGCCTCCGCCAACTCACCGTCACGCAGGGCCAGCCCGGCCAGATGGCGCCACGTGAAGGAGAGCAGCAGCGGGTCGGCGTGCGCCGTGGCCCCCGCGTGGGCCCGGCGGTAGGCGGCACGGGCGGCTTGCGGCGAGCGGGCCAGGTTCTCCGCCAGCAGTCCCCGGCGGAAGTCCAGCAGCGCCCTGCCCGCCGCCCCCGGAGGAATCAGGGCCGCCGCCCTGCCCAGCGCCGCCCGCGCCTCGTCCGCCCGGTCGCGCACCGAGTGCAGCGTCGCCGCGTACGCAAGTTGCCCGCGTTCACAAGCGGCCGCGCCCCGCTCGTCGTCACTGTGCGCGAGCGCCTCGGCCGTACGCAGCGCGTCCTCGGCCTCCTGCCAGCCCTGCTCGGTGTAGAGACAGCGCTCCACCAGCAGCGACGCCCGCTGCAGCGCGGCCGGCGCGGTCACCGGCTGGAGCAGGGCCGCCGCGTCCGCCCAGCAGGCGCGTGAGCGCAGCCGCCATACCGCGGTCTGGAGTGGATCGTCACCAGCGGTCGTTCCGTTACCAGACATGGCGGTATGCGCCACCTTGCCCTCCCCGAGCACGCCATCGAGCTGTTGAGTGGTGGCGGCATCTCAGCACGAATCGCCGGGCCCGGCCAAGAGGGTGGGTGAAGGATTTCACAAAGTCGTGGGACAGTGACGGCACTTGGTGCCATCCACTCGGGGTCCCGCGTGAGGTCAACTCATCCGCAATGCCAAGAAGAAATCCAGCTTGTCCTCCAGGCGCGAGAGGTCCCGACTCGTCAACTGCTCGATCCTGCCCACGCGGTAGCGCAGTGTGTTGACGTGCAGGTGGAGACGGGTCGCACAGCGGGTCCAGGAGCCGTCGCAGTCCAGGAAGGCCTCGAGGGTGGGGATCAGCTCGGCGCGGTGGCGGCGGTCGTAGTCGCGCAGCGGGTCGAGGAGGCGGGCCGTGAAGGCCCTGCGCACGTCGTCCGGGACGAACGGCAGCAGGAGCACGTGGGAGGCCAGCTCCTGGTGGCCCGCCGCGCAGACCCGGCCCGGGCGCGCCGCCGCCACCCGGCGGGCGTGGCGGGCCTCCTCCAGGGCGCCGCGCAGGCCCTCCGCCGAGTGCACCGCCGCGCTGACCCCGAGCGTGACCCGGCCGTCGCCGTCCAGGCCCGCGGCGAGCGGGTCGCGCACCGAGTCGAGGAGGGCGTCCGCGAGGATGCCGGCCTCCGAGCCGTCGTGCTCCGAGGACACCGCGGGGAGCGGCACCAGGGCGATCGCCTCGTCGCCCGTGTGGGCCACGGCGATGCGGTCGGACGGCTCGGGCCCCGTCGCCACCGGGTCCACCAGGATCTCCTCCAGGAGGGACTGCGCGATCGGACCCGCCTCGATGCCGCCGTCCCCGCCGTCCTCCCACTCGACCCGCGCGACCACCACCTGCCAGTGCGGAGCCGCCCCGAGCCCCGGCAGCAGGACCGGTGCCGCCACCCGCAGGCGCGCGGCGATCTCCGCGGGCGCCGCGCCCGTCTGGACCAGCTCCAGGACCTCCTGCGCGAGGCGGCGGCGGACCGTGCGCGCCGCGTCCCGGCGGTCCCGTTCGACCGCGATGAGCTGGGTGACGCCCTGGAGGAGGTCGAGCCGCTCCTCCGGCCAGTCGCCCGCGTCCGCCTCCACCGCCAGCAGCCAGTCCGACAGCAGCGTCTCGCGCACATCCCGCGCGCCCTGCGGGGAGCGGCCGCTGCTGCGGATCGGGAAGAGGGAGTACGTGGTGGTGCCGAGGGTCGACCGGTGCGGTCCGCGGCGGCCGGTGCGGGTGGCCGCCAGATGCTCCGCCGCCAGCCTCGCGCACGCCTCGGCGGGCAGCGCCGGGCCTCCGACCTTGGAGCCCGCGATGAGCCGGCCCGTCGGCGACATCACCCACGCCCGCAGGTCCAGGTCCGAGCCGAGCAGATCCAGGACCACGTCCGGGCCGCCGCCCGCCGGGCCCGAGGTCATCATCCGGCGGTGCCGGTCGACCACGGCCGCGAGGTCCCCGGCGCGCTCGCCGCTGACCTGCCGTACGACATGCTCGGTGACCGTCGCGAACGCCACCGACTCGTGCACCGCGAACAGCGGCAGACGGTGCCGGGCGCAGGCCACCACCAGGTCGTCGGGGATGTCGCCCAGCTCGGCCTCACCGGCCGCCAGGGCCGCGACCCCGGCCTGCACGAGGATCCGCACGAAAGGGTCCGAGTCCCCGGCGTTGCGACGCCAGGCCAGCCCGGTGAGCACCAGCTCCCCGCCCGACAGATAGCGGCTGGGGTCCCGGAGGTCGGTGGTCATCACACCGCGCACGGTGCGGTCCAGCTCGTCCTCGCCGCCGAGCAGCTTGAGGCCCAGCGCGTCCGTGTCCAGCAGTGCGCGCAGCCGCATTCTCGTCGCCGCCGTTCCTTGTCTCGAAATCTACGATGAATCTTGAGGGTCCGTGGGTGCGGCCCGGCCGGCGGGCCCGATGAGCGGGCGCCGTGGCGCGGTGCTCGTCGTCTTTCGGACGGTGTCCCAGGTCACAGGGCCGTGCCCGATGTTTCCGGAGAAAGACGTGGAGATTACTGGTGACCTCCTTTCATACGAATCTACAAGATGACCTCCCTGGCCAGCCAACTCCTTCATGGTTTCCGTGACTGACCCCGGTGCGGCAGGGCGCTGTGTACTGACGTCAATGCGCGTTAACAGCACATGAACGAGCCGGGCCCGCCGCACCCGATCTGGCTCAAACCGTACGACCCACGAGACGAAGAAGAGAGCCGGTCATGGACTTCCTTCGCCCCGCCAGTTGGGAGGAGGCGCTCGCCGCGAAGGCCGAGCACCCCACCGCTGTGCCGATTGCGGGTGGCACCGATGTGATGGTCGAGATCAACTTCGACCACCGCCGGCCCGAGTACCTCCTCGACCTGAACCGCGTCGGTGACCTCTACGAGTGGGAGGTCGGCGAGGACAGCGTGCGGCTCGGCGCCTCCGTGCCGTACACCACGATCATGGAGGCCCTGCGCGCCGAGCTGCCGGCCCTGGCCCTCGCCTCGCACACGGTCGCCTCCCCGCAGATCCGCAACCGCGGCGGCGTCGGCGGCAACCTCGGCACCGCCTCCCCGGCCGGCGACGCCCACCCCGCCCTCCTCGCGGCCGGCGCCGAGGTCGAGGCCGAGTCGGCCCAGCGCGGTACCCGCCTCATCCCGATCGACGAGTTCTACACCGGGGTCAAACGCAACGCCCTCGCCCCCGACGAGCTGATCCGGGCCGTGCACATCAAGAAGGCCGACGGGCCGCAGCAGTACTCGAAGGTCGGCACCCGCAACGCCATGGTCATCGCGGTGTGCGCCTTCGGGCTCGCGCTGCACCCCGAGACGCGGACCGTCCGTACCGGCATCGGCTCGGCCGCCCCGACGCCGATCCGGGCCGAGGCCGCCGAGCAGTTCCTGAACGCGGCCCTCGAGGAGGGCGGCTTCTGGGACAACGGCAAGATCATCACCCCGTCGGTCGCCAAGCAGTTCGCCGAGCTGTGCTCGGGCGCCTGCAACCCGATCGACGACGTCCGGGGCACGGCGAGCTACCGCCGGCACGCGGTCGGTGTCATGGCCCGCCGCACCCTGACCTGGACCTGGGAGTCGTACCGCGGCGCCCGCCGCATCACCGAGGGAGCCGCGTAATGCGTGTGAACTTCACCGTCAACGGACGGCCGCAGGAAGCCGACGACGTCTGGGAGGGCGAGAGCCTGCTGTACGTGCTGCGCGAGCGGCTCGGTCTGCCGGGCTCCAAGAACGCCTGTGAGCAGGGCGAGTGCGGGTCCTGCACGGTCCGCCTCGACGGCGTGCCGGTGTGCGCGTGCCTGGTCGCCGCCGGGCAGGTCGAGGGCCGCGAGGTCGTCACCGTCGAGGGCCTGGCGGACTTCGCCAAGCAGCGCGCCGAGGGCGGCGGTTGCGCCACCGGGGCCTGCGGCACGTCGCTGAACGAAGCCCAGCAGTGGGCCGCCAAGGGCCAGGACTCGCAGACCGGCGAGGGCACCGAACTCTCCCCGATCCAGCAGGCGTTCATCGACGCCGGCGCCGTCCAGTGCGGCTTCTGCACCCCGGGTCTGCTGGTCGCCGCCGACGAGATGCTGGAGCGCAACCCGAACCCGACCGACGCGGACATCCGCGAGGCGCTGTCGGGCAACCTGTGCCGCTGCACCGGCTACGAGAAGATCATGGACGCGGTCCGCCTCGCGGCCGCCCGGCAGTCAGAGGCGGTCTGAGCAGCATGCCCACCAACGGCGCTCCCACCAAGATCACCCAGGGTTCCCAGACCAAGGGCGGCATCGGCGAGTCCACCCTCCGCCCGGACGGCACCCTCAAGGTCACCGGCGAGTTCGCGTACTCGTCCGACATGTGGCACGAGGACATGCTCTGGGGGCAGATCCTCCGGTCGACCGTCGCACACGCCGAGATCGTCTCCATCGACACGAGCGAGGCGCTGGCCATGGCGGGCGTGTACGCCGTCATGACGTACGACGACCTGCCGACCGAGGTGAAGAACTACGGCCTGGAGATCCAGGACACCCCCGTCCTGGCCAACGGCAGGGTCCGGCACCACGGTGAGCCGGTCGCCATCGTCGCCGCCGACCACCCGGAGACCGCCCGCCGCGCCGCCGCGAAGATCAAGGTCGACTACCGCGAACTGCCCGTCATCACCGACGAGGCCTCCGCGACCGCCCCCGACGCGATCCTCATCCACGACAACCGCGACGACCACCACGCCGGCCACGTCCCGCACCCGAACATCGTCCACCGCCAGCCGATCCTCCGCGGCGACGCCGCCGAGGCGGCGAAGCGGGCCGACGTCATCGTCAAGGGCGAGTACACCTTCGGCATGCAGGACCAGGCCTTCCTCGGCCCGGAGTCCGGCCTCGCCGTGCCCGACGAGGACGGCGGCGTCCACCTCTACATCGCCACCCAGTGGCTGCACAGCGACCTGCGCCAGATCGCCCCCGTCCTCGGCCTGCCCGAGAGCAAGGTCCGCATGACGCTGGCCGGCGTCGGCGGTGCCTTCGGCGGCCGCGAGG
This sequence comes from Streptomyces sp. UG1, assembly GCF_049974585.1. Lineage (NCBI taxonomy): Bacteria > Bacillati > Actinomycetota > Actinomycetes > Kitasatosporales > Streptomycetaceae > Streptomyces > Streptomyces sp. UG1. The sequence continues at coordinate 39,049 of NZ_JBNGGG010000032.1, read as the reverse complement.
ACCTGTCGATGCAGATCCACGCCTGCCTGCTGGCGCTGCGCACCGGCAAGCCGGTCAAGATCGTCTACAACCGCTTCGAGTCCTTCTTCGGGCACGTCCACCGCCACCCCGCCAAGCTGTACTACGAGCACGGCGCCACCAAGGACGGCAAGCTCACCCACGTCAAGTGCCGGATCGTGCTGGACGGCGGCGCGTACGCCTCCGCCTCCCCGGCCGTGGTCGGCAACGCCTCCTCGCTGTCGATCGGCCCGTACGCGGTCGACGACGTCGACATCGAGGCCATCGCCCTCTACACCAACAACCCGCCCTGCGGCGCCATGCGCGGCTTCGGCGCGGTCCAGGCGTGCTTCGCCTACGAGGCGCAGATGGACAAGGTGGCCAAGCAGCTCGGCATGGACCCGGTCGAGTTCCGGCAGCGCAACGCCATGGAGCAGGGGACCATCATGCCGACCGGGCAGCCCGTCGACTCCCCGGCCCCGGTCGCCGAACTCCTGCGCCGCGTCAAGGCGATGCCGATGCCGCCGGAGCGCCAGTGGGAGTCCAGCGAGGGCTCGGACGTACGGCAGCTGCCGGGCGGTCTGTCCAACACCACGCACGGCGAAGGCGTCGTCCGCGGCGTCGGCTACGCGGTCGGCATCAAGAACGTCGGCTTCTCCGAGGGCTTCGACGACTACTCCACCGCCAAGGTGCGCATGGAGGTCATCGGCGGCGAGCCCGTCGCCACCGTGCACACCGCCATGGCGGAGGTCGGCCAGGGCGGCGTCACCGTCCACGCGCAGATCGCCCGCACCGAGCTGGGCGTCGCCCAGGTGACGATCCACCCGGCGGACACGCAGGTGGGCAGCGCCGGTTCGACATCCGCCTCGCGGCAGACGTACGTCACCGGCGGCGCCGTGAAGAACTCCTGCGAGCTGGTCCGCGAGAAGGTCCTTCAGATCGGGCGCCGCAAGTTCGGCTCCTACCACCCGGCTTGGGCGACGGCGGAGCTGCTCCTGGAGGGCGGCAAGGTCGTCACCGACGGCGGCGAAGTCCTCGCCGACCTGGTCGACGTACTCGAAGACGAGAGCGTCGAGGTCGAGGCCGAGTGGCGGCACCGCCCGACCGAGGCCTTCGACCTGCGCACCGGCCAGGGCAACGGCCACGTCCAGTACTCCTTCGCCGCGCACCGCGCCGTCGTCGAGGTCGACACCGAGCTCGGCCTGGTCAAGGTCATCGAGCTGGCCTGCGCCCAGGACGTCGGCAAGGCGCTCAACCCGCTGTCCGTCCTCGGCCAGATCCAGGGCGGCACCCTCCAGGGCATGGGCATCGCGGTGATGGAGGAGATCGTCATCGATCCCGAGACCGCCAAGGTCAGGAACCCGTCCTTCACGGACTACCTGCTCCCGACCATCCTCGACACGCCGATCATCCCCGTCGACGTGCTCGAACTCGCCGACGACCACGCCCCGTACGGGCTCCGTGGCGTCGGCGAGGCCCCCACCCTGTCGTCCACGCCGGCCGTCCTCGCGGCGATCCGGAACGCGACCGGGCTGGAGCTCAACCGCACGCCGGTACGGCCCGAACACCTCACGGGCACGCAACCCTCCGGGGGTTGAACCGGTGAATTTTCCTGGGGGGACTTCGTCCCCCCAGGACCCCCCGAATGTTCGTCTCGGGCCGTCCCCCGGGTCGTGCACCTCCCCAAACCCCGTCGATCGCCGAAGGCAATCCGCGGGTGCCCCTATGAACCTTGGGAGTAGGCCCACATGACCCAGCAGTCACTGGAGCCGACGACCACTGCCGAAGACGCGGGAGAAGGCACCCGCGTCCCCGCCGGCAGGTCGTGGCTCGACCGGTACTTTCACATATCCAAGCGGGGATCCTCGGTCGCGCGCGAGGTGCGCGGCGGCGTCACCACCTTCATGGCGATGGCGTACATCCTCCTGCTCAACCCCTTGATCCTGTCCGGCAAGGACGCGGCGGGCGACACCCTCGCCCAGAAGGCCCTGATCACCGCGACCGCGTTCGCGGCGGCCGTCACCACGCTGCTGATGGGCTTCTTCGGCAAGGTGCCGCTCGCCCTCGCCGCCGGCCTGTCCGTCTCCGGCGTGCTCGCCTCGCAGGTCGCCCCGCAGATGACCTGGCCGCAGGCCATGGGCATGTGTGTGATGTACGGCGTGGTCATCATGCTGCTGGTCGTCACCGGCCTGCGCGAGATGATCATGAACGCGATCCCCCTCGCGCTCAAGCACGCCATCACCATGGGCATCGGCCTCTTCGTCGCCCTGATCGGCTTCTACAAGGCCGGCTTCGTGCACCAGGGCGAGGCCACCCCGGTCACCCTCGGCCCGGCCGGCGAACTGGCCGGCTGGCCGGTGCTGCTCTTCGCGGCCACCCTGCTCGCGATCTTCATGCTCCAGGCGCGCGGCATCCCCGGCGCGATCCTGATCGGCATCATCGGCGGCACCGTCCTCGCCGTCGTCCTCAACGCCCTCGACGTCATCGACCCCAAGCAGTGGGCCAGCGGCACCCCCGAACTGCACGGCAGCGCGGTGTCCATGCCCGACTTCTCGATCTTCGGCAATGTCGAGTTCGGCGGCTGGGGCGAGGTCGGCGCCATGACGGTCGGCATGATCGTGTTCACCCTGGTGCTCGCCGGGTTCTTCGACGCGATGGCCACCATCATCGGCGTCGGCACCGAGGCCAAGCTCGCCGACGACAAGGGACGGATGCCGGGCCTGTCCAAGGCGCTGTTCATCGACGGCGCGGGCGGCGCGATCGGCGGTGTGTCCGGCGCGTCCGGCCAGACGGTGTTCGTCGAGTCGGCGACCGGCGTGGGCGAGGGCGCCCGTACGGGCCTGTCCTCCGTCGTCACCGGTCTGTTCTTCGCGGCCTGCCTGTTCTTCACCCCGCTCACGGCGATCGTGCCGGGCGAGGTCGCGGCGGCGGCCCTGGTGGTGATCGGCGCCATGATGATGATGAACGCACGGCATGTGGACTGGGCCGACCGGGCCACCGCGATCCCGGTGTTCCTGACGGTCGTCATCATGCCGTTCACGTACTCGATCACGGCCGGTGTCGCGGCCGGCGTCATCTCGTACGTGGCCATCAAGATCGCCCAGGGCAAGGCGAGGGAGATCGGGGCATTCATGTGGGCCCTGACAGGCATCTTCCTGGTCTTCTTCGCCCTCAATCCCATTGAGAGCTGGATGGGCGTGCACTAGCCGAAATCCTGGTGACAGCCCTCCACACAACCGCTGTTAAGGAGACCGACAGATGCTGGACATCGCCGAAGAGCTGCACCGGTGGGCCGGGCAGGGACGCGACTTCGCCGTGGCCACCGTGGTGGCGGTCGGCGGCAGCGCACCCCGCCTGCCCGGCGCCGCGCTCGCGGTGGACGCCGACGGCACGGCCATCGGCTCGGTCTCCGGCGGCTGTGTGGAGGGCGCGGTCTACGAGCTGTGCGAGCAGGCGCTGCGGGACGGCGAGACGGTCCTGCAGCGCTTCGGCTACAGCGACGAGGACGCCTTCGCGGTCGGCCTGACCTGCGGGGGCGTCATCGACATCCTGGTCACTCCGGTACGGGCGCACGACCCCGCCCGCCCGGTGGTGACGGCCGCACTGGCCGCGGCGTCGGCCGGCGAGGCGGCGGCCGTGGCGCGCATCGTGGCGGGCCCCGCGGAACTGATGGGGCGCGCGCTGCTGGTCCGCCCCGACGGCACGTACGACGGCGGCTACGGCGGCCACCCCGAGCTGGACCGCACGGTCGCGGCGGAGGCGGGCGCGTTCCTGGACGCGGGCCGCACCGGCACCCTGGAGATCGGCGAACAGGGCTCGCGCTGCGGAGCCCCGCTCACGGTCCTGGTCGAGTCCTCCGTACCGCCGCCCCGGATGATCGTCTTCGGCGCGATCGACTTCGCCTCGGCCCTGGTGCGGATCGGCAAGTTCCTGAACTACCACGTGACCGTGTGCGACGCCCGCCCGGTCTTCGCGACGCGGGCCCGCTTCCCGGAGGCCGACGAGATCGTCGTGGAGTGGCCGCACAGGTACCTGGAGCGCACACAGGTGGACGCGCGGACCGTCCTGTGCGTGCTCACCCACGACGCCAAGTTCGACGTACCGCTGTTGCGGTCGGCGTTGCGGTTGCCGGTCGCGTACGTCGGAGCGATGGGCTCGCGCCGCACCCACCTGGACCGCAACGAGCGCCTGCGTGAAGTCGGCGTCACCGAGCTGGAGCTGGCCCGGCTCAGGTCGCCCATCGGCCTGGACCTCGGCGCCCGGACCCCCGAGGAGACGGCCCTGTCCATCGCGTCGGAGATCGTCGCGGCCCGGCGCGGGGGCAGCGGGGTCTCGCTGACGGGGGCGCACACGCCGATCCACCACGAGGAGCCGCAGGACACCTCGCCCTTGCGGATCCCGCCCGCCGCCTAGGCAGATCAGTCGGAGTCACGCCCGCCGCAGCAGCCGATTCACCGCCCGTCCGAACACCGCCCGAGCCGTCCGCTCCACCACCCCGTCGAGCGCCCCGGGCAGGAACCGCACGCGCAACTCCTCCCGCCACAGCACCCGTGCCCGCCCGCCCGGCCCGGGCAGCACCTCGATCTCGGCCCAGCCCGTGAGCACCCGCCCCCGCTTCTCCAACCGGCACAGCCCCGGAGTGTCGTCCCCCGGCGGCCGCCACACCGTCACCTCCATCGGGTCGTCGAAGGAGAGGGGACCGATGCCGGAGCGGGCGATGAAGCGGGTGCCCTCGCGGGTCGGTTCGGGGGTGGTCACACGGACGCGGGTCAGCGGGACGACGTCGGCATGGCGGGGCCACTCCGTCAGGCGGCGCCACGCCTCGGGGAGGGGGAGCGGGACCGTGCGCTGAAGGAGGAAGTTCGCCACGGAGGTGATCTTACGGAACGGTTCTGCGGGATCCGGGCCGCACGGATGACCGGCCCGGATCCCGTTCCTCACCGGATCACTGGGCGTAGAACGTGGCGTCCGCCCGGTCCGTCGCGGTGCTCGGTGTCTGGAGGTACATCAGGTACTCGTAGTGCCTGAGATAGCGGCCCGCGTAGTTGTACGACTCGTAGGAGACCCCCGCCGAGTCGGCCAGCCCGGCCCGCTGGTGGAAGCTCGCGTCGGACGCGAACGTCGCCGTGCCGTCGTTCTTCTCCACCCTCACCTCGAAGTTCTTGTGCCGCAGGTAGTAGCCGGGGAAGTTGGTGGACTCCAGGGAGACGGTGCCGCTGCCGGCCAGGCCGGTGACCATGCGGAACTGCGAGTCCGCGAGCGGCGAGACATTCGCCTCGATGCGGGCGCGGTACTCCCAGTGCCGGATGAACCGGTCCGCGAAGTTGTACGACGACAGGCGCTGCGGCGTGACCCCGTCGGCCACCGGGATGCCGAAGTCGGGGGTGCCGTCGGCCTTCCAGTACAGCTTCTGGAAGCGGGTGCGGCGGTTGGGGTCGCTGAGCGGGTCGCCGCTGATGTTCTTGTAGTCGCGGTCGTGGTAGACGAGGATGTCCGACTTGCCGTCCTCGGAGACGGTGAAACTGTTGTGACCGGGACCGTACTGGCCGGTGGCGTCGTTGCTCTTGAAGACCGGCGAGGGGTTCTTGGTCCAGGACGCCGGGTTCATCAGGTCGGCCGTGGCGTCGGCGGTCAGCAGGCCGAGGCAGTAGTTGGCGTCGGTGGCGCTCGCGGAGAAGGTCATGAAGACCTTGCTGCCGTGCTGGATGAAGGCCGGGCCCTCGTTGACGGTCGCGCCGACCTTCTCCCAGGCGTGGGTGGGCCGGGCGATCATCACGGGGCTGCCGGTGATGGTCCATGGGCTGGACATCCGGGCCAGGTAGATGTTGGTGCCCGCGCCGACGGCGGGGTCGTGCTGCGCCCAGCTGAGGTAGCGGGTGCCGTTGTGCACGAACGTCGTGGCGTCGAGCGAGAAGGTGTCCAGGGGCAGGGAGATGCGGCCCTTCTCGGTCCAGGTGCCGGTGAGCGGGTTGGCGGAGCTGGACTCCAGGACGTACGGGCGGATCCGCCACTTGTCGTTGGACCAGCCGGCGGTGAAGTAGATGTACCACTTGCCGTCGATGAAGTGGATCTCCGGGGCCCAGATGTGGGCGCCCATCTCACCGCTCGCGTGCTTGGTCCAGATCGTGGTCTCCGGGGCGGTGGAGAGCCCCTGAAGAGTGGTGGCCCGGCGCATGACGATCTTGTCGTACGCAGGGACGGTCGCCGTGAAGTAGTAGAAGCCGTCGGTGTGCTTGAAGATGTGTGGATCGGCGCGCTGCAGAGCGATCGGGTTGGTGAAGGTCACGGCGGGGGAGGCGGGCACGGCGGCCCGGGCGGCGGGACCGGGCCCGGCGAGGCAGGCCGCGAGGGCCATCAGGACGGCCGTGAGCAGCCGCAGGGCGTTGCGTCTCAAGGTGGTTCTCCAGTACGGGAGTTGGAAGGTCAGGTCGTGGGGACGAGGCGCCACTGCTGGCAGTTGTTGTTCAGCCAGGTCCACTGGCGTACGTCGGCGCCGTTCGCGGTGGAGCAGTCGGCGACGTCGGCGACCTTGCCGGTGGACTCGTTGACGATCCGGACGTGGTCGCCGCTCGCGGTGAACACCAGCCGGTAGCGCTGGCACTTGTTGTTGAGCCAGGACCACTGCCGGATGCCGGCGCCGTCGGCGGCGGAGCACTCGGCGGTGTCCATCACCTTGCCGGTCGCGACGCTGACCAGCCGGTTGGTGTCGTCGCCGAGGTCCTCGACCCGCCACTTCTGGTTGGCCCCGCCGTTGCAGCTCCACTGGAGGATGTTCGTGCCGTCGGCGGTGTTGCCGCCGCTCACGTCCAGGCACTTGCCGCTGTTGCGGTTGACGAGGGTGTACGACGTCGGCGTCGCGGCCGTCTCGCCGGACGGGCCGGGCCGGGTGGCGCCGAGGGCTACGGGGGCGCCGAAGTCCGGGGTGCCGTCGGCGTTCCAGGTGAACTCCTGGGCACGGGTGGTGCGTCCGTTGCCGCAGCCGCCGTTCGACGCGGAGTTGGCGTGGTAGACGATCCAGTTCTCGGTGCCGTCGGGGGAGGTGAAGAAGCCGTTGTGGCCGGGGCCGTACACGCTGTTGGCGGCACTGCGCTGGAAGACCGGGGTCTGCTTCTTGGTCCAGGAGGCCGGGTTCAGCGGGTCGGAGCCGGTCAGCTCCAGCTGGCCGAGTTTGTAGTCGGGGGTCCCGCAGAAGCTCGCGGAGTAGGTGAGGAAGGTGCGGCCGCCCCGGTACAGCGGCTCGGGGCCCTCGTTGACCGGGTTGCCGGAGCGCTCCCAGTCCAGGGTCGGGCTGGAGATGATCGTGAAGGTGTTGCTCGCGAGGGTGTACGGGTTGCTCAGCGGGGCGATGACCAGGCTCTGCGTACTGCCGTTGATGAACCCGCTGCCCAGCAGATACAGCCTGTTGTTCGCCCGCAGCACGCTCGCGTCGATCAGCCAGCCGCCCGGCGTGAGATTGGATCCGGTCAGCGAGCCCTTGTAGGTGTACGGCCCCATCGGGTCCGTCCCGGCGCTCTCCAGCACATGCGTGCGCTGGGAGTCGCAGCAGGCGACGCCGCCCTGGCCAGCCGAGTAGTACACGTACCAGTGGCCGTCGATCAGATGCATCTCCGGCGCCCAGAAGTTGGTGTTGCGGGTCGGCGTGGTGTCCGACCACACCTGGACGTTGGGCGCGGTGGCGAGACCCGCGAGCGTCGGCGACTTGCGGATGCCGAGGATGCCGGTGAACGTCGTGGTGATCAGGTAGTAGTTGCCGTCGTGGTACTCCAGCCAGGGGTCGGCGCCCTTGAACGACTTCAGCGGGTTGGTGTACGGGCGGCCGTCGGCCGCGGATGCCGGCTGAGTGGTGGCCACCAGGGCGAGAAGGGCCGCGAGCACGCAGAGGATCAGTGATCTTCGGCGTCTCCCGAGTGGGGGATGAGACATTCGGGGCATACGAGACCGTCCCTGTCCGTAATTCCGAAATTTCGAACGTAGTTCGTGATTCCGATCGCGATGTTGGACAGAAGATAGAAGTGGGTCATGTTTCCGTCAACGGTTTCGTCACTCCGGCAGCGGCTGTTCCGTCCAGATCACCTTGCCGAGCGCCGTGTACCGCGTCCCCCACCGCTCGGCGAACTGCGCCACCAGGAACAGCCCCCGGCCGCCCTCGTCCGTCGCGGCCGCGCTGCGCAGATGCGGGGCGGTGCTGCTTCCGTCGGAGACCTCGCAGATCAGGGCGCGGTCGCGGACGAGGCGGACGCGGATGGGGCCGGTGGCGTGGCGCAGGGCGTTGGTGACCAGCTCGCTGAGGATCAGCTCGGTCGTGAACGCCTCCTCCGTCAGCCCCCACTCGTCCAGCGTCCGGGTGGCCGCCGCCCGCACCCGCGCCACGGCGGCGGGGTCGTCCGGGACGTCCCAGGCCGCCGTGCGGTCGGCGGGCAGCAGCCGGGTCCGGGCCACGACGAGGGCGACGTCGTCGCGCGGCCGCTCGGGCAGCAGGGCCCCGAGGACCGACTTGCACGTCTCCTCCGGCGTCCGGTCCCCGGTCGGCGGCGCCGCGGCCAGCGCTCCGCGCAGTTGCTCCAGCCCCTCGTCGATGTCCCGCCCCTGGTCCTCGACCAGCCCGTCCGTGTACAGCACCAGCCCGCTGCCCTCCGGCAGCCGCAGCTCGGTCGCCTCGAAGGGCAGGCTGCCGCCCAGGCCCAGCGGCGCCCCGCCGGGCACGGTCAGGAACTCGACCTCGCCGTCGGCGTGCACCAGGGCCGGTTCGAGGTGGCCGGCGCGGGAGAGGGCGCACTGCCCGGATGACGGGTCGTACACGGCGTACAGGCAGGTCGCCCCGGTGATCGGCGCTCTCTCGCCGTCGCCCTCGTCCTGGTCGATGCGGGCCACCAACTCGTCCAGATGGCCGAGGAGTTCGTCGGGCGGCAGGTCCAGGGTGGAGAAGTTGTGGACCGCCGTACGCAGCTGTCCCATGGTGGCCGCCGCGTGCAGCCCGTGCCCCACGACATCCCCCACGACCAGTGCCACCCGCGCGCCCGGCAGCGGGATGACGTCGAACCAGTCCCCGCCGACCCCGCCCTGCGCCGCCTGTGCGGGCAGATAGCGGTAGGCGACGTCGAGCGCGCTCTGCTCGGGCAGGGCCCGCGGCAGCAGGCTGCGCTGGAGGGTGACCGACAGGGTGTGCTCACGGGTGTAGCGGCGGGCGTTGTCGATGCTGACGGCGGCGCGTGCCACCAGCTCCTCGGCGAGGGAGACGTCGTCGGGCTCGAACGGCTCGGGCCGGTCGGCGCGCCAGAAGGTGGCCATGCCCATGATGACGCCGCGGGCGCGCAGCGGGACGGTGAGCATCGTGTGGATCCCGAACTCCACGATTCTGCGGGCGTTGTCGGGATCCTGCCGCTGCCAGCCGGAGAAGGCGGGCAGATCCTCCTCCAGCACGGACTCTCCCGTGCCGAAGCCGAAGGCCTGCGGGGTGCCCTTGGCGAAGTGGATCAGCTTGCCGACCGGATAGAGCGGGCTGCCCTCCCGTACGCCGTGGAAGGCGACCCGGCGCATGTCCGTACGGCCCTCCTTCGGCTCCTCGCCGCGCAGCACCGGATCGGCCAGGTCGATGGAGACGAAGTCCGCGAACCGCGGCACCGCGAACTCGGCCAGCTCCTGCGAGGTGCGCGTGACATCGAGGGTGGTGCCGATCTCCAGCCCCGCGTCGTACAGCAGCTTCAGCCGCTCCTGCGCCACATCCGCCCTGCCGGTCATCGTCCGCAGCTCGGTGGTGTCCCGCAGGGTGACCACGCTGCCGGGCGGTCCGCCGTCCCGGTCGGTCGAGCGCTGGCTGACGGCCAGCAGCTTGCCCCGCGCCAGGTGCACCTCGTCGGTGGCGTCCCGCCCGGAGCCGAACAGCCCCGCGAGGTCACTGCCGATGCCCAGGGCGATACAGGGCAGCCCCTCCGCGTCCGCCGACAGCCCGAGCAGCCGGCGCGCCTCGTCGTTCGCCAGCGCCAGCCGGCGCCGCCCGTCCATGATCAGCACGCCTTCCCGTACGGCGTGCAGGACGGCGTCGTGATGCTCGTACATCCGCGTCATCTCGGACGGCCCCAGCCCGCGCGTCTGCCGCAGCAGGCGTCGGCTGACCAGCGCGGTCCCGGCGGTGGCGAGGGCGAGCGCGGCCGCCGCCGAGCCCAGCAGCACCGGGAGCTGGTGGTCGACGATCCCGCCCACGCTGGCCAGCGTCACCCCGGCGGCCACAAGACCGACGATCCGGCCGTCGCCGTCGGTCACCGGGACCACGGCCCGCACCGACGGCCCCAGGGTCCCGGTGTACGTCTCCCGTACGACGCCGCCCTGCGCGGCCGGGGCGATGGTGCCGATGAAGTGCTTGCCGATCTGCTCCGGGTTGGGGTGGGTGTAGCGGATCCCGTCCCTGGTCATCACCACGATGAAGTCCACGTCGGTGGCCTCGCGCGCCGCCTCGGCCCGCGGCTGGAGCTCCGCGCTGGGATCCGGGCCGGCCAGGGCGTCGACCATGCCGGGCGCCTTCGCGAAGGCCTCGGCCACGGCGAGGGAGCGGTTGCCGGCCTCCCGCCTGCTGTCGGTGCGCACCTGGAGCACGAGGGCCACCACGGCGGCGACGACCAGGAGCACGACGATCGCCGCCTGCAGCACGAAGACCTGGCGGGCGACGGTGCGTGCGCTCAACAGGGAGCGCAGCCGGCCGAGGATTCCGGCCATGCCTCATTTCTACTGCATTTTCCGGGGGATGGCCCCCGGGCCGCAGCAGAAGGGACCGCGACGGCGTCAGCGATCGGCACCCGGCTCGGCGGTGCCGCTTCGGCGTCGCGTCCGTGGGCCTGCGGCGGCTTCGTGCTCCGCGGTGCCTCCAACACAGCCAACGACATCCCCGCGCCGATCACCACCGTCGAGGTGAACTCCGCGGCGTCGGACGCCTCGGCGGCGTACCGTCCCAGCAGCCCAGGGCCCAGACGGACACCCGGTCCGCGACCCTCGAACAGCTACGGCGAGCAGGACCCCACGTGGTCGCCGTCGGGTGTCCTGCAAGCCGCGGGGGCCTCCTCCGTGGCCGGCATGCGCAGGAGCAGCAGGGCCGCGTCGTCGTGGAGTCGGCCGCCCACGTGGGCCAGGAGTTCGGCGTGGAGTGCGGTGACCGTGTCCACCGGGTCGTCGCAGGTGTGCCGGGCCAGGCCCGCGGCGAGCGGATAGAACTCGCGGTCGTGGTCGCGGGCCTCGGTGACGCCGTCGGTGTAGAGCAGGAGCTGGTCCCCGTCGTCGAACGGCAGCACATGCAGCGCCGGCGTCTCGCCCGACAGGGCGCGCAGACCGAGCGGCGGGGCCGGACGGTCCGGCTCCACCGGTACGACGACGCTGTCGCGCACCAGCAGCGGCGGAGCGTGACCGCAGTTGACCACCTCGAGCCGCCCCCGCCGCGGATACCCGGCGACCACGGCGGTGACGAAGTCGTCACTGCCCAGGTTGCGCGCCAGGCTCCGCTCGATCCGCGCGACGACGTCCAGCAGCTCCGGCTCGTCATGGGCCGCCTCACGGAACACGCCGAGCACCAGGGCCGCCGTCCCCACGGCCGGCAGCCCCTTGCCGCGCACATCCCCGACGATCAGCCGGACCCCGTACGGCGTGGACACCAGGGCGTACAGATCGCCGCCGATGCGGGCCTCCGCCGCGGCGGCGCTGTAGCGGACGGCCACCTGGAACGGGCCGACCGTCGCCGGCACGGGTTGCAGCAGCGCGTGCTGGGCGGCCTCGGCGACCGAGCGGACGGCGGCCAGCACCCGCTCGCGCCGCCCGCGCAGCGCGCTGGTGACGGCGCACGCCAGGGTGACGACCAGCAGCGCGGCCAGCGCGACCGCCAGCTCACTGCCCGGCGCACCGCCCCGCAGGCCGAGGCCCACGCCCACGACGACCGAGAGCAGCCCCACGCCCAGGACGCCGCGCGGGCCGCAGGTGGTGGCGGCGAGGGCCGGTCCCGTGGCGAGCAGCGGCACCCACGCCATCCCCGATCCGCCGACGAGATCGACGAGCACGAGGGCGGAGACGATCAGTATGGGCAGTACCGGCGAGGCGGCGGTCAGCCGCCGCTGCCAATGGTCACGACCGTGGTCCTGGGCGTGGCTCATGTCTGGTCCGCTGTCCTCACCTGTGTGCGGGGCATGGATCCCGGGATATGTCCGGTTTATTCAGGAAATCGGTTCGACCCCGGATGCGACAAGGACACGGTTTTCAGATAGTGAGCGACAGGCCTCTGGTGATGCGGCTCGCGGTCGGGATCAGCCGCGCCCGGACCTCCTCCAGCCGTGCCCGCGTCTCCTCCAGGCGGGAGCGGCGGTCGGCGCGCAGCGAGACGCCGAGCGAGCCGAGGGTGGTCCCGCTGTAGACGGGCACCGCGACACAGACCGTGCCCAGGGAGTACTCCTCCATGTCCGTGACCGCCGGGGCCAGCGGCGAGGAGTCCAGCCGGCGCAGCAGCTCCGGGGGATCGGTGATGGTCCTGGGCGTGAGGTCGGCGAGCGCATGCCGGGACAGGTAGTCCTTGCGCTCCTCGTCGTCCAGCTCCCGCAGCACCGACTTGCCCAGCGCCGTGGCGTGCCCCGAGTCCTCGAACCCCACCCACAGGTCGACCCGGGGAGCGCGCGGACCGTCGACGATCTCGGCGACCCGGATCTCGCCCTCCTCGTAGAAGGTGAGGTAGGCGGCGCTCGACAGCTCGTCCCGCAGCGCGGTGAGCGTGGGCCGGACCCGGCTGAGCAGCGCCTGCGTCCGGCCCGCCGTGTGCAGCGTCTCGAGCCGCTCGCCCAGGATGAACCCGCCGTCGTCGAGCTTGCGCACATAGCCGTCGTGGACCAGCGTTCGCAGCAGGTGGTAGGCCGTGGCCAGCGGCAGCTGCGTCTCCCGGGCCAGTTGCTTGGCCGGCGCACCGTTCTCGTGCGCGCTCACCGCCTCCAGCAGGCGGAAGGCGCGCTGTACGGACCCGATCAGCGTGGGGCCGTCGCGAGCACCCATAGGACCAGCGTGCGCCGGGCGACCGGCACGGGCAAGGCGGATCGGGCGGCGGCGGGTGGCCGGGGGCATGTCCTGGCTCCGGGTGGCAGCATGCGGGAGCCGGGCCCCGGGCGCGCTCCCGAGTGCCGTGCGCTCGGGAGCGGCCCGAGCGAGGGTTGCAGCGCGACGGCGAGAGCGGCCCGGGCGCTCGCGGACCACTGCCCCGGGGTGGGTTCGCAGCGGGGGCCGGGGACGAGCTCAGCCTGTGTCGACGACGCCGGCCACCCGAAGCGCGGGGCCGCGCGGGCGCACCCTCGGAAAGGACCGAAAGGACCGAAAGGACCGAAACGGTTCCGCGGCAGCCTTACAGCACCCGAGCGACGAGCAGCGCGACATCGTCGTGGTCGTCGGGATGGCGCAGGCCGTACAGCAGCAGGTCGCAGGTCTCCTCAAGGGGCCTGGCGGGTTCGTCGAGGAAGCCGAGGAGGGCGTCCAGGCGGTCGTCGATGGGGTGGTGCCGGGTCTCGACGAGGCCATCGGTGTACAGGACCAGCAGATCGCCGGAGTGGAGATCGACCGTGGTGGTGCGGAACGTGATGCCGCCGACGCCGAGCGGGGCGCCCGTGGGCAGTTCGAGCAGCCGCGGCGGGTCGCCGGGGCGGGCCAGCGCGGGTGGCATATGGCCGGCGTTGGCGATGTGGCAGCGCCCGGTGTGCGGGTCGAACACCGCGTACAGGCAGGTGACGATGTAGTGCTCCAGATCGCAGGTGATCTTGTCCAGGTGTCTGAGCACGGCGCCCGGAGCGAGGTCGAGGTCGGCGTAGGCGCAGGTGGCGGTGCGCAGCCGGCCCATGGTGGCGGCGGCGTCGATGCCGTTGCCCATCACGTCGCCGACGACCAGCGTGGTCTTGTCGTCCTCCAGCGGAATCACGTCGTACCAGTCGCCGCCGACCTCGCTGGTGGCCTGCGCCGGCTGGTAGCGGGAGGCCAGCTCCAGGCCGGTGTGGTGCGGCGGATGGTCGGGCAGCAGGCTGCGCTGGAGGGTGAGGGCGGTGTTGCGCACGCTCTGGAACCAGCGGGCGTTGTCGATGGCCACCGCGGCCCGGCTGGCCAGCTCGCTCGCCAGGACCACGTCGTCCTCGTCGAACGGCACCGGATTGCGCGTCCGCTTGAGGTCGAGCGCGCCCAGCACCTCGCCGTGCGCGATCAACGGCACCGCGAGATAGGAGTGCACGCCCGCCCGCGCCAGCAGCGAGGTGGCCTCGGCGTCCCGGGCGATACGCCGCAGATCGTCCTCGCCGACATGCCGTACCAGCACCGGCCGGCCGGTGTGCACGCACAGCGTCACCAGCCGGTCCCCGTCGTACGCCGCGAGATCACCGGGCGGGTCGGCCGCGCGCAGGGCCACGCTGGGGTGCGCCGCCTTGAGGGCGAGGGCACGGAACAGCTCCGGGCCGTTGTCCGGCCGGCGCATCCGCCGGCACGCCAGCGCGGAGTCCAGGATGTCCACGGCGACCACGTCGGCCAGCTCCGGTGCGGCGACCTCCGCCAGCTCGTGCGCGGTGCGCTCCACCTCCAGCGTGGTGCCGACCCGGGTGGAGGCGTCGGCGATCAGGGCCAGCCGCCGGCGGGCCCGGTCGGCCTCGGCGGCCGCGCGGTGCCGCTCGGTGACGTCGACGAGCGAGATGGCCGCGCCCAGGACCCGCCCGCCGGGGTCCTCCAGCCGGTAGAAGGACAGCGACCAGGCGTGCTCGTGCTCGGGGTCGGCGGGCGGGCGGCCCACGTGGTACTGGTCGAGCAGCGGGGTTCCGGTGGTGAGGACCTGGCGCAGACACGACTCGACGGTGTCGATGTCGGGCAGCGACAGGGTCTCCCCCAGCGGGCGGCCCACATGGTTTTCGGCCGGGATGCCGTCGATGCGTTCCAGGGCCGGGTTGACCAGCAGGAAGTGCAGGTCGGGGTCGACGAGGGCGAGACCGATCGGGGACTGGTTGATCAGCCGCTCGCACAAGGCCAGATCGGTCTCCACACGCTGGAGCAGGGAGTGGTCGGCGGCGATGCCGAGGGCGTAGACGTCCCCGAGATCGTCGAGGAGCCGCATGTTGCGGAACTCCGTCAGCCGGGTACTGCCGTCCTTGTGCCGCACCGGGAAGGCACCGGCCCAACTGCGGCCGGTCTCCAGCACCTCCGTGAACAGCCGCACCACCGTCGGCAGATGCTCGGGGTGGATGAACAGCCGTGCCGCCGGCGTCCCCAGCGCCTCCTCGGCGGTGTATCCGAAGAGGTCCTCGGCCTGCGGCGTCCAGAACACGATGCGCCCGCTCGCGTCGACGACCACCGCGGCCACGCTCAGCACATCGAGCAGCCCGGTCGGCCGGGGCGGCGGCTCCGGGCCGTACCCGCCACCGTCGGACTGGAAGGACTCGGCTGTCATCACACAGCTCCTCCGCGGCCGGCAGGGCCCGCCGACCTTCCCAGCCGGGTACCACGCCTGCGACGACCTGCACCTTGATGCCCGCTCCGCCCGAGGAGCCGTCCGCAGCGGCTTCGGACGGGATCGGCGGCCTTCGGCCCGTGCACATCGCGCGGACTAGCAGGAACATGGTCGTGTAGAGGGACTTCAGGGACGCTGCGTGAGGACCCATGGATGCTCCGCGAGAAAGGCCCGACGCGCCCACGTTCGCAGAACCGCGCGCCCCCTTCGACGCGTCCAGCGACGCGGCGGCGGTGGTGTCCGGACAGGGCGTCGTGCTCGGCTGGACCCGGGCCGCGCAGGAACTCCTCGGCCTGGCCCCGTCGGAGATCGTCGGCACCTCCGCCGCCCGGTTGCTGGCGGTGCCCGGTGACCCGGTCCGGGTGGCCGGGGTCGCGGAGCGCTGCCGGGCCGGCATGGGGTGGAGCGGCCAGATCCCCGTACGGCATCGCGACGGCCACCGGATCGACGTGGACCTGCGGGTCTCCGCGTCCTTCCGGATCGGCGCCGACGAGTGCTTCCTGATCTCGGCGCGCGGGCCCCGGCGCCACTGGGAGGTGGGCCAGTCCGTCCTCGACGGCTTCCTGACCCGCTCCCCGGTCGGCATGGCCGTGATGGACACCGAGCTGCGCTACGTCTGGATCAACGACACCCTGGAGCGGTTCGGCGGCGTGCCCCGCGAACAGCGCCTCGGCCGCCGGCTCAGCGAACTGCTGCCCGGGCTGCAGGCGGACACCATCGAGGGACTGATGCGCAAGGTCCTGGAGACCGGCGTCCCGGTCACCGACTACGAGTACGTGGGCTGGAGCTGGGCCGACCCACACCGCCGGCACGCCTACTCGACGTCGTTCTTCCCCCTCGTGGACGCCGACGACTCGATCAACGGCGTCTGCTACATGGTCTCGGACGTCACCGAGCGGTGGAACGCCCGTCAGTTGCTGTCGCTGGTCAACGAGGCCGGGACACGCATCGGCACCACACTGGACGTGCTGTGGACGGCGCAGGAGCTGGCCGACTTCGCCGTGCCCCGGTTCGCCGACTTCGTCGTCGTGGACCTGCTGGAGCCCGTGCTCAGCAACGAGGGACACGGGGCGTGGCTGACCGACGCGGGCCCGGCCCCCGCCAAGCCGGTGATGCGCCGGGCCGGCATGAGCTCGGTGCGCGAGGGCTGCCCGGAGGCCGTGGCGCGGATCGGGGAACGGGTGGACTTCGTGCCGCCGCCGCACGGCGCGCATCTGCTCCTCGACGGCGACCCGATCCTCATCCCGGTCCTCGACCCGTCCGACGAACTGTGGGTCACCGAACAGCCCGAGCGGGCGGCCAGCATGCGCGAGTTCGGCCTGCACTCCCTCATCTCGGTGCCGATGCGGGCCCGCAACACCGCGCTCGGCCTCACCACGTTCGTCCGCTCGCTCAACCCCGTCTCCTTCCAGCCCGACGACGTCCTGGTCGCCCAGGAGCTGGTGGCCCGCGCGGCGCTGTGCGTCGACAACGCCCGCCGCTACACCCGCGAACACACAGCCGCCGTCACCCTCCAGCGCAGCCTGCTGCCGCATGCCCTGTCGGGCGGTACGGCCCTGGAGGTGGCCTCCTCCTACCTGCCGGCGGATCCGACGGGAGGCGTCGGCGGCGACTGGTTCGACGTCATCCCGCTGTCCGGCGCCCGCGTCGGCCTGGTCGTCGGCGACGTGGTCGGGCACGGCATCACGGCCGCGGCGACCATGGGCCGGCTGCGCACCGCCGTACAGACCCTCGCCGACATGGAGATGCCGCCCGACGAACTGCTGGCCCACCTCGACGACCTGGTGCTCCGCCTCAGCGAGGAGCGCCCCGAGGACGCCCCGGCGGACGCGGCCCGCCGCGGCACCACCGGATTCCTCGGCGCGACCTGTCTGTACGCCGTCTACGACCCGGTCACCAGGCGCTGCGCGCTGGCCCGCGCCGGACACCCGCCCCCGGTCGTCGTCGCGCCCGACGGGCAGGTCTCCTTCCCCGAACTCCCGCCCGGACCGCCGCTCGGGCTCGGCGGGATGGCGTTCGAGGTCGGCGAGATCGAACTCGCCGAGGACAGCCTGCTCGGCCTCTACACCGACGGCCTCGTCGCCGCCGCCGACCGCGACATGGAGCACGGCATGACCCGGCTCGGCGATCTGCTGTCCCGGCGGGACCTCGACCTCGACACGCTGTGCTCCACCGCGGTACGGGAGCTGGTGCCCGCGCCGCAGCCCGACGACATCGCCCTGCTCCTGGCCCGCACCCACGCCCTGGGCACCGACAACGTCGTGTCGTGGGACGTGCCCGTGGACCCGGCGGCCGTCGCCGACGTCCGCGCCCGGGCGACCCGCCAGACGCAGGCCTGGGGCTTCGGCGAACTGGCCATGACGACCGAGCTGATCGTGAGCGAGCTGGTCACCAACGCCATCCGCTACGCCGAACCCCCCATCCGCCTACGGCTGCTCCGCGACTCCCGGCTGACCTGCGAGGTCGCCGACGCCAGCAGCACCGCGCCACGCCTGCGGCACGCCCGGAGCATGGACGAGGGCGGCCGGGGCCTGTTCCTGGTGGCCCAGCTCGCCCACCGCTGGGGCGCCCGCTACACGGCCGGGGGGAAGATCATCTGGGCCGAGCAGGAGATCCCGTAGGCCTTCCGGTTCCGGGGGTGAAAGTCCCGGTTCCCGAGAGTCCCGCACAGCGCCCGCGGCGCCCGGCACACACCCTTGGCGTGCGGAACACCACAGGCACCGCACCCGACTCTCAGGACCCCTCTGGCGCCGGGTCCCGTACCCCGGCCGCAGCCGTCGTCGAGGGGAGCCACGAGGCGTTCATGAACGGCGTGCACACCGCGCGGGCATGTCGCCGGAGACCGGGGCGACGCCCATGGCCACCGCGTCCTTCGCCTCGGCCAGACCCCGCGCCGTCGGCGTCGGCACCCTGGCGGAGGTCAGTTCGCCGGTCAGGGTGGCGCCGACCCGGCTGCCGATGAGGGACACCAGCACGGAGGTGCCGAGCGCCCCGCCGATCTGCAGCGCGGTCGCTTGCAGTCCACCCGCCACACCGCCGTCCCGCACGGGCGCGTTGCCGACGACCGCGTCGGACGAGGAGGCCATCACCACTCGTGAACCGGGGCCGAACCGGTCGGTCAGCGCCGCGCCCAGCGGGGAGGCCACGACCGAGGCGAGGCTGAGCGGCAGGGTGCGCACGCCGGCCTCGACGGGGGTGAACCCGCGCACGTTCTGCAGGCAGAGCATGACGAAGAAGATCACGCCGAGCAGCACGAAGAAGTTCAGCGCGGTGATGACGGTGCCGATGGTGAGCGCCGGGCTGCGGAACAGCCGCACGGGCAGCAGCGGGGCGGCGACCCGCGTTTCGTGGCGGCCGCAGACCAGCAGGACGACCACGCCGATGTCGTACCTCTCCCGAGGGGCGTCGGCGTTCCTGCTCTGCGGCAGCACGAGGACGCTGAAGACGAGCGCGACGGCCGCGATGGCGCGTTGATGTAGAAGAAGACGGACTCCCAGTCGACGTGCTGCCCGAGTTGACGTGCTGCACGAGCAGCCCGCCGACGATGGGGCCGAGAGCGGTCGAGACCGAGGAGGCCATCGCCCAGACACCGACCGCCATACCGAACTTCCGCGGCGGGAAGACGGCAGCAGCACGCCGAGCGTGTTCGGCATCAGCAGCGCGCCGAAGGGACAGGCGGGACGGGTGGGACGGTGCAGGTGCTCGGTGAGCGCCTCCAGCGCGCCCAACGCGGAGCCAAGGGCATCCAGTTCGCCGTCGGGCAGGGCCGCAGCGCGTGCGTCAGATGGGCGCCCATCATGTCCGAGAGCTCGGCGTTGCGCTGCCGGGCGACCGGGGGTGAGGTGCAGATGCGCGATCCGCTTGTCGCCGGAGTCCTGTCGCCGCACCAGCATCCCCTGCTCGGTCATCTGCGTGACCAGCGCGCTGACGTTGTTCGGCTTCATCCGCAGCGCCTCGGGCGGCTTGAGATGCGGGAACTCCGGGCCCACCTGCCGGTCGAGGGCGCGGTGCAGCGCGGGCAGGCATGCCACGAGCACGGCGTCCATGTGGCCGATGAGACAGCGATGCCGGGCCCGGAGCGACCGGGCCCGGCATCACCGGGGCTGCACCAGCGGGGATCAGGCGCTCCTGGTTACCACTGACCCTTGTGGTGCTTGGTGTGGGTGGGCTTGGAGGGGTAGTGCGGCTTTGAGGGGTAGTGGGGCTTGACAGGGTGGGCGGGCTTGCTCGGGTAGGCGGGCTTGACCGGGTGAACGGGCTTGCTCGGGTAGGCCGGCTTCACCGGGTGGGCGGGCTTTGATGGGTAGGCCGGCTTGGCGGGCTTCGCCGGGTACGCGGGCTTGGCGGGCTTGGCCGGGTAGGCGGGTTTGGCCGGCTTGGCAGGGTAGGCCGGCTTGGAGGGGTAGGCGGGCTTGCTCGGGTAGGCAGGCTTCGCCGGGTACGCAGGCTTGGCCGGGTAGGCGGGTTTGGCCGGCTTCGCCGGGTAGGCAGGCTTGGCGGGGTAGGCCGGTTTCGCGGGCTTGCTGGGGTAGGCCGGCTTGGTCGGGTAGGCGGGCTTGACCGGCTTGACCGGCTTGGTCGGGTACACGGGCTTTGACGGGTAGTCAGGCTTCACGGGCTTTGCCGGGTAAGCAGGCTTGGCCGGATAGGCAGGCTTGGCCGGATACGCAGGCTTTGCCGGGTAGGCAGGCTTCGCCGGGTACGCAGGCTTGGCGGGCTTTGCCGGGTAAGCAGGCTTCGCGGGGTAGACAGGCTTGGCTGGGTACTCCGGCTTGGCCGGCTTGGCGGGGTAAACGGGCTTCGCGGGATAGGCGGGCTTGGCCGGCTTGACCGGGTACGCGGGCTTCACCGGATACTCGGGCTTCACGGGCTTCGCCGGGTAGGCGGGCTTCACCGGATGGACGGGCTTCGCCGGGTATGCCGGCCTGACCGGCTTCGCCGGGTACGCGGGCTTCACAGGGTGCTCGGGCTTGACCGGCTTCGCCGGGTACGCGGGCTTGGCAGGGTGGACCGGCTTCGCCGGATAGGCCGGCTTGGCAGGATGGGCCGGCTTGACTGGATGCGCGGGCTTCACCGGGTGCCCCGGATGTACCGGCTTCGCCGGGTACTCCGGCTTCGGTGCGTGCGCGGCCGGGTGGGTCTGCTTGCCGGGGTGTGGGGGGTGGGCGGGCTTGTGGTCATCGGCGTACGCGGTGCCCCCGCTCGCCAGGGCGGCTGCGGCGAGCGCGGCGGCCATGACGGCCGGCGTCAGAACAGATCGCCATCTCGGCGATGTCGTCATCTTCCACTCTCCTCGACTTGGTTCAGGGCCTCGTGACGGGTGGTCAGCACCAAGAGCCGGACAGTGGAATGGATAGGAAGTCGGCTGATATGAATAACATCGCGGCGGCGATAAGCCACCGGATGGTGTAGTGACGGGAGGCCAGTTGGCCCGGCGTCAGGCCGCGGGCACGACGAGACCGGACTCGTAGGCGAAGGTCACCGCCTGCACACGGGCACGGGCGCCGATCTTGGTCAGGATGTTGCTGACGTGGGTCTTCACGGTGGTCGGCGCGATCGACAGCCGCTCGGCGATCTCGGCGTTGGACCAACCGGCGGCGACGGCGACGAGGATGTCACGCTCACGCCCGGTGAGGGTGTCGAGCCCGGAGGTGCGGGGCAGGGCGCGCACGGTGGTCTGGTCGCGGACGGCGTCGATGAGCGCGCGGGTCAGCGCCGGGGTGCTGACGGCGTCCCCGGCGGCCACGACACGGACGGCCGATGCCAGTTCGTCGGGGGCGACGTCCTCGAGGAGGAATCCGTCCGCGCCGGCGCGCAGGGCGGCGTAGGCGTACTCGTCGTGACCGGCCGGCGTGAGCATCAGCACGCGGGGGGTGTGCGGGTACGTGTCCGCGGCTTGACGGGGGTGGGGGAGCTGGTGGCGGCGGGTGAGGTGCCGGACGGTCTCGATGCCGTCCGTGCCGGAGAGCCGGCCGGCCATCACGACGACGTCGGGGCGGAGCTCCGCGCTCATCCGGACCGCCTCCTCCCCGCTCGTCGCCTCCCCGGCGATGATCAGGTCGGGCTCGGCGCCGAGGAGCATGCGCAGGGCGAGGCGCTGGAGGGACTGGTCGTTCACCACGAGTACGGAGACCATGCCTGTCTTCTTCCTGGGGGGAGGCGGGTGGCGGCCTGCCAGCAGAACGAAACGGTTTCGTTCACAACGTTACCGCGGCTCGCGTAAAGGCGGAGTAGGAGGTCGGTCACAACGTCGGTCAGGCCCGCCGTACCAACCCGGACGAGCCGCACCAGACGGGCCGCCACGGGGACGAGCAACGTGCCCCGGACCCGGCCGGCGAGCCGTGCCGTGCCGTGCACCTTGAGCAGCTCGGCCTCTCGCATGGTGACTCTTCTTCGCGTCGGCTCGTGGGGACGCTCAGGCGAAGCCACCCGAGCCGTACGGGGCGTACAGGTCCAGCAGTCGGGTCCGGGCGGAGCGCAGGCGGTGGGCGAGCACGTCGCCGACCCATTGCGTGACGGCTCGGCCCAGCGCGGGGTCGTCCCCGCACAGCGTCCGGACGGCCTCGGCGTCGAACTCATACGCCCGCACCGGGGTCGTCGCCTCGGCGCCCAGGTGTCAGACGTGCGGGGTGAACAGCCAGGACCAGCCGATGAGTTCGTCGTGCCGGAGGGTCTCGACGACGGCCGGGCGTCGGCCCGGCACCCGCATGTCGAGCTCGACGGTGCCCGTGCGGATGACCCAGAACCGGTCGGCCCTGCCGCCCTCCTCGAACAGGCGCGTCCCCTGCGGGACGGACACCTCGCGGGCGACGCCCATGAGCCGCCGCCGGTGCTCGGCGGGCAGGGCGCGCAGTATGCCGGGTGCTTGCGTGATGATCACGGCGTGCCTCCCGACGGGTGCAGGGACCTCCAAGGCCGGCGTGCGCCCGCGATCGGCGACGACCCATGGGCCACCCGGTCCCTCGAGACGGGCCACCCGGCTCCGACCAGGGGACCTCCGGCACCCTCCGTCGACTCCGATCCGGAGGTTCCATGGGTGTGAGAGGCCCCCGACCGAGGAGGGAGTGCGAGGTGGGTGCGTCATCGAGGCCTGGCCTCTGGAGGCGCTTCGCGGTGCTTCTGGTGATCTCCACGGCGGTGACATTCGTGGTGTGCGCCGTACGCGACGCGGTGGCCACACACCGGCGCCTGGCGCGCCTTCGCCGGCACGCAGTGGTGCAGCACATCGACGTGCGCGGCTTCAGCCAGGACAACCACACGCCGTACGGAGGCGACGCGTCCTTCCTGACCGGCCCCACCGACCGCACCCGCACCGTCTGGGAGAAGGACAGGGCCCACACCCGGCGGCTGACCCGTGAGCAGCACCTCGACCTGATCAGCCGCACCTTCCACGGATCGTTGTGAGGACCGCGGTGAGAGCCCGGAACTCTCCGACGCAGGTCGTGCGCGAGCCGCTGTATCGGACCGGCGTCAGGATCGACCGGCTTCTCGCGACGTCCCACCGAGCGGCACCCTTCGCCTTTCGACTGCGGCTGAGCAGACGCCCACCCTAGGTCACTCGGTCATTGGCGGGCGTCGTAGCTCTCCCGCGCGGCGAGCACCTCGGTGGTGTAGTGCTCGGCCCGGCGCGTGCAGGGGCGCGTGCAGGGTGTGTCCCAGCGCCGTCAGCTCGTATTCGACCCTGGGCGGGACCTCGGCGTACACATGCCGCGTGACGATCCCGTCGCGCTCCAGGTCGCGCAGTGTCTCGGTGAGCACCTTGGCGCTGATCCCGTCGACCTTGGCCCGCAGATCGCGGAAGCGCATCCGGCCACCGCTGAGGGCGATGACCACCATCGCCGTCCACTTGTTGGCGATCCGGGCGAGCGAGGTGCGGGAGGGGCAGGTCGCCGTGAGGACATCGAAGGCCGGAAGCTGCGGCACTGATGGCGAGTACAGGAACAGGCAGGGACCTGAATTTCGATTCAGGATTTCCTGAATTCAGGATTCCCTGTACGGTAGGTCTCGTGCTGACCATCGCCGCAGACATCGACGCCCTCGCCCGCTTCGGCCGCGCCCTCGCCGACCCGATCCGCTGCCGGATCCTGCTCGCCCTGCGCAAAGCGCCGGCCCATCCGGCGGACCTGGCCGAGGAGTTGGGGATCTCGCGCACCCGCCTGTCGAACCACCTGGCCTGTCTGCGCGACTGCGGCATCGTCGTCACCGTCCCCGAAGGCCGACGCGTGCGCTACGAACTGGCCGACGCCCGCCTCGGCCACGCCCTGGACGACCTGCGCGGGGCGGTCCTCGCCGTCGAGGCGGACCGCACCTGCCTCGATGCGCGGGAGAAGGGCTGCTGCTGATGTCCCTGCCGATAGCCCTGGGCCCCACGCCGAGCCGACGTGCCC
The DNA here is from genome assembly GCF_049974585.1 of Streptomyces sp. UG1. Classification (NCBI taxonomy): domain Bacteria; kingdom Bacillati; phylum Actinomycetota; class Actinomycetes; order Kitasatosporales; family Streptomycetaceae; genus Streptomyces; species Streptomyces sp. UG1. The sequence goes on along the minus strand of NZ_JBNGGG010000032.1, from coordinate 15,181 downwards.
AACTGTCCCGGCGCATACGGCTTCTGGTCGCGGCGACCATCACCTACAACGTCGTCGAGGCGATCGTCGCGATCACCGCCGGCATGATCGCCTCCTCCACCGCCCTGATCGGCTTCGGCCTCGACTCCGTCATCGAGGTCTCCTCGGCCGCCGCCGTCGCCTGGCAGTTCTCGGCACGCGAGCACGCCGTACGCGAAGCGCGCGAGAAGGCCGCGCTGCGGATCATCGCGCTCTCGTTCTTCGCCCTGGCCGCCTACGTCACCGTCGAATCGGTCCGCGCCCTGGCCGGCACCGGTGAGGCCCAGCACTCGACACCGGGCATCGTGCTGGCCGCGCTCTCCCTGGCGGTCATGCCGTTCCTCTCGGCCGCCCAGCGCCGCGCCGGACGCGAACTGGGCTCGGCCTCGGCCGTCGCGGACTCCAAGCAGACCCTGCTGTGCACCTACCTGTCGGCGGTCCTCCTCGTCGGGCTGCTCGCCAACTCCCTCTTCGGCTGGTCGTGGGCGGACCCGGTCGCCGCGCTGGTGATCGCGGCCGTCGCGGTCAAGGAGGGCAGGGAGGCGTGGCGCGGCGACACATGCTGCGCCGTGCCGATCACCGGCATCTCCGAGGCGGCCACGGGCGACCGCGATGGCGCCTCCGGCTGCGGATGCTGTGGGCCTCAGGAGAAGTCGAGTCACTGATGACCGGCTGGGCCTGACGGGGCGGCCGGCGTTGACGGGGGACTCAGCCCTCTGTCTCGGTCGCCGTGAGTGAGGTCAGGGCGGCGTCGAAGCGGCGCGTGGCCTCCTCGGCGACCGGGCGCAGGGCGTCCAGTTCGGCGAGGGCGACCATCGTGTGCAGCAGCCCGATGGAGCGGTCTGTGTCCGGGGCCCGGCGGGCCAGGGGCGGATTGCAGGCCCCGAGGATGACGTAGTCCTTTTCATGGCGTGGTCGAGCTTCGCCTTGAGGGTGGCGGTCATGTCGATCTCGGTGAGGATGCCGAAGCCCTGTCCGGCGAGGGCGTCGCGGGTGCGGGTGGTGATGGCCTTTCTCGTCGGTTCGCGCGAGCGGGACGGGTGTCCGGTCCTGTGCGAGGTACTCGTGAGGTGCGCCCCTGGGGTAATTACGCACCAGAAGGGAGTACCTCGTGTTCTTCGTCGACACGATCGAGGTGCCGGGACTCGGCAACCGGAGCTATCTGGCGGGTGGCGAGCGCACGGCCGTGGCGGTGGATCCGCCGCGCGACGTCGATCGGGTGATCGCGGCGGCCGCTCGACGCGGAGTGCGGATCTCGCATGTCGTCGAGACGCATGTGCACAACGACTACGTCACCGGCGGACCGGAGCTGGCCCGGCTCACGGGCGCTGCCTACCTGGTGCCCGCCGGAGCCCGCGTCTCCTTCGCGCGCGTCCCGGTGCACGACGGCGACCGCACGGAGATCGACGCCGCCGCCGGCCTGGCCCTGCGCGCGCTGTCGACCCCCGGTCACACCCCGCACCACACCTCCTACGCACTGGAGCAGAACGGCGCGGCGGTCGCGGTGTTCAGCGGCGGTTCGCTGCTGATCGGCACCGTCGGACGCCCCGACCTGGTCGAGCCCCGGCTGACCGAGCGACTGGCCCGACAGCAGCACGCCTCCGCGCACAGGCTGGCCGCGGAGCTGCCCGACGACACGGCCGTACTGCCGACGCACGGATTCGGCAGCTTCTGCTCCTCCTCCCAGGCGGAGGGCGGTGACACGACCATCGGCAAGGAGAAGGTGTCCAACGAGGCCCTCACCCGGGACGTGGACACATTCGTCGCCGAGTTGTCGGCCGGCCTGGACGACATCCCCGCCTATTACGCGCACGTGGGCCCGCTCAACGCCGCCGGACCCGCCCCGGTCGACCTGACCCCGCCCGCGGTGGCCGACGCCGAGCAGATCGCGGCCCGGCTGGCGGCGGGGGAGTGGGTGGTGGACCTGCGCAACCGCGTCGCCTTCGCGGAAGAGCATGTCGCGGGCTCGTTCAACTTCGAGGCGGAGGGGCAGCTCGCGACCTATCTGGCCTGGCTGGTCCCGTGGGGCAAGCCGGTCACCCTGCTCGCCGAGTCGGTCGGGCAACTCGCCGCCGCCCAGCGCGAGTTGGCCCGGGTGGGCATCGACCGGCCGGCCGCGGCCGCCACCGGTGAGCCCGCGGACTGGGTGCGTGACGGCGACAAGCCGGTCTCCTTCCCGCGGGGGACCTTCGCCGATCTCGCGGACCGGCGTCCGGCCGAGGGCGTCGCCGTCCTCGACGTCCGGCGCGACTCGGAGCGGGCCGGCGGATACATCGAGGGCTCGGTCCACATTCCGATCCACACCCTGCACGGCCGACTGGACGAGGTGCCGGACGGCGAGGTGTGGGTGCACTGCGCGAGCGGCATGCGTGCGGCCATCGCCGCGTCCCTGCTGGACGCCGCAGGGCGCGACGTGGTCGCCGTGGACGACTCCATCGACGCGGCCGGGAAGGCCGGACTCACCGTCCGCACTTCGTGACGCCGCCGGGCGCTGCCGATCTTCCGTACGGCCGATCTTCCGTACGACATGGGAAACAGGAGCGGGCGCAGGCGCGGCCCCTGGTCGTGATCTGCCTCTCCGGCAACCGCTCCCGGCAGGCCGCCGAACTGCCGGCCGCCCGCGGGGCGGAGGCCGTGGACGTCATCGGAGGCATGAAGGACTGGGCCGGAGCGGGGCTGCCGGTGGTGGACGCGCGCGGGGGAACGGCATCGTCGCGTGAGCGCGCTCGTCCTCGCCCTGGCCAGCGGGCCGGCGGGCCGGTGATCGGCGGCAGCGGGCCGGCCGTGCCCGCGCTGGTCCATTTGCTCGGCTTCAGCCCAGTCGGCCCCACGACCGCGAGCCTGGTCATCGTCGCGCTCACCTGCGCGAGGCGGTGGGCACCGGGTCGTCGGCCCCTTCGACGGCGCCGTGATCCTCGGGGCCTGGGACGGCAAGCGGCTGTCCGTGAAGGTCTCCGGGCGCGCTTCAGTGGATCTTCGACGTGGTGCTGTCGGCGGTGGTGGCCTTCATGCTCGTCGACGCGATGCCGTGACGGCCGTAGTGGCGGTGGTCCTCACGCCAGCGACAGGAACAGCTTCTCCAGCCGGGCGCGCATCGCGGCCGGGTCCTCGCCGTCCGCGCCGTTCTTGCGGCCGGACTCGATGTCCGTCACGCACTGTTGCAGACCGGTGGCAATGATGGCGAAACCGGCACGGTCCAGTGCGCGTGAGGCGGCGGCGAGCTGCGTGACGACGTCCTCGCAGTCGCGTCCCTCCTCGATCATCCGGATCACACCGGAGATCTGACCCTGCGCGCGGCGCAGCCGGTTCAGCACGGCCTTCAGATCCGCGCCCTCGAGCTCCAGTTCCACGATCACTCCTCAGAAAACGCTCGTATACCCGGCTGGGTATTTGATTCAAGCACTCCCGGTCCCGGTTTGTTCCAGGCAGACCGGTGGCAGCGGGAACCAGCGCATCCGCTCGAAGTCGGGTGGCAGACCGGTCGGGCCGTCGTGGAGGCGGTCCGGGCGAGCGGCGAACACCTCGCGGGCGGCGTCCAGTTGCCCGGCGAGCGCATCCTCGCCCAGTCGGTGGTGGCGGCGGGCCGGGGCGGTGAGGTCTCCGGCGGCGGTGAAACGCACGTCGGTCAGCCGCAGCGGCGGGTCGGCGGCGCCGGCGCGGTGGTGCCACTGCCCGGTGTGCGGGTCGAAACGGTAGTCGGGCAGCAGGCGGTGGCCGTGCGCGGCGATCAGGTAGTCACGGACGGTGTCGCTGATGAAGTAGTGGAAGTTCAGGCGGATCCAGCCGGGCTTGACGCCGTCGCAGCCGTGGACGACCTCGTCGAGCAGGGCGTGCGAGGTGGCGGCGTCGATCGCCAGCAGCGGTGGCCGTAGGGCCCGGCGCACGAGCAGCCGCCGCGGGCCTGGATGCCGAACAGGTCGTTGAGCAGCGCGACCACGTAGTTGTGGTGCAGGTAGGCGCCGTCGCCGTACCGGATGCGGAACGAGACGACGGCCAGCCGCCGGGCCTGGTGGTTGCCGAGGATCTCGATCCTGGAGTCGGTGTCCCACCGGGTCAGGGCGTGGCGCCAGTGGCGTTCCTCGGCGGCCTGGATGGTGTCCGTGCCGACGGCCTGCTTCAGGGCGAAGACCAGCCCGGCGCGGATGGACTCCACGATGGCCGGGGTACCGCCCTCCTCGCGGGCGACCGGGTCGTCGAGGTAGCGGTGCCCGAGGGGATCGACGAAGGCCACGGTGCCGCCGCCCGGCGCGGTGGGCACCGGGTTGCGGACCAGGTCACGGCGGACGACCAGGACGCCCGGGGTCTGCGGGCCGCCGACGAACTTGTGCGGGGAGAGGAACAGCGCGTCCTTGTGGTCGCCCGCGCCGGGCGCGCTCGGCGCCACCCGGATCGCGACGTACGGGGCGGCGGCCGCGTAGTCCCAGAAGGACAGGGCGCCGTATGCGTGCAGCAGGCTCGCGACGCGGTCGGTGTCGGTCAGGATGCCGGTGACGTTCGAGGCGGCGGAGAAGCTGCCGATGCGCAGCGGCCGGCCGGCGTACCTGCGCAGGCCCGCCTCCAGCCGGGCGAGGTCGATGTGGCCGTCGGGGTCCTCGTCGATGACCACGACGTCGGCGATCGACTCCCGCCAGGGAAGCTCGTTGGAATGGTGCTCGTACGGTCCGACGAAGACCACCGGCCGCTGGGCCTCGGGCGGCTTCCCCGGGCGGCGCAGCTCCAGGATGCCCACCAGCTTGTTCACGGCCGCGGTGGCGCCCGAGCCGCAGAAGATCACCAGGTCGTCCGCGGTGCCGCCGACCGCGTCGCGGATGATCCGGCGGGCATCCTCGCGCAGCCGGGTCGTCTGCAGGCCGGTGCTGGAGCTCTCCGTGTGGGTGTTGCCGTAGCGCGGCAGGACCTCCTCGCGGATGAAGTCCTCGACGAAACGCAGCGAGCGGCCGGAGGCGGTGTAGTCCGCGTAGACGATCCGCTTCGGGCCGTACGGGCCGTCCAGCACCTCGTCGTCGCCGACGAGCCCGCCCCGGATGCGCTCCAGCAGCGCCGACATTGGCCGGCGCCGAGGCCGTACTCATGGCTCCAGCCCGATGTCGGCGGCGGGCGGCCGGTGCAGGGGGTTGTGGACCGTACAGTGCGAGGCCACGGCCGGCAGGGCGTCCCGGCGCCGCGCGCGGAGCTCCGGCGGCGGGACGACCACGACACGCAGCGCGTCGACCCGGGCCGGGCGGTCGGTGGCCATGTCCACGGCGTAGGCGTCGTGGTCGACGTGGGCGACCTCGAGGCGGTGCGCGTCCCCGTCCTGCGGCCGGTTGGTGTTCCGCGCCTGCGGTGCGATGGCGGTCATGGGAGCGGCCTCCTCCTCGTCGATGTCGACTTCCTTCCGATTCCAGTCGACCGCGGACGGCCCGCCGGGCGCAGAGGCCGACCGGGTGCGGCGGGGGCCGTTCGGCCCTGGGGCGCACGACTCTGCTGACATACCCTGCTGGGTATTTTCTCCAGCAGCTTCATGGTAGGCGGGCGGGTTCGTGGCGTCCTGTCGGCGCGGCGGCACATGCCTCACGGCCGTCCGCGGCGCCACCGTGGAGGCATGGGCCAGCACATCGTGATACTCGGCGGCGGAACGGCCGGCACATGACGGCCACCTCTCTTCGTCCCGTTCGGGCTCGCCCAGCCGCAGCACCTCGTGCGCTGTCGCCCGCGGCAACTGCACGCCATCGACTACACGCAGGCCTCGGTCGACCTGTTCGAGCTGGACGATCACGACCTGGTCGAGCAGGTCCAGGACGTCATCACGGTGGGGGAGTTCTACGAACGCGCCGTCGGCGGGCAGATCGTCTACACCTGAGGAGAGCGGCGGGTCCGTGCTGCCGGACGGCGTGCGGACCAGCTCACCACGACGCCCGCCGTCGCGGCCAGGCAGGCCCAGGTCCACGGGCTGGTGAGCAGGGTGTGGCGCAGACCGGGGGCGAGCTGCTGACCGAGGACGAAGACGCCCATGACGGCGACGAACCAGCCGAAGGACCTGCGCAGCGCGGCCTGCGGGATGCGCCCGGCCAGCCGGCCGCCGAGCAGGCCGCCGACGACGGCGGTCACCGTGACGAGGGCGGCGAAACCCCAGTCGATGTGCACACTCGCCAGGTATCCGGCCAGTCCGGCGAACGACTTCATGGCGATCACCAGCAGCGAGGTGCCGACGGCGACCGTCATCGGCAGCCCGCCGAGCAGGGCGAGGGCGGGGACGACGAGGAAGCCGCCGCCCGCGCCGACCAGGCCGGTGACCAGCCCCACGACGATGCCGTCCAACAGGACGTGAGCGACGGGGAGTTCGTGATGGACCCGCTTCGGTGCCCTCCGCCGGCCGCGGATCATGGCGACGGCGGTGGCGATCATCATCAGGGCGAACGCGATCAGCAGGACGGTGCCGGGTACGAACTCCGCGAGCCGCCCGCCCGCATAGGCGCCGGCCATGCCCGCCAGCCCGAACAGCAACCCGGTGCGCCAGCGGACGCGTCCGGCGCGGGCGTGCGGACGACCCCGGCGGCACTGGTGACACCCACGACGAAGAGGGAGGTGGCGATCGCCTCCTTGGTGCCCATCCCGGCCAGGTAGACCAGGATCGGCACGGTCAGGATGGACCCGCCGCCGCCCAGGACACCGAGGGCGACCCCGATGAGCAGGGAGGCGGCGATGACGACGGCGATCACGGGGCGCCCCGCAAGGCGGTGACGATGGACTCGAGGTCGGTGCGCGGGCCGCGGTTGTAGGGCAGCTTCGACAGCAGCATGCCCATGGCGCAGGTGTTGGTGAGCGCGGCGACGGTCAGCCCGGCGCCGACGGCCGTACCGACCAGATGCAGACCGGGCACGAACAGGCCCGCGACGCCGGTCACCAGCACGATGCTCCCGGCAACGAGCCGCACCTGGCGCTCCAGGTCCCAGCGTTCCGGGCCCCGGGTGAGGGCGCCTCCGGCCGCTTCCCACGCCATGACGCCGCCGTCGAGCACGCGCAGGTTGGGCAGCCCGGCCTCGGCGAGGGCCTGTTCGGCCTGGGCGGCGCGGGCGCCGGAGCGGCAGATCAGGACGACCTCGTCGTCGAGGTGGTGCAGCAGTTCGGCCCGGTGCTCGCGCAGGGTGTCGAGCGGGACGTTGTAGGAGCCGGGTATGTGGGCGGTGCGGAACTCGCCGGGCGTACGCACGTCCAGCAGCCGGGGGCCGTCGCCGCTGTCGTGGAGTGTGCGCAGGGCGGTGGGGTCGAGACGCGGCGGGTCGGTGTGTGTGGTCATGGGGGTGTTCCTCGCTGTCGCGGAAGCTGTCGCGGAAGTTGTCGCGGAAGCTGTCGTGGAAGCTGTCGTGGAAGAGGCATGGGGGCGGGCGGCGGCCCTGACGGCTGGGCCGCCGCCGGGAGCGGTCCCCGACGGCCGGGGCCGCCGCCCGGAGAGTGGGGTGGCGGTGGATCAGGCGTTGGCCGGGGCGGTCAGGGCGAGCCAGGCGCCGTAGCCGCCGAGGAGGTCGGAGACGTCGGTACGGCCCCGGTGGCGCAGCAGGCTGGCGGCGATGGAGGAGCGGTGGCCGCCCGCGCAGTGGACGACCAGGGGCCGGCCGGCCGGGATCTCATCGACGCGGCGGGTGAGTTCGGCCAGCGGGATGTGCAACGAACCGTCGATGAAGCCCTCTTCACGCTCGGCGGCGTTGCGCACGTCGAGGACCAGCGGCGGTTCGTCGCCGTCCAGCAGCCGGCGCAGTTCACCGGCGGTCAGGCGGCTTGCCTGTTCCATCTTGTCGTCCAGCGCCGGAAAGGCGCCCTCGGGCTCGCGCAGATAGCCGCCGACCCTGTCGAAGCCGATGCGGGCGAGCCGGGTGACGATCTCCTCCTCCCGGTCCTGCGGAGCGACCACCACGACCTCCTCCTCCGGGCCGACGACCATGCCGGCCTGCTCGGCGAAGCGTCCGTCGGCGGGCACGTTGACCGAGTTGCGCAGGTGCCCCGGGGCGAAGTCCTGCGGGGAGCGCGCGTCCAGCACGACCGCTCCGGCCGCGCGCCGCTCCATGAACTCCTCGACGGACAGCGGCCGCGGCGCCGCGGCCGCGTCGAACAGGCCGTGCTCCTTGCGGTTGAGGATGGCGTCGTAGACGAAGTAGGCGGGCGCGGAGGGCTGTCCCGCGGTGACCAGCTCGACGAACCTCTCCTCGCTCATCGGGCGGCAGGCGTAGTTGGTGGCGCGCTGCTCCCCGATGGTGGACTGGCGCCGGGTGGAGAGGTTCTTGCCGCAGGCGGATCCGGCACCGTGCGCGGGGAACACCCGCACGGCGTCGGGTAGGCCCATCAGTTTGTTCTGGATGCTGTCGTAGAGCATCCGGCCGAGTTCGTCGGCGGTGACGCCGATCGAGGCGAGCAGGTCGGGGCGGCCCACGTCACCGATGAACAGCGCGTCGCCGGTGAGGACGCCGTAGGGGACGCTGTCGTCGGCGTGCTCGTACACCAGGATGCTGATCGACTCCGGGGTGTGGCCGGGCGTTTCGAGGATCTGCAGAGTCACGTCACCGAGGCTGATCCGCTCGCCGTCGGCCAGCTTCAGGATGGGGTACTCGGTCTCGGCGCGTCGCCCGTACCCGATCCAGGAGCCGGTGCGGTCCGCCAGTTCCAGATGGCCGGCGAGGAAGTCGGCGTGGAAGTGGGTGTTGAGGACGGCCTCGACGGTGAAACCGTGGGCCTCGGCGTCGACGAGGTACTCGGAGACGTCACGGCGGGGATCGACGACCACGGCCTTGCCGGTCGTCTCGTCGGCGATCATGTACGACGCCTGGGAGAGGCAGTCGAGGTAGTACTGGGCGAAGAACATCGGGTGACCTCCGTGTCTGGAGAGAATCGGATGAAATACCCCGGGGGGTATTCGGGAACCAGTAGTCCGCCCCGGATCAGGTGGGGCGGTGGCCGGCCCGGGTCGGGGGGCCGGGCCGGCCGGTCAGAGGCGGCCGGTGAGCATGCCGCGCCAGTACACCGGCGGCAGGATGTAGCGCTTGAACACCCACATGTCCCGGCGCTCCTTGAACGTGTCGATCAGCGGGAAGCTGGGCGCGGGCCTCAGGTCGTAGTCGAACTCGGCCAGCAGCATCCGGTCCCGGGCGGTCACCAGCGGGCAGGAGGTGTAGCCGTCGTACCGGCGCGACGGGGCGCGGCCGCTCATGACGTCGAGCAGGTTGGCGGCCACGACCGGCGCCTGTTTGCGTACGGCCGCACCGGTCTTCGAGGTGGGCAGGTTCGCCACGTCGCCGATCGCGAAGACGGTGTCGTGGCGCGGGTGTCGCAGGGTGTGCCGGTCCGCGGCGACGAACCCGTGCGGGCCGGCCGGATCGGCGAGCGGGCCGCTCTTGACCCAGTCCGGCGCGCTCTGCGGCGGGACGGCGTGCAGGAGGTCGTAGCCGATGGTCTCCTTGGCGCCGGTGGCGTGGTCCGTGATCGTGACCTCGCGCGCCTCGCCGTCGACGGCCGTCATCTCCGAGCGCAGCCGCACCTCGATGCCGTAGCGGGCGGCGACCTTCTCCAGCACCTGCGACCAGGCGGGCACCTTGAACATCACCGGATCGGGCAGGACGAGGATGATCCGGATGTCGTCGAGGACCTTGCGCCGGCGCCAGTGGTCGGCGGCCAGGTAGGCGATCTTCTGCGGTGCGCCGCCGCACTTCAGCGGGGTCGCCGGGTGGGTGAACACGGCGGTGCCCGAGCGCATGCTCCTGATCAGCTCCCAGGTGCGCGGGGCGTACTCGGGCGCGTAGTTGCTGCTCACCCCGCCATGGCCGACGGCTTCGGCCAGCCCCGGCACGCCGTCCCAGTCGAGTTGCAGACCGGGCGCCATCACCAGGTGTTCGTAGGTCAGCTCGGCGCCGCCGGACAGTGTCACCGTACGGGCGTCGGGGTCGACGGCCAGCGCACGCCGGCGGACCCAGTGCACGCCGTCGGGTATGACGGCGCCTTCGGGGCGGCGGGAGCTGCGCAGGGGCGCCTGGCCGCCGCCGACCAGGGTCCACAGCGGCTGGTACCAGTGGGTGTCGGACGGTTCGACGAGGGTGATGTCGCCGACACCGGCACGGCGCAGCCGGGCGGCCACGCTGATGCCGGCGCTGCCGCCGCCGATGACGGCGACGCGGCTCACTCGAGCCATTCGTTGCCTCCTCAAATACCCCCGGGGGTTTCTTGAGGGCGAGAGTACGGCGGCTCCGGGAGGGGCGTCAAATACCCAGGGGGGTATTTGCCCGGCAGGCAAATACCCGGGAAGCGCCCTACTGAGGCGCGCATACAGCAGTGGCCCCGTTCCCGACAGTCGGGAAAGCCGGCGTTCACCTGCTGCTCGACGACTTCGCGGCCGCGGACGACCTCGCCGCGGGCGTCGTCGACGGTCTTGCCGTGCTCGGCGCAGATGATCCGGCCCAGCTCCTCCTCGTGCTCGACGAGGAGTTGAGGGCCGGCAGGTCCCGCCGATGTCGCGGGTGCGTGTGGCGGGGTTGTCCAGAACGGTGTCCACCGCGCTGGGAGAGCTCGGAGGCCTCGTCGGAGAGGATGTCGCCGAACATGTTGGTGGTGACGATGACGTCGAACCGCTGCGGGCTACGGACCAGCAGCCCGGCGGTGGCGTCCACGATGAGTTCTTCGAGTTCGACGTCGGGGAACTCGGCGGCACCTTGCCCACTTCGCGCAGGAACAGCCCGTCCGACAGCTTGACCACGTTGGCCGGCCCTCGGTGTTCGCGCGGACGATGACGAGATCCATCGGGCAGCGTCGATCCGGTGGCGGCCAGGGAGGCGAGGCCGATGCCCCGGGTGTCGTAGGCCAGGTCGAGCCCGAGGCGCTTGTCGTGGCCGCCGTGGTCTCGGGGCGCGTTCTGTGTACCTGCCACGCGGTTTCCGGACAGCAGGCGCTGTCCCGTTGCGGGATCGTCAATCGGTCCGGGTGCGCAGGCTCCGCGCCAGGGTGGGGATCATCACCGTCGCGGGGACGAGGTGGAGTCCGAGAAGGGCGGCGGTGGTGGCGGTGTCTGCCCCGGAGAGGAGGGGCGGGAGCAATGAGATCGCGGTCAGCGACACTGCCGTCCACACGAATCGCCCGGCGGGACGAGCGCTCCAACGAAGAAGAGCAAGGGCGATGACGGTGCCCACGACCGAGAAGAAGCCGGTCACCACGGCGACCCCGGACAACGGGATCGTCTCGCCGCCATCGGGGACCTCGAAGTCGACGCCTACGGCCTGGGCAAGCGCCGCGGCGAGGGTGGTGGCCGACGTCGCCGCGAGCGTGGCGACGAGGCCGGTGGCGGCGAGGCCGCGGAGTCGGTGGGTGTGGCTGGCCTGGCCCGATGCCGGGCCTGCGACGACCTCGGTGTCATTCCTGCCGTTCATGTCGTTCCTCCATCGTTCGGGCGGCCGCGGCGCGCAGCGTGATCGTCCGCACCGGGACTACTCCGTACCGTCGGCCGGCAGGCGCTCCGGCAGCCCGAGCCGCGGGAACTGGTCGTCGTGGAACGTGACGATCTCGGTGATCGCCCCGCCGGTGACGCGCAGGACGTCGATCGTCAGCGGCAGGTACGCGCCCTCCTGCTTCCGCCAGAGGTAGAAGGCGACGGCGGGCTGCCGGTTCACGGAGGTCGCGACGCTGCGCAGGCCCTTCATGCCCTCGAAGCCATCCTCGACCCAGTTGTTCACGACCGTGTCGCGGCCGACGTACAGCCCCGGCGTGGGCGGCATCGAACAGCGGACGTCGTCCCGCAGCATCGCGGTGAGCGCCGGGATGTCCGTGGCCACGCTGGCGTCGGTGTAGCGGCGTACCAGCTCGCGCGTCCCGGCGTCGTCCTCGCTGCCGGTCCAGTCCTGCCGCTCGGCGGGCAGATGCTCCCGCATGCCGGCGCGGGCCCGCTGCAGCGCGCTGTTCACGGAGTTGACGGAGTCCCCGAGGAGCCCCGCGACATCCTTCGCCGGCCAGCCGAGCACGTCCCGCAGGATCAGCACGGCCCGCGGGCGCGGCGCGAGGTGCTGGACCGCGACCAGGTACGCCAGCTCGATCGTCTCCCGCGCGACGGCGACGGCCTCCGGCTCGTCCGCGTCGCCCGCGGGCAGCTCGTCGAGCAGCCGGTCCGGATAGGGCTGCAGCCACAGCACCTCGCCGCCGGTCGCTGGCTCGGGGCGGCACTTGGCGAGCAGGTCGAGGCAGGCGTTGGTGGCGATCCGGTACAGCCAGGCCCGGAACGTCGACCGCCCCTCGAAGGTCTCCCGCCGCCGCCAGGCACGCAGGAACGTCTCCTGCACGGTGTCCTCGGCGTCCTCGAACGATCCGAGCATCCGGTAGCAGTGCACGTGCAGCTCTCGCCGGTGCCGCTCCGCCAGCCCCGAGAACGCCTGCTCGTCGACCTCGCCGAGCCCGCTGACGCCCAGCTCCTCCAGCCGCGTGTCCGCACTCATCACGTCATCCTTCCGCCTCGTCGTGGCCCGTCGTAGGTGTGACGGGTGCGGGCACGAAAACTCATCACCGGGTTCGGTCGGCATGGCTGATCCGGTGGGCGTGTGGCCCGCTCGAGGCTGAGGTCAATGAGGTCGATGAATTAGATGAGGTCGATGAGGCGATGAGGTCGACGAGGGGCGATCGTCTGCGGTCATTCGCCGAGGCGCGCCGGTGGGCCGATCAGTCGGCATACGATGCGAGCGTGCCGCGGCGCCGGACGTCGAGCGTCGCACAGTGGAACGAGCCGCCGAACGGCGCGTAGTGCAGCAGGTCGCACGGGATCGGCTCGAACCCCCACTGCTCGAGGGCGCGCAGCATGCCGGTGTGGTGGCGCTCGGCTATCACCCGCCGCTCGTCGACCATGAGCACGTTCATGCTGAGCCATTTGCCGCACATCGAGGTGATCCTGAGCAGGCGGTCGTCGATCGGATCGGGCTCGGGGGCGACCAGGACGTCCCACGAGTCCAGGACGTCGGGCAGGTGGTCGACGTCGACGTACTCGGGGTTGACGAGGACCTTGCCGGGCGCGAGCGGGACGAACGTCGTGTCGATGTGCATGGGCGTGCGGCAGCGGCTGGCGATCTCGTGGATCCGATAGCCGGGTCCGAGATGGCGACGCAGCCACTCGATACCCATCCGATTGGTGACATTGCTCCGCGTGACGAACAGATCGCGGCCGGCACGTACGAAATCCGCGGCATCGAAGACCGGCTCGAACTCGGTGAGGACGTAGCGCATGGGCTCGCCGGGCCCGGGCGTACGGAAACCGGGCTCGTACAGCGCATCGCTGAGCTGTGGTTTCGGCGCCGCCGTCCAGCGCGCGCCGCGCTGGAAGTAGTCCTTGAGGATCGGCCGGTAGGAGTGGGTCTCGAAGTACCGGCACGGCCACGCCATCGGGGTTTCGATGATCTCGTCGCCGATCACGAGCAGGCTGTCACGCGGACAGGAGTTGCAGAAGCCTCGCGACGACCAGTCGGGGGTGCCGAAGCGCCGCCCGTGATCGACCGCGTCCGGGCGCCTGACCGTGATGCCGAGGGACTGCAGGAGAGCGACGAACCGATCGAGCTCGTGCTGCGCCCGTTCGACCAGCACACGCGGATATCTGAAGCCGGCCACGAGCCCCTGCACCCGTGCCGCCCACGGGGGGATGTTGCAGGTCACGACCGGATGCTTGGAGGGGATGGTCGCGCCGTCCAGGCGCCCGACGATGATCTCCTCCAGCGGGTCCCACTCGTTGTGCGAATCGACCGGCGATACGAGAGGTTCCGCAGCGTCGTCATCGACCTTCGCCGTGGCCCCGTGGGGCCTTTGCACTACCGCCATGCTCAGCCGCTTCCGCTCGCAGGAATCCAGAATTCCGCTGTACCCAATGGGTACCCAGAACGCGCCTCGGCGGATCGTGTGGGTCGAGGCACCCTAGTCCTTGGGAACACGGGAGGTGGCCGTTCGCGGACGCGCCAGGTTCGCAGCCGGCGCGCCGCCGGCTCGACGACCACGTGAGGCGGGAACCGCACGGTTCGCAGGCTGCGCCAGCACCTGGCAAAATAGCCGCCCATTACTGACCCGGCGGCCGGGCGGCAGTTGTCCGTGGGCGGGCGCGGGGAGCCGAAATGCCGAATTCTCTGCGGTAGTTGAACAGTCATGCCTAGGTTGGACAGGTCCATGATTCATCCTGTCCGAAGGAGACCGCACGGCATGTCGGACCTCTCGCGCGGTGACGAAGGCGTCGCACGCCCTGACCGGCTCCGGACGGACGTTTCCCACTCCGCCCGAATCTGGAACTACTGGTTGGGAGGCAAGGACCACTATCAGGTCGATGAAGAGGTCGGGGACCAGATCCTGTCCTTCGTGCCCGAGCTTCCCCGCTCAGCCGTCGCCGACCGCCGCTTCCTCGCCCGCGCCGTCCGTTTCCTGGCCGCAGAGGCGGGCATCCGCCAGTTCTTGGACATCGGTACCGGCCTGCCCACCGCGAACAACACCCACGAGGTCGCCCAGCGCGTAGACCCGTCCTGCCGGATCGTCTACGTCGACAACGACCCCATAGTCCTCGCGCACGCCCACGCGCTCCTCACCAGCGCACCCGAGGGGGCCACCAGCTACATCGAGGCCGACGTGCATGCCCCCGAGGCGATCGTGGAGGGAGCCGCAGCCACGCTGGACTTCGAGCGGCCGATCGCGATCACCATGCTGGGCGTGCTCAACTTCGTCATGGACACCGACGAGGCGGTCACCGTCGTGCGGCGTCTGATGGACGCCGTACCGTCCGGCAGCCACCTCGTCATCTCCCACCCCACCACCGAGATCGATGGCGAGGCGATGGCCGCGGCGGTGGACTACTGGAACGGCCAGGGCTCGGCTCCGATGACGCTGCGCAGCCACGCCGACCTTGTGCGCCTCTTCGACGGCGTCGAGGTCCTGCCCCCGGGCATCGTCTCCTGCTCCCGCTGGCGTCCCGAAACCACGGACGAGGACGTTGACGTCACCCACTTCGGCGGTGTCGGGACCAAGCGGTAATCCGCCATACGACGGGGCGGTGCTGCCGGGCCGTACGCCCTTTCCCAGCACCCACGGAGATCTCGTGCGTGCTGCGATGCGGCCCTCGGCATCCGCCTAGGGCCTGTTGTGAAAGTGCTGGTCACAGCCACTCGTTGATGGCTGCGACCAGCACGGTCGCTTCGTAGCG
>NZ_JBNGGG010000031.1:0-154442 GCF_049974585.1 Streptomyces sp. UG1 | reverse complement strand
CACCTACGCGCCTCGATGATCTGGATCAAAGACATCACCCGGACCACCGAATGATCACGACTCAAAACGCGCCCTAGCGCCGTGTAGGTCCACTAGGCAGGCGCTACGCGCCCCGTGGATCAAGGAATCAGCTGCGCGGTCACCGTGCGCCTACGAGGCTCTGGTGACGCGACAGACCCCATATATAAGGAGAGGGCGTCTCACACACTTCTCACAGACCGTGTCACACCATCTCCCCTCCCTGCCCCCCCTGACTTGGACGTTTGCCGGACTCCCTGGACTGTGACGCTCTGACCTTGGGGTCAGTCTGGGAATCAAGGGGTCGCAGGTTCAAATCCTGTCGTCCCGACCAGCTTTGATGCAGGTCGGAGGCCGTTCTCTCGTTTGCGGGAGGGCGGCTTTTCGCGTTCCGGGAGGGCTGGTGGTCGCAGTGTGGTCGCAGGCCGGGTCTGGGGCCGGTTCGCGGGGGTGCAGAAGCCGGGCGACTGTCACCCGGGGAACACCCGCTTCGTCGGGGTGCGGGCGCTGGAGAGGGCCTGGTGGCGGAGGGCGGCGGCGACGCGGGGTGAGATGGCCACCCAGTTCTTGCTGGTGCGGGTCTTGGGCGTCGTGATGACGAGCCGGTTGTTGTCGATCGCGGAGAGTGTGCAGTGCATGTAGTGGACGTCGTCCCAGTGCAGGCCGAGGGCTTCGCCCTTGCGTGGGCCGGTGCCGATGAGGAACTGGAGCAGGTCGGCCATGTCGGGGTCGGCGGTGTGGCAGGGACGGAGGAAGCGCACGGCCTCGGTGGCGGTTCGGATTCGGTGTTCCGGTGAGGAGGGCCGGCGCCGGGTGGGGGGTTGCCGTGCTGTGGTGGAGGAGCCGGGACACCGCCGTCCATGCGGTGCGTACCGAGCATGCAGCTCACCGACCGCGTCTGGGGCGCCGACTACTGGGGCGCCGCCAAGACCCTGGACGGGCATGTCAGGCGCCTGCGCCGCAAGATCGAGCCGGACCCGGGGGCGCCCAGGTGCCGGGCTTGGCTTCGTCGTTTCCGAACCACGCGCCGAAGCCGGTTCAGAGCTTCGCCGGCCTCGCTGACGGCTCGCGCGAGGGGACCGACCCGCGGACCGGTGCGTGGTCTGGCCGATCCTGCCCGCCTCAGGTGTAGCGGCGCAGGACGAGGCGGCGTTGGCCGTTGTCTTCGAGTACGTCGGAGTCCACCTCGTAGCCGTTGTCCTCGGCGTAGCGCAGCGCGGCGGCGTGGCCGTAGGCGCGGGCGACCTTGGTGAGCCAGAGCTGGTCGTAGCGGGACCTGTCGTACTCGCTGATGACGGCTTCGAAGGTGCCGTCGTCACGTCGGCGGAAGCCGATGTCGTTGCTGAGTCGCCCGATGCGGGCGCGGCGGATGATCACTTCGGCGCGTTCCGGGCGGGCGTCGCCCAGGTAGCCGTAGAGGGTCTGCGGCGTGTCGTGGGTTTCGACGGTGGTGAAGCCGACGGCGGCGAGGGCCTGGACGAGGAGGTCGGGGTCGCGCAGTGCGGTGCGGACGCGGGTGAAGTGAGACATGGTGAGTCCTCGGGGTCGGTGCGGGGAGTGGCGGGAACGAGTGGTCACGCGAGGCGGACGACCGGCTGTCTGTCCAGGACCAGGGTGTGGCGGCGCAGGTCGTAGGCGGTGACGGTGAGGCGTTTGTGGGCGTCGATGCGGAATTCGAGGCGGAAGCGGTCCTCGCCGGCGGTGGCGGGCGGGTCGGCCTCCAGGAAGGTGGGGCTGTCCTCGTTGAGCCAGAGCATGGAGCGCTGCTGGCGTTGCTGCGGGGTGACGGCGACGGTGCGGGCGCCGCCGCCGGCGTCGAAGGCGATTTCCAGTTCGGCGCCGGCGTCGCGGTAGGTGGCGTGGGCCAGTTCGTAGACGGCCAGGCCGAGCCTGCGCTGCTTCTCGTGCACCGCCCTGACGGTGAGCGTCCTGACAGGTTCCTCGGTGGGGTAGGGGGTGCCCGCCTCCACCAGGGTCTCGAACTCGTAGGCGCCGGTGCCGTGATCGACGTGCCGGATGGCGTAGTCGTGCTGGATGTGGTCGAACAGCTCGCTGCCGCCCGCGACGGCCGCCGCTCCGGCAGCCACCGCCTCCAAGGGCCGGTCCAGGCGCACTACTTCGGGGTCGAAGTGCAGGTGCACCAGGTCCTGTACGGCGGGGATGAGGCAGCTGCCGCCGACGAGGAAGACGCCCCTGATGTCCTCGCCGCCGAAGCCGCGCGCGGCTGCGGAGTCGAGGCAGGACCGCAGAGCCTGGTTGATCCGGCGCAGCACCCCCTTGTCCTTGAGGAGGGTCTCGAACTCGCCCCGGGCGACGGTGACTTGGTGCACCTCATCGGTACGGGCGTCGGCCGCGCGGATCACGGCGCGATCGGCGGCGGCCAGCTCCCGTTTGGCGCGCTCGGCGGAGGCGAGGAGACGGCGGAAGACCTGGTTGCGGCCGATCTGGTCGCCGTGCGGCAGGGAGAGCCGGCCGATGGCGTGTTCGGCGAGGAGCGCGTCGATGGTGTTGCCGCCCAGGTCCAGGCCCCGCTTGGCGACGGTGCGCACCGCGGCTCCGGAGCCCGCCTCGTCCGGTTCCTGTACGCGGACGACGGAGACGTCGAGGGTGCCCGCCCCGAAGTCGATCACGGCGAAGGCGTCGCCGGGATTGAGTCGTGCGCTGTAGCCGACGGCGGCCGCGGTGGCCTCGTCGACGACGCGGAGGCGGGCGGTGGGCAGGCCGTCGCGGACCTCCCGTACCAGCCAGTCGCGGTAGCCGTCGAAGGATTCCACGGGGGCGGTGGCGACGATCTCCAGGTCGTCGTCCTCGACGGCGAGCAGGGCCAGTGCCATCACGTCGCCGAGGAACTGGGTGGCCGCCTGTCTGCCGGTGACCTTGCGGTCTCCGACCGGGCGGGCGGCGTCGTAGGTCTGCCCCGCGACGTTGCTCTTGGTGGACGCGAAGACGGTGAAGCCGGGGTCGTCGTCCATCTCGGGCGTGACCTGGGCGCCGAGGCGGCGGGTGGTGCCGTCGTGGACGTAGGCGATGAGCGAGGGCACCACCCGCTGGGTGGGCCCGGGGCCGGCCTCGCGCAGTACGTCGATGCCGGGCAGCGGGATGGGGACGCCGCGGCCCGCCTCGTGGTCCCAGCCTGCGACGACGGTGTTGGCGGTGCCGAAGTCGATGCCGATTCGGGTGGTCATACGGTTCCTTGGGGCTTGTCGGTGGACGGGCCGAGGGCGATGTCGTGCGGGCCGCCGGAGGGGACGGAGCCGTCGGCGCCGAGGGCGATGTCGTGGCCGAAGCGTTCGGTGAGGCACTCGGCCAGGAGGTCGAGCGCGTCGCGCACCGCGCGGTCGCCGATCAGCGGGCGCAGCTCCCGCAGCCGCCACATGTCCTGCGGCGTGCTGTGCAGCAGGGGCTGTTCGAGGAGTTCCCGCGCGCCGGGCAGATGGGGACTGTGTACTTCGAGACGCCGAACCGACTGCTGTGCGACGGCGAACATGTCACCGCCTGCCGACATCGCGAGCAGCTTCTGGCCGTGGAAGGACCACTGGTTGGGGGAGAAGGGACGCGGCAGCCAGGGAAAGTCAGGGTCGGGTCGCTGGGACGTCCGCCGCCGGTCTGCGCCGGCCACCCGGGCGGCGAAGGAGTCGTCGAGGACCATTCCTCGCCAGGTGTCGAAGGGCCACCGGTTCCGGATCGCGCCCTCGTGCACGGAAGTCCGGCGCGGCGCACGCCCGTTGGAGAATTCCCACACCTCGGTGAACTGGCCGACGACATCGTCCTCCTTGCCCAGGCGGCCGTCCCGTCCGGCCCCGCCGGCGTACCAGTGCAGCGCCAGCTTGTCGGGGGAGACGAAGGAGAGCGCGGGAAAGAAATCGGAGGCGCGACCGCCCACCCGGTTGCACACCGCCTCGTCGCTCAAGGACATCGAGTGCAGCACCCGGCCGTCCTCGTCCATCACCAGGCAGCCCGCGCCGAGGCCGGCGAACGCGACGAGCCGGGAGGCGGGCAGCGTCGCGAGAGCGCACCGGGCCATGTCGAAGCGGATGTCCCCGCCTCCGTAGATGTCGGCGAGCCGGGGTACGGGCACATACCTCAACTCCCGTGCGCCGCGGTCGGCGAAGGCCAGCCCCGAGGGGCCGACCAGCACCGCGCCGCTGCTCGAGCGGCGCATCTTGACGACCTCGGAGGGCGGGCAGAGCGTCTGGTGGTCCGGCCGGATCCGGACGATCCGGTACCCGTCGCGCCGGCCCTGCTTGAGCAGGATCTCGTCCCCGAGATGCAGGATCGCGTCGTCGTCCTCGAAGTCCCACTTCGTCACCCAGCCGTAGCCGCGGCGGAAGACCTCCGTGGCCGTGCCGGAGCCGATCCGCAGTCTCTTCACCCGCAGTTCCTGCTCGTCGGTCTTCCACCAGGGGGTGCACCGGACGGCAAGTTCGGAGGAGTCCGGGGAGAAGGACGCGCGATGGAAGCCGCCGAAGGTGTGGTGCTCGATCAGCTGTTTCCGTGGCAACCGGTCCACCACGGACCGCAGTTCACTGGCGGACTGCTGCGCGAGCCTCGAAAGCAGCCCGTCCGGGCCCCCGGCGCGCTCGCGTTCGGGCAGCAGCCGGGCGGCCGCTGCCGCCTTGACCAGGGGCAGGTCGCGGATCAGCCGGCGCAGCTCGGGCCATTGACCGCGCTCCGCGAACTGGCGGCCGACATAGTCGAGTTCGTCGTACGACAGCTCGGCGACCCGGTCCCGCTGGTCGCCGGTGACGGCGACCCGGATCACCTCGGTGTCGCCCTCGGCGGCCATGACCGTACGCAGCCGCACGCGGACCTCGGGCGTGGCCGCGCGGTATGCGAGGGCCAGCAACGACCCGTCCGGATCCAGCGCCTGACGCTGGGCCTCCTGACCGACGAGCGCCAGATAGGCGGCCCGGTCGGCGGGCTGGGAGGGGGCTGCCGCCGCGAGTTCGAGGGCGTCCTCGGCGGAGAGGCTTGCGGCCGCGGACCGTACGGCGTCCTGCGCGGCGGGCTCTCCCGCGGCGCAGGCCCGCAGCAGTCGCCGCCAGGCCCGCCGGGCGCGCAACCCCCGGGAGCCGTCGGCGCGTCGGTGTGCGGCGGTGTGCAGGAGCCGGGCGGCCCCGTTCGCAGTGAGCGTCTTCGTCATCCCCATCACCCGCCCAGCTCGATCTCCGAGTCGGCGACGGCCGTCGCCCCCGTCACGTCGCCGATCCCCACGTCGTGCCGGAACCGGTGCTCCAGACAGACCCGCAGGAGCTGAAGCGTCTCGCGGTGGTCGTCGGACAACGGGGCCTGCAGGGTCGCGGTCACATCGTCCAGCGTGCGAGTGGGCATCAGGCCGACGGGCCTGTCGATGACCGAGCGCAGCGCGAGCGGGGCGAGGAAGTGGAGGTCGACGGTGTCGCCCCGGCCCGCGGTGGCCAGGACGTCGCCCCGGGGCGAGAGCCGTACGGGGCAGCCGGCCCAGGCGACGCGCGGCCCGGGGAGCGGGATCGTCTCGGGCACCGGGAGTCCGGGCGCGGAGCCGTCCGGGGCCGGCGGGATGTCGAGGAGTTCCAGCCCCGTCCCGGTCACCGCCAGGAACCGGTTCAGCGCGGCCGACCAGACGAGTCCGATCGGGCCCGCCCCCGCCGGCCAGACGTGGTGGCGCCGCGGCGGTGTCGCGGAGGAGAACGGCTCGTGCCACACCGTCAGGGAGCCGTCGGAGGAACAGCGGACGAGAGCGGAGGGCGACAGAGCGGCATGCCCCGGCTCGTTGAACACCGGGCGCGATCCGCTGTGCAGCCGGGTCACGTCGGAACCGGTCGCGTCCGAGACCACGGCGTACCCGTGGGAGTCGCCGCCGAGGAAGGCGATCCTGCGGCCGTCGGGGCGCACCGCGGTGAACGCCAGGGAGTCCCCGGTGGGGTGGGCCACCCGGTGGCTTCGGACGAGGCTGTTGCCGGGGCCCGGGACGAACACCGCCCACTCCCGTTCTCCCGGCGGATGGTGGATCCATGCCGTCACGGCGAAGGCCCGGTCACCGGCGAGGCGGTGCACCCCCCTGACGACGACGTGGGCCGTGGCGGCGTCGTCGATGAAGCGGAGGGTGCGAAGGCCCTTGCCGTCGGCGCGGTGCACCCGGTGTATCTCGAAGTCGGGACTGCCCTTGTGCGCGGTCGCCGAGGCGACGACCAGAGCGTCCGAGCCCAGATGCGCCACGTGGTCCACCGAATCGACGAAGCCCGAATGCAGGCGCGTCAGTGCCCGGCTGCCAAGATCGACGATCCCGGCGTAACAGCCGTCACCCCCTGCCGCGAAGGCGAGTTGGGTGCCGTCGGGGGAGAGGCCGATGTCACGGACGTACTGCATGCGCCGGTCGAAGTGGGTCAGGCTGATGCGGGTGTGCGGGAGGAGCCCGTTACGGAAGTCCCCCACGCAGGTGCGCAGCTGTGGGGGACGGGCGGCGCGCAGGGCCTCGAAGACCGCACGCTCGCCGTCGCCGGAGGGCCGCCAGTCGCCGAATCCCCGCGTGGTCTGCGCGGCCTCGGCCAGCGGCAGCCGGCGGGTGAGCGACCACAGCTGGTGCCATTCCCGCCGGTCGGCCAACTGCCGTACCAGATAGGCACGTTCCTTCTTGGTCAGGGCAGCGAGGTCGGACCGTCCCGCCAGCACGCGCAGCACGTCGATGCCGCCGAGCGCGGTCATGGCCTCCCGCAGCACCTCGCGCTCCTTGGCCGACGCGCCGCCGTAGCCGAGGGCGAGCAGGGTCCCTTCGGGGTCCAGCGCCCGGTACTGCTCCTGCTGTCCGGTGCATGCGAAGAAGAGGGCGCGCCGGACCTCGTCGGAGGGTGCGAGGTGGTGCGCGACGCAGAAGGCGATCGCCTCGGGCGCGCAGTTCGCCATCGTGAGCTCGCAGAACAGGTCGACGGCCGCGGGGTCGAATGCGGTGAGCAGGCGGGCCCGGGCGACCGCTCCGATCGGGTGGTCGAACCGGCCGGCGGCGTCGGCCAGCGCATCGGGCGGGATCTCCGCATCCCCGTCGCCGAGCGCCAGCCGGCTCAGGGGGACGTGTGCGCTCAGGCCCGTGGCGGGACGGTTCCAGCGCTGAAGCAGGGACCACAGGTCGTCGTCGTGGAGGTACAGCCAGTCCCGCCAGGCGGTGTCCACGACCGCCTCCGGAACCGGCGCGGCCCGGGTGAGCAGCTCGGCGACGACCGGGGAATCCCACGCCCTCGGAGGCGTCTTGGCCCACAACTGCGCCAGCCACGCCTGCCACACCGCCTCCCCACCCTGCCGCTCCACGACCCGGGCGACCCGCCTCAGGGCGCCGGGCGCGCCGGAGGCGGCCGCGCGCACCACGGTGTCGAGGGCTGCGCTGCGGCGCGCGGAGTTCTTGCGCAACGGCAGCCGCAACACGATGGCGGCCATCCAGGTTTCCATACGGCTCACCCCGCCCCGCTCTCGCCGAGGGCGATGTCGGTGGCACCGCCCGCCGCCACCGGACCGGTGGCCCCCAGCGCGATGTCGCCGCCGGAACGCTCTTGCAGACAGCCGTGGAGCACAACGAGGGCGCTGTCCACCTCCGCGTCGCCGACGACCGACCGCACGTCCTCGATCTGCCGCAGCCATTGCGGACTGCCGAGCGCCAGCGGCCGTGCGAGGAGGTCCCGGGCTGCGGGAAGGTGGGGACTGCGCACTACGAGGCATGCTTCCGGTCCCGCCGCCCGGCTGACCAGGATGTCCCCCCACGGCGTCCACGCGACCGCTTCCGCCTCCGGCGCCGCCGGGTACAGGAGCTGGCGTACGTCGACGAGGCGAGGGTCGCCGTGCGGCGGGAGCTCCCAAGTGCGGACCTGCCCCCGCTGCTCCACCGCGAGGAAGCCCGGCGAGGGGAAGGTGAGTGTCACCCTGTCCTGCGGGGCCGGGCCGGGCTCCTGACAGGAAGCGAGGGTGTGCAGCAGTGCGCCGTCCTCGTTCACCACGAGGATGTCCGTGCCGACGCTGAACGCGACGAGCCCGGCCGACGGCAGAGTGGTCAGCCCGCACGTGCGGATGTGCGTCGTGGCCCCCTCATAGCCCGTTGCCTCACGGAGGCCTGAAATCCGCTGGTACCGGAGCTTGTTGGCGCCCCGGTCGACGAAGAGCAGCCCGGTCGCGCCCAACATCACGGCCCCGCCGCTGGCCGGGCACATGTCCGAGACGGCGAAGTCGGGCAGGTCCAGGACGACATGGTCCGGCACGGCGCGGACGAGCTGGTCCGGCCGTCCGGGCTGTCCCGTCCGGACGAAGATCTCGTCGCCGAGATGGAAGACGGCGCTGTCGAGTTCGTGCGGTACCGTCCACGTCCAGCCGCACCGGTGCGTGACGACACCGGTGCCGATCCGGAGGGTCGAGACGTCGAACCGGTACGCGCGGTCCCGCGGCAGCCCGGTCATGATCGTGCGGACTATGGCCAGTTCCGACAGGTCCGCAGAGAAGGACGCGCGCAGATGACCGCCGCGGCCCACATACCCGAAGCGGTACCTCATCTGTGCCTTCGCAGGCAGCCGCTCGACCAACGCCCGCAACCGGCCCGCGGGTTGCCCCGCCAGCTTGTCGAGCAGCGGCCCCCTGCGCTCGCCCGGCGGCAGCAGAGCCGCGGTGGCTGCCGCCCCGGCAAGCGGCAGGTCGCGGGCGAGACGACGCAGCCCGTCCCAGTCCTGGCGCTGCGTCAACTGGCCGTGGACATAGTCGAGTTCGTCGTACGTCAACTCGCCGAGCCGGTCGCGCCCCTCGCCCGTCACCACGACCCGGATGACCTCGCTGTCGCCCGCGGCGGCCAGTGCGGCGCGCAGCCGCGCCCGGACGTCGGGCGGTGCCGCGCGGTAGGCCAGGGCCAGCAGGGTGCCGTCGGGATCGAGGGCGGCGTGGTGGGCGTGCTGCCCGATCAGGACGAGATACGCGGCCCGGTCGGCGGGCTCGGCCGGTGCCCCGGCGAGCAGCTCCAGCGCGTCGGAGTCCGGCACAGCCGCTTCCCGTATGGCGTCCTGCGCCGCGGGATCGCCCGCGGCGCACGCCCGCACCAGCTGCCGCCAGGCCCGCCGGGCGCGCAGTCCGCGCAAGCCGCCGGCCCGGGTATGCGCCGCGAGTTCGGTCAGCCGGGCGGCGTGGCGTGCGCCGATTGTCTGCGCCATACGGCTCACCCGCCCAGCTCGATGTCGTGGTCCCCGGCGGGCGGGATGACGTCGGCGGGACCGATGCCGATGTCGTGCCGGAAGCGGTGCTCCAGGCAGGTGTACAGCAGGTGCAGGGGCGTGCGGTGGTCCTCGTCCAGGAGCGGGTCGTCGAGCAGGGCGGCCACGGACGCCAGGTTCTGCGAGCTCATCAGGCCCATGGGGTTGTCGATGAACGAGGGCAGGGCGGTGGCGGCGACGGGGTAGAGGTCGACGACCGGGGGCACACCCGGGCTCACCGCGAGCACATCGCCCCGGGGAGACAACCGCATGGGGGTGTGGCCCTTGTGGCGTTGGGTGCCGAGGCGGACCGAGGACGACACGAGGGAGTCCGGGATGGGACGGTCAGGGGATTCCGGCACGTCGAGAACCTCCAGGTACTGCTGACACTTCCCGTTGTTCTTCAGCCGCAGGCTGAGCCCCAGGAACCGGCGTTGCGCGAGCGACCACGCGAGGTTCGTCAGCGTCTTGTCCCGAGCGGGCCACAGGTGGCAGGACACGGGAGGCTCCGTGGACGTGAGGGGATCCCGCCACACCTCCACGTGGCCCTCGCGGTCGGCACGCAGGAGAGCGGAGGGCGACAGAGCGCCGTGGTGCATGGCGGTGCCGGCCTGGGGCCAGCTGGGGACGAGTTCGTGCGTCACGGCGTCGGCGAGGTCGATGACCAGGGTGTGGTGACGGGCGAGTACGGCGACGAGCCGGCCGCCGGGCTCGACCACGATCGCGGCGTTCGACAGGTGCAGACCGCCGAGGAGACCGGTGTCGGCCAGTGGACCGGCGGCCTGCCCGGCGGACAGCGTCCAGGTGCGCTCTCCGTCCCGGACCTGATCGGAAAGGACGACGAAGGTCCGGTCGCCTGCGACGCGCGCCAAGCCGTGGACGCGGGCGTCGGAGTCGTCCGAGAAGGGGAGCTTGCGGCGACCGAAGCCCTCGCAGCAGCAGATCGTCTCCTCGAAGCGTCTGCCGGTCACACCCTCGCGGAAGCCCGTGACGACAAGGGTGTCCGCCCCGAGATGCGCGACCGACTGGGCCGAGAACCCGAGGCGGCGGTGCAGCCGGGACAGGCCGGCGCTGCCGAGATCGACGATCCCGGCACGCTCGTCTTGCGTGGCGAAGGCGAGCTGCCGGCCGTCCGGCGCGAAGTCGAGGTGGGTGATGCCGGTCGTCCACTCGTCGAGGTCGGCCAGCGGGATGCGGACGTGCGGCAACCGCCCGGCGGCAAGGGCCTTGAGAGACCTGCGCACGGCCTCGACGTCCGCGGCGAGGAGCGTCTCGAACATCCGGCGCTCGTCCTCGCCCGGCGGCCGCCAGTCCCCGAACTCCCGTATCCCCTCCACGGCTTCGGCCAGCGGCAGCAGCACCGTCAGCCGCCACAGCCGGTCCCATTCACCCCGTGCCCTGAACTGCCGTACCAGGTAGGCGCGTTCCTTCTGGCTGAGGGAGACGGCCTCCTCCTCCCGCGAGCGCTGTCCGGCCAGTACCCGCAGGACGTCGATGCCGCCGAGTCCGGTCATCGCCTGCCGCAGAGTCGAGCGCGCCTTGCTCGGGGCACTGCGGTAGCCCAGCGCGAGGAGTTCCCCGTCGGGATCGAGCGCCCGGTACTGGTCGTGTTGACCGGTGCGGACGAAGAAGACGGCGCGCTGCACGGGGTCGTAAGGGGCGAGATGGTGGGCCGCGCAGAACGCGGCGGCCTCCGGTGTGCCCGACTCCAGCACCGCCGCGCAGAAGAGATCGACGGTTTCCCCGTCGTCGAGGGTGAGGAGCCGTGTGCGGGCCCGCTTCCCGATGGGATGGTCGAAGCGGAGGGCGGTGTCGGTGAGGGTTCGCATGTCCAGGGGCGCATCGTCGCCGAGGGCCAGTCGGCTCAGGAGCGCGTGCCTGGAGGGGCCCGTGGCGGGACGGTTCCACCGCTGGAGCAGGGACCACAACGCGGCGTCGTGCTCGGCCAGCCAGTCGCTCCACGCGGCGTTGACGACCCGTACGGGAACGGGCGCCGCGTCGGCCGTCGGCTCGGTGACCACGGGCGAGGACCACCGCCGTACGGATTCCGCCAGCCAGACCCGCCACACCGCCTCGCGCCGCTGCGACGCGAGAACCCGGGCCACGGACCGCAGCGCAGCGGGCTCCCCGGCGTCGGCCGCGGCCAGGACGGTCACCAGCGCGTCGCGGACGTATACCGAGGTGTACGGCGGACGTCCGGTGAGGCGCAGCACGAGCCTCGCGGTCCACAGGCGCATCGGTCTCACCCGTCCGTTCCGTGCTCGCCGAGGGCGATGTCGGTGGGGCCGCCCCCGCGGATGGCGGTGGTGCTGCCCAGTGCGATGTCGCCGCCGAAGCGCTCGCTCAAGACGGCCACGAGCAGGTCGAGCGCTTCCCGTACCGCGAGGTCGCCGATCTTCGGGCGGAGTTCCAGTGCGTGCCGCAGGTCCGCCGGAGTGCTGTGCAGCAGCGGCCGTTCCAACAGGGCTCGTGCGTCGGGCAGGTGAGGGCTGTGCACCTCCAGGCGCTGGGGGCCCGAGGCCAGCGCCTCGGTGAAGTACATGTCCGCCCCGGGTGACCTGCCCAGGAGCCTCAGGAGCGGCGGCGAGACGTCGGAGCGGCGCTGGATCCACGGCGCGAGGGGGTCGACCCGATGCGCGTCGGCGTTGTTGTAGATGCGGGCGACGAAAGAATCGTCGAGTCGCTTTCCCTGCCATTCCTCATAGGGCCAGCGGTCCGGAATCGCTCCCGTGTGCCGGGCGGTACGGTGCGCGGCGCCTTTCGACGGGAACTTCCATATCTCGGTGAGCCCTCTGGGCGGGAAGGACGCGTTCATGTGCAGCACGAGCGAATCCGGTGAGAGAAAGGACAGCGCGGGGCTGAACCCGCTCATGGTCCCGGCGTCCTTCTTTGTCTCATGGAGCACGGTTCCGTCCTCGTTCACCACAGAGATCTGCTGCATGCGGTAAACCGCGACAAGCCGGTCTTCGGGAAATGTCGTGAGCGTGCAGGAGGCGTCACTGACGGCGAATGAGTGGACACTGTTCTTGAACCGGGGAACCTCCAGACGTCTCAAGGTGTGTGCGCCCGGGTCCGCGAAGGCCAGTCCCGCGTCACAGACGAGTACTGCCCCACCGCTCGACCTGCGCATGTCGGACAGCGCGGAGGGCGAGCCGAGGGCCCTGGGATCGGGGACAACCCGGACGATCTGGTAGCGGTGGTCCTCATCCTCCAGCCTGATGAGGATCTCGTCGCCGAGGTGCAGTATCGAGTTGTCGCTGTCCACGTCCCCCAGCGGGTCTCCGCGGAAACGATGGGTCGTCTCACCCGTGCCGATCCGCAGTGTCTCCACATGGATCTCGTTGTGCTGCCCCCGCTTCCAGACCCCATATCTCAGGGCCACCTCGGACAGGTCCGGGGAGAGCGAAGCCCCCAGGTAGCTTCCACCGGTGTCGTGCGTGATGAGACGGGTGGCCGGCAACCGTTCGACGGTGGCCAGGAGTTGCCGGGCGGACCGCTCGGCGAGCATCGAGAACAGTTCGGCGTGGTTTCCCGGATACTCCGCTACGGGCAGTAGC
Source organism: Streptomyces sp. UG1 (assembly GCF_049974585.1). Lineage (NCBI taxonomy): Bacteria > Bacillati > Actinomycetota > Actinomycetes > Kitasatosporales > Streptomycetaceae > Streptomyces > Streptomyces sp. UG1. The sequence goes on along the minus strand of NZ_JBNGGG010000031.1, from coordinate 141,676 downwards.
TGAGCCGCGGCCACCGCCCTGGCCACGGGCAGGTCGCGGATGAGGCGACGCAGTTCGTCCCACTGCCGGTGCTGGGCCAACTGATGCCCCAGATAGTCCAGTTCGCCGTCCGACATCTCGGCGATCCGGTCACGCTGATCCCCGCTGACCACCACCCGGATCACGTCGGCGTCACCCTCGGCGGCCAGGGCCGTACGCAGCCGCTCGCGGACCTCGGGAGCCGCCGCGCGATAGGCCAGCGCCAGCAACGACCCGTCGGGATCGAGGGCCTGCCGCTGGGCGCCCTGCCCGATCAGAGTCAAGTACGCGGCCCGGTCGGCGGGCTGGGCCGGGGCCGCCGCCAGCAGGTCCATGATCTGCGGCTCGGGCAGCTCCCCGGCTATGGCACGTACGGCCTCCTGCGCGGCCGGGTCTCCCGAGGCGCACCGGCGCACCAGTCGCCGCCAGGCCCACCGCGCCCGCGGTCCCCGGGATCCGTTCGCGTGCCGGCCGCCGGCCCGCCATACCAGTTGCCGCGCGGCCTCATCGGTGAGCCGCTGCACTCCGCCTACACCTCCAGTACCGGAACCTGGTGCTCGGCGGCCTGTGCGGCCCCGGCGAAGGAGGCGGACTGGGCGCGGCCCTCGCGCAGCCAGGCCCGCAGGTCCTCGATGACCTCGCGCTGGGACTTGCTCAGCGGGACGGTGCGGGCGGCCGCGCGGGCGATGTCGTCGGTGGTGATGTCACGCTCCTGGGCGAACGCCTCGTACATGGCGTCCACGACGACCTGTTCCAGCTCGGCGCCGACGAACCCGTCGCAGATCCGGGCCAGTCGGTACACGTCGAATGCCTCCGGCCGACGGCCGCGTTTGCGCAGATGCACGGTGATGATCTCCCGGCGTTCCTCCTCGGTGGGCAGGTCGAGGAAGAACACCTCGTCGAACCGGCCGCGGCGCAGTGTCTCCGGCGGCAGGGCGCTGACGTCATTGGCGGTGGCGACCACGAACACCGGCGCGGTCTTCTCCTGCATCCAGGTCAGCACCGTGCCGAACACCCGCTGCGAGGTGCCGCCGTCGTGGCCGCCCGCAGCCAGTGCCTTCTCGACCTCGTCGATCCACAGCACGCACGGAGAGACGGTCTCCGCCAGCCGCAGGGCGCGGCGCACCCGCTCCTCCGACTCACCCACCAGCGAACCGAACAGTGCACCGACGTCCAGGCGCAGCAGCGGCAGCCGCCACAGTCCGCCGATCATCTTCGCGGTGAGGCTCTTGCCGGTGCCGGGGATGCCGATGAGCGCGATGCCCTTGGGAGCGGGAAGGCGGAACTCGCGGGCGGCGTCGCCGAAGGCGCGCTCGCGCAGTCGCAGCCACTCCTTGAGCACGTCCAGGCCGCCGAGGTCGTCGGGGCTCTCCTCGGCGCTGTAGAACTCCAGGGCCTCGTTCTCCCGGATGACCGCTTTCTTCTCGGCCAGCACCGCCTCGATATCGCGGTCGTCGAGCACCTCGTCACGCACGATGGCCTTCGCAAAAGCCCGGCGGGCCTGGGCGGCGGTCAGGCCCAGCGCGGCCTGCGCCAGTCGGCTGCGGCCCGCCGGGGTGAGCGTTGACTTCACGCCCTTGGTGCTGTCGATGAGATGGTCGAGTTCGCGGCGCAGCGCGTCGGCCTCGGGCAGCGGCATCTCCACCACCACCGCGTCGTCGCCCAGTTCCACGGGGATGGAGCGCACCGGGGTGGTCACGATCAGCGACGATCCGGTGAAGACGAGTTTGTGGGCGAGGTTGCGCAGCCGACGGCGTACTGCCGGATCACGTTCCCAGAAGGCATGGAAGTCCTTGAGGACGTACAGGTCGCGGCGGCGCGGCTCCTTCTGGGCCAGCTCCTTGATCTTGGTCAGCGCATCCGGCGGGGAGGTCGCCTTGGGCAGCTGCCGATGCGAAGCGGATTCCAGGCCGTCGGCGATGTCCCAGGTGACAAGGTCGGACGACGGATCCCGGTCGCGCCGTACCTGGTCCAGTACGTTCAGCGCCCGCTGCTCCTCGACCGTGACGAGTACGATCAGTGCCACCCGGGCACGCAGATACAGCCGGATCTCGTCGTGAATACCGGTGGCGCCCACTCAGAATTCCCCTCCCGGTGCGTGCATTCCGGTGAACGTCACCGACGCATCGCCGGCGATGGTGATCTCCAACTCCGGTACGGCGGCCAGGTCGTCCGCCGTGTAGCGCCCCGTGCGCATCCAGTACTCCTTGTTCGACGAGCCGCGCAGCCCTTGGGCCAGCCGCAGCCGCGCGTTGTACCGGCCGGCGATCACCACATCGGCGTCGGCGACGGCCGCCGACCGGGCCGGGTCCGCCTCGATCTCGGCACGCGAGAACCCCGTCAGGACGATCACCGACAGACCGCTGCGGGCCCGCAGTTCGGCGCAGAACGCGGCGACGGGGGCGGGCTGCTCCAGCGGCTCACCGCCGGTCAGGGTGACGCCCTCGAGGTGAGCCGCGCCGGCCAGGGCCTCCCCGGCTACGTCGCCGACCGTACGTTCCAAGCCGGCACCCGACACGGGGTGGGTCTCGGGGTTGAAACAACCCGGGCAGCCCAGGGCGCACCCCTGACTCCACACGACATACCGAACCCCGGGTCCGTTGGCGGCACTTCGGGGGACGACGGCATGCAGCCGCCACGGGATGTCCAGGCCGCTCACCCCTGCCACAGGCGGTCCTGCTCCTGGGCCTCGTCCTGCTGGTACGCCTCGTCGGTGAGTGTCTGGAGCTCCACCTGTCCGCCGAGCAACCGGACGAGCTCGTCGGTGTCGGCCACGCACCGCGTGCCGGCGACACCCTGGACGTGCACCTCCACGGTGCCATCCGCCGAGATCACGACCTCGACGCTCTCCTCCGCCATCAACTCACCCTTCGTCCGGGGGAAATGACACCGCCCATTGTGCGGGGCGAAGCTCGGGAGGGGTCCCGAGGGAAGCGGGCACGGGCGTCACCGGACGTCCTGGCGCTGCCGGGTGCGCTCGTCATCGGCGCAGCGGCCGGGGGCCTGGTCGTGGCGGCTTGAGCGTTACTGACCCTGAAGGAAGGCGTGATGTCGTCATGGTGGGGCGGGGGACGAGACCGGTGCCGGCCGGGCAGCTGTGGAGGACGTCATGACGGGACTGGAGTTGGAGGTCAGTGATCCCAGGGCGAGTTCGGCGCGCAGGCGGCGGAGCCTGTAGATGCCGAGGATGGCCTCGGTCAGCCAGGCGTGCCGCACCGTGTGGGCCGAGGGCGGCCGGTCGCGCCGTCGTCTCCCCGAGCAGTTCGGCCGCTCGGCGGTGGATGGCCGGCTCGGCCTGGGGCATCACGGCCTCCGGAGGCTGCTGGACGGTCGACTGCGCTCGACGAAGACATTTCCCTTGAACGACGGCGCGTCGGCATGAGTCGCCTCAGAGCGATGGGCGTCGCGACGGTACGGGTCGGGCTGCTGCCGACGTACGAGACCGCCGGTCTTCTCGCTCTCGCGCTGCTGGTGGCGCTCCGGCTTCTGCAGGGCGTCAGCATGGGCGGCGAGTGGGGCGGCGCGGTGCCGCTGGCCGCCGAGCACGCGCCTGCGGGGCGCCGGGCGAGCTCGCGTCGATCCCGCAGGTCGGCCCCTTGCTGGGCTTCCTGCTGTCCAGCGCGGCGATTCTGCCGACCCTCTCCATCGCCGGGCGCGACGGCTCCGCGGCCGGGGCATGGCGTGTGCCCTTCCTGCCGGACGCCGAGCACGCGGCATCTCGTACGGTCCGAAGGCCCTTGGCATCTCACAGAGCACGATGCCGGCCGCCGCGAGCGTGGGTGCCGTCGCTGCCGCCGCCACGACCATCCCCGCCGCCCGGGTCGGCAGACGGCCGGTGATCCTGGCAGGCGCGATCGGCTGTGTGCTGTGGGCACTGCCCATGTTCGGGGCGCTGAACACCCGCAACGGGCTTGTCATCACAGGGGCGTTCACCTGGCTGAACAGCCACTGGGCGTCGCCGCCGGCTCTGGGGGGCTACGTGCCGGAGACCCGGGACGGAAAGTTCGAGCTCTGACGAGTACGGGTGGCCGCTCACCTGGGCGGCCACGGTCAGCGCCGCCGGCATTGCCCCTTCCGTCAGGCATGGTGAAGCCTTTCCGCGTGATGGCACGTGCTGTGGGGCACCCACAGCGATGCCGTTCCCAGTGGAGTCACCGCACTGCGACTCGACAGGGTCGGCGACTACACGCATCCGGAAGGGTAGCCCTCCACGCGGTGGGAGCCGGGTGCGCCAGACCTGTCTCGTAGGCGAAGACCACCGCCTGCCCCTGACCCGCGCGCCGATCTTCGCGAGGATGTGGCTGACGGAGGGGTAGCGCAGTCCCGTCGCTGTCGAAACGGCACCGTCTCGACCGTGGCGTCGATCACGCGCTCAGTCGGTTTCGCGCAACGCGGTCCACGTGCCCTGCTCTACGATGCCGTCGGCGTCGAGCCCCTTGGTGCTCTGGAAGCTCTTCACTGCGGCCGTCGTCCCGGGACCGAATTCGCCGTCGACCCCCGAACTGCCCACGTCATAGCCGCGCTTGGTCAGCATGCACTGAGCCTGCAGCACCCGCTTGCCGCTGTCGCCCTCGCGCGTGCGGCCCTTGCCGGCGTAGTACGTGCAGTCGGAGATCCAGGGCGCGGTCGCGGGCTCGGAGGGTGTGCCGGTCGTGGTGGCGAGGCCGGTCGGCTCGCCGGTCCCGGTCGGCCCGGCGGCGGGAGCCGAGGAGGGGTCGTGCCGCTCGGTGCCCGCCGAGCCCGAGGCGGCAGACGACGTGGCGGCGGCAGCACCTCTTGACCCGCCGTCGACTCTCTTGCCGGAGGCGGGCGTGGGCGTGGAGGACGCGGACGCCGTCGGTGCGGCGCCGCCGGGCAGTAAGCCGCCACCTGCCGTGCCGGAGCCGGGGGAGGCGCCGGAAGTGCGCGGGCCTCGGTCGTCGAGGGCCAGGATCCCCGCGGCCGTCGCACACAGCATGACGCCCGCGGTGACGACGAGCAGCGGCTTTCTGCGGCCCCGGGTGCGGGTCTCGGCCGGACGTAAGCGCTCCGGCGGATCCGACGGAGCAGCGGGGGCCTCGGCTTCGGCTTCGGCTGTGGCGACCTGCTCCGCGGGCCCGGCGGCGACGGCCACAGGTAGGTCCTCGGGGGAGCGCAGGCGAGTCGTCCCGTCGCCGGGCAGACCGTCGAGCGCCTCGTACGCCCGCTGCCGGGCCAGCACCTTGCCCGCGAGCGGCTCGGGCCAGTCGGCCGTCTCGGCGCGGGCCGAGGCGGTGTCGATCAGATGCTGCGGGGTGGGCCGCCGCTCGGGTTCCTTGGCCAGGCAGGCGGACAGCAGGTCGGCCAGGTCCGCGTCCGCCGCCGCGACCTTGCCCAGCAGCTCCGCGTTCGGCTCCTCGAAGGCCACCCGGTGCATCACGTCGACGCCCGTGCCGTCGCCGAAGGGGGCGCTCCCGGTCGTCGCGTAGACCAGCGTCGTGCCGAGCGAGAACACGTCCGAGGGCGGCTCGCACGTGCCCGTTCGCAAGTGTTCCGGCGACATGTAGGCCGGGGTGCCCACCCGGTTGCCCGTGCCGGTCAGCGCGCTCGCATCGACGGCCTTCGACAGTCCGAAGTCGATCACGTGGGCGCCGTGGACGGACAGCAGCACGTTGGACGGCTTCAGGTCCCGGTGCACGATCCCGGCGGCGGCGAGGTCGGCCAGCGCCCGCCCCAGCTCGGCCACCAGCCGCCACACCGCGGCGGTCGCCAGGGCGCCGTCCTCGCGCACCGCGTCCGCCAGGTCGAGGCCCGGCAGATACTCGGTGGCCATCCACAGCAGCCGGTCCTGGAAGCCCGTGCCGCACAGGTGGGGCGTGCGCGCGGTGCGGACCAGGTCGTGCACGGACGCCTCACGCTCGAACCGGCGCCGAAAGCCCGGGGCGTCCGCGTACTCGGGCCTGATCACCTTCACCGCGACCAGGCCCGGGCCACCGCCCGCGGGGCGGCCGAGGTAGACCCGCCCCATGCCGCCGCTGCCCAGCAGCGCCAGCGGCACATAGGGGCCGATACGGCGCGGGTCGCCCGAGTGCAGGGGTGCCGCGCCGGTCTGCCGCAGCGCCGCGGCCTCGTCCGGCGCCGAGTCCGATGGCACCGGTCGGTGTTCTGACACGTGTCCCCCCGAAGTGATGTTCGTCGCATGCCAGTTCGCCCATGAGGGAAAGTCGAGGCTAACGCAGCAGCGCCCGGCAGACAGCGGTTTCGATCAGTATTGGGCCCCGAGGCCGAGGTTCACCGGAGGTGGCCAGGCGCGGGTAGGGGATGGTGCGGCCCCGGTCGGCGGAGGGCCGGCCGGTGACGAAGGGGCTGATGTGCCGGCGACCGGCACGCAGTCAGGCGTGAGAGGGTGCGAGCCGTGCCGGCCGATCACAGCCACCGGCCGCAATGGCCGCAGGCGGTCGACTCCTCGGCCTCCTACCGTGGGGGGCATGAGCCACATCGTCGTCGTGTACGAACTCGACAAGCCGGGGGCCGCGCGACCCTCCCCGGAAACGCAGGGCGGCGAGGCACGGCACGTCCGAAGGGTGCACGCGGCGCCCCCCGCCCCGGGGGAGCCCACCGCCACAGGACCACGGACCTTCTGCGGGAAGGACACCTTCGCCATGGAAACGGGCCCCTGGACCACGGAACACCCCGGGACGCCCTGGTACCCCGCGCAATACGCGTCCGTGGTCTGCCCCGACTGCGATGCCGTGATCGAGACCTGATCGGCGCAACGACTGCCGCCATCGGGGCCACGCGAGCTGGAGGGGTGCCTTCCCGCCCGCAATTTCGGCTGCCGTAGCAGAGCAACCGAGTGCACCTGAGCCCACGCTCTGTGCGGCAGACGACCCGGGGCGCAGGAGAGGAGACAAAGTGGAGCTACAGATGCGTGGGAGGAGGAGTACGCGATGGCCGAGTCGCACTCTGGCGGCACCGAAGGCGCGGCGGGCGGCAAGTCGCGGTTCGACGACATCTACGACCGTCCGGACCCTCGCGCGTACTTCGGGCGGCTGGCCCCGCTGGAGTACGAGATCCCGCACCATGCCCAGCCGGTCTTCCGGCACGTCGCCGCCGAACGGGCCGCGCTCGACGACAGCCGCCCCGGCAGGCCGGCGGTGCTGGATGTGTGCTGCTCGTACGGGATCAATGCCGCGCTGCTCAATCACGACGTGACGCTGGCGGAGATGTACGAGCGGTACACCTCTCCCGCCCTCCGGACGATGTCGACGGCGGAACTCGCGGCACGCGACAAGGTGTTCTACGCCGAGCGGCGCCGACCGGACGCCATGCCGGTGTTCGGTCTGGACGTCGCGGCCCCCGCCGTGCACTACGCGCTCGAGGTGGGGCTTTTGGACGAGGGCTTCACCGACGACCTGGAACACGGCTCTCCCAGCCGCACGCTGCGCCGCGCGCTCGCCGAGGTCGGCCTCATCACGCTGACGGGCGGCGGCAGCTATGTCACCACCCGGACGTTCACGGCGCTGCTGGACGGCGCCCGGCGACCGGTATGGGTCAGCGCGTTCGTGCTGCGGACCGTGTCGTACCACCCGATCGTCCGGGCCTTGGCCGCGCACGGTCTGCGCACGACCGTCGATGTCTCGCGCACCTATCCACAGCGCCTGTGCACCGACGAGCGGGAGCGGCAGTACGCGGTCGAGGCGGTACGGACGCTGGGCGGTGACCCCGCCGGGCGCGAGGAGAACGGCCGTTTGCACAGCCTGTACTACGAGTCCCGATCCTTCGGCAGCGCCCTCAGGGGATGACCGTCCCTGCGTCGGCCGGTGTCACCGCCGCATGGGCGTCGTCTGCCCGGCGCGTAGCTGCTCCTCGCACCATTCCCTGGCCTGCCGGGCGACCTCCTCCAACGCACCGGGTTCCTCGAAGAGGTGGGTCGCGCCCGGTACCACCTGCAGCTTGTTCGGGGTGCGCAGCCGCCGTGCGGCCTCCTCGTTGAGCCGCAGCACCTCCGGGTCGCGGCCGCCGACCAGCAGCAGAACCGGTGCGCACACCTGCTCCAAGGCATCGTCGGCCAAGTCGGGGCGGCCACCGCGGGAGATCACGGCGAACACGCCTCGGGGCCGCTGGGCAGCGGCCATCAGGGCGGCCGCGGCGCCGGTGCTGGCGCCGAACACGGCCACGGGCAGATGCTTCGTCTCGGCCTGCTCTCCCAGCCAGACGATCGCGGCCACCAGGCGCCGCCCCAGCAAGGGGATATCGAAGCGGTGCTCGGCCGTGATCATGTCCTGCCGCTCCTCATCCTCGGTGAGCAGGTCCATCAGCAGCGTTCCCAGCCCGGCAGTGCGCAGTTCCCCGGCCACCATGCGGTTGCGTGGGCTGTGCCGGGAACTTCCGCTGCCATGCGCGAACAACACCACTGCCCGGGCCTGGTCGGGCATCACGAGATCGCCTGCGAGCATCGCGCCTTGGGCAGGTACCAGAACCGTCTCGGAGATCATCACGATCAACTCCTTCCTGGGTCCGACAGCTCCGGCGCCGGTGTCGGGCTGCTGACGGGCTCGGCTCAGGTGTGTCCGGGGCGTCCCGGCCTCCTCGCGCCGTACTCATGCGGCGACGGCGTGGCCCGCGTCAAGGGCATGCTCACCGGATGTGCGGTCCACCAGGCCGAGCAGTCGCCCCTCGGGGTCGGTGACCACGACGGTCCGCACGCGCGCTTTCGCCATCCGTTCCAGCAGCGGGCCCAACGGCTCGTGGGCCCGTACGGTCGCCGGTCCCGGACGCATCACCTCTTCCACCGTGGCATCGGCGCGAGCCTCGGCCGTACGGCGGCGCAGCAGCCCTGTGACCACTCGCTCGTCGTTCACCACGACGCACACCGCCTGTCCCGCATCACGCATCCGCACCAGCACCTCGTCGACCGGCTGACCGACCCGGCAGGTGAGCACGTCGCGCTGCGCCACGTCCCCCGCCGACGGCGCGGCGGCGGAGCGGCCCTCGGCGGGCCATCCGGCTGCCAGCCAGTCGGCCTTGCCGGGAACGTAGTCGTAGACCTGGCGGAAGCCGAGCTGCTCGAGCCGGGCCGCGGCCCGCGGGCTCATGTCGCACATCCAGTCCCAGCAGTACACGACCACCGGTCTGGTCCGCTCCAGCCGCTCTGCCGCCTCATGGTCCAGATCCCGCAGCCACAGGTGCACGGCGCCCGGCAGATGCAGGTCCTCGTACTCCTCGCGGGGCAGCACCTCCACCAACTGCGCGCCCGCCTCGGCGAGGCGCCGTACCTCATGCCTGTCCAGCACCCGAACGGGCATCGCATCCATCTCCCCTCTGGCGGAGCATCACCTTTCGCTGCTCGGTCGCCTCCTCACGCCCGCTGTGTCCGGCTTCGGCAAAGAAGCCCGAACGCCTCTTCCCGGGTTCCACCGATAACCCGCAGCAATCACGGTCGCCGCCTCGCGCGGCGCCCTGACCAATGCTGCGAGCGTCTTCTGTGGGCGCTTGGGCGGTCCCGTGCCGGGTACTCGCTGGTCCCCACAGGTACGGCCGGGACCCGTCCCGGGAGGCACTCGGAGGAGACCATGGCTCAGCAAGTCCGGGAGATCATGACGTCGGATCCGGTGACGGTGACGGAGCGGACGCCGCTCACCGAGGTGGCGCGGCTGATGCGGGAGCGGGACATCGGGGATGTCGTCGTCGCCGAGGCGGACGACGTCCGCGGCCTGGTGACCGACCGCGATCTGGTGGTCCGCGCCCTCGCCGAACACCGCGACCCCGACTCCACGACCGTCGGGGAGGTGTGCAGCCACGACCTGGTCACCTGCTCCCCACAGGACCGTATCGACGAGGCCGTACGGCTGATGCGCGAGCACGCGGTGCGGAGGCTGCCGGTGGTGGAGGAGGGCCATCTGGTCGGGACCCTCAGCCTGGGTGACCTGGCCGTCGAGCGCGACCCTGGGTCGGCGCTCGGCGACATCAGCGCCGCGGAGCCGAACGTATAACGGGTAGTGGTCGGCTGCCGCGCACACCGATGCTGCCCCCGCTCCTGGGCGTGGACCCGCGCGTCGAAGCCGTCCGCCCGTGTCCGAGGACCGCGGCGGACCGGCCCCGGCTGTCCGCTCCGAGCTGGGTGCACGGCCCGCTGCCCGGCGCCCACGTACGGCAACACAGGAGGTGCCTCACATGGGGGCGACGCTCACGCTGGGACGCCTGGCGGGCATCCGCATCGGGGTGCACTGGAGCGTCCTGGTCATCTTCGCCCTGATCGCTGTCGGGCTGGCGGCCGGGCGCCTGCCCGACGCGCACCCGGACCGTCCCGGCTGGCTGTACGCGGTGGTGGGGGTGGCCACGGCGGTGGTCTTCCTGCTGTCGCTCCTGGCTCATGAGATGAGCCACGCGATCATCGCCCGCCGCAACGGCGTGGGCGGCGACGAGATCACGCTCTGGTTGCTGGGCGGAGCGGCCCGCCTGAAGAGCGAGGCGCCGAGCCCGGCGGCCGAACTGCGCATCGCCGGCATCGGGCCCTTGGTGAGCCTCGCGCTGGGTGTGGTGTTCGGGCTCCTGACCGTGCTGTTCGGCCAGGTGTACGGATCGGGGCTGCTGGTCGAGGCGCTGGCCTGGCTGGCGGTGATCAATGTCCTGCTGGCGCTGTTCAACGCGCTGCCGGCCGCGCCGCTGGACGGCGGGCGGCTGCTGCGCGCCCTGGTGTGGTGGCGCACGGGCAACCGACTGCGGGCCACCGAAGTCGCCACCGGCGCGGGCCGTGCCCTCGGCTGGCTGCTCATCGCCGCCGGGGTGTTCCTGGCCTTCGCCGGTGCCGCGGTCGACGGCCTGTGGCTGATGCTGATCGGCTGGTTCATGACCGCCATGGCGAGCGCCGAGGGGAGCCAGGCCAAGATGCGGGAACTGCTCGGCTCGGTGCCGGTCCGCCGGGCGATGACCCCGGATCCCACGACGGTGCCGGCCGCCACCACGATCCGGGAGTTCCTGAGCGGCCCGCCCTGGGTCTACCGGCACTCGGCCTTCCCGGTCATCGACGCCGTCGGACGGCCCATGGGGCTGATCAGTGTCAACCGGGCCGGGCAGGTCCCGGTGCCGGAGCGCGAGCGCACGACGGTCGGGGCCGTGGTGCTGCCCCTCGACGATCTCCCGACCGCCCACCCCGACGACCGGCTGATCGACCTCCTGCCCTCCGTCGAGACGAGCCCCGCCCGCCGCGCTCTGGTCATGGCCGAGGACCGGCTCGTCGGCATCGTCACGCAGTCCGACATCAACCGGCTCGTCAACTGGCTCACCTCGGCGTCGCCTGCGGACGGCAACCGCGTTCAGCCGCAGGGCTGACCGCGTCATTCGTACGGATCAGTCGTCGTCGCACCGGAGACCAGGCCGCCTCCTCGGCTTTCTCGTGATGCCGTGCCGTGGCGCGGGCGCCGACCGTTTCGTCCGCCCTGGCCTGGAAACTCGCATGCGGTACGCCACCGTGCGGGTGCCTCCGGCACCCTCGCCACTTCTGATCGAGCCGAGGCAGGGGTCTCACAGCAACCGGAAGGGCAAGACCGATGCGTCCCACACATCCACCTGACTTCGAACACGCCATCCACACCGCCAACATCTGGCTGAAAGCGGTCTGCGAAGCCCTGGGAACCGAGGACCGCCACCTCGCCCACCGGGTGCTGCGCACCTGGCTGCACACGCTCCGCGACCGGGTCACCGTCGACGTGGCCGCCCACTTCGCCGCGCAGCTCCCCGATCTGCTGCGAGGCGCCTACTACGACGGCTGGAACCCCAGCACCGTACCGATCAAGTACGGCCGTGAGGGCTATGTGAACCGCTTCGTCCAGGAAGCGAAGATCTCCGCCGAGGAGGTCCCCCGGTTCGCCGCCGCGGTCACCGCCGTCGTACGCGACCACGTCTCGCCCGGGCAACTGGAGGCGGCACTGGACCAACTCCCGCACGACGTCCGCGAACTGCTCCTCCAGCCGGCTGCCTGACCGAGCTCGTAAGGAGCATGACATGACGCAGAACCGATCCCCTGAATCGGATGCCGTGCTTGGGCCGGAAGACCGATTGAGCCGGCTGGAAGCACAGGTCGCGACCCTGGCCGAGGCCGTCCGGGTGCTCGCCCGCGGGTTGGAGAACATCCCGTCGCAGGACGTGTCGCCCGAGGAAGCGGAACGCGGCGCACGACTCGCCCACGAACTCCTGCTCTCCCAGGGCCTGTAGACGAACCGTCGCGCCGGAAGAACGGAGTCGTCCGGTCGTGGCAACCCTCCCCGGAGTCGGCGATGACGTATGCACCAGGACGTAAACCGATCGTGGCCGGTGTCGACCCCGATCCGGGCAGACGCACGGCGCTCGCCTGGGCTGCCGACGAGGCGGCCCAACGGCACCTGCCCCTGCTGCTGGTCCTCGCCCAGAACGTGCCGACACCCGGGTACCGGCCGACAGGCGGGCGGCCGTCCTGGGAGAAGTGGAACGAGGCGCTGCACGCGACAGGGGATCTCGTGCTGAAGGAGGCGGTGGCCTTCGTCGAGTCCCGGCATCCGCAGGTGTCGGTGTCCGGACTGCTGGCGGAGGGGCATCCGGCGTGGGTGCTGCGGGAGCAGGCGCACAACGCCACACAGGTCGTGCTCGGTTCCTGGCACCTGAGTGCCGTCCAGGAGCTGTTCACCTCCTCCGCCGTCGCTCTGCCGCTCATCGCCCACGCGCCCTGCCCCGTGGTGGTCGTGCCGGAGCCGGAACACAGGGCCCGGCCGCAGCCGTACTTCGTGGTGGGGGTCGACGGCAGCCCGCAGTCGGCCCGCGCCGTCGACTTCGCCTTCGAGGCGGCCGCCCTGCGCGGTGCGGCGCTGCGGGCTCTGTACGTGTGGCACCCTCCGCGGCTCGGTGTCCTCGACGAAGAGGCGACCGTCCAGGAGGGCCGCAGGCTGCTGTCGGAGACGGTTGCCGGGCGTGCCGGCGCTCGTCCCGAGGTGGAGCTGCACCAGGAGGTCGTGCGAGGCCACCCGGTGGAGGTCCTTTCCAAGGCGTCCGAAGAGGCCCTCGGCCTGGTCGTGGGCACCCGCGGGCACGGCGGCTTCACCGGCATGCTGCTGGGCTCCGTCAGTCAGGGCGTACTGCACCACGCACACTGCCCGGTCGTCACCGTCCCGCCGTGACCGCCGTGACTCTCGCCGGGACGGTGCGGGGGCTTTCCGAGGGGCGGGCGGTGGAGAAGAGAACCTGTGCCGCGAGCGCCTGAGGAGGCGCAGGCTTGAAGGACGCCGGCGACACCGCAGTGCGGACCGACGGCGTCGCCTCGCGGAGGATCGGCTCTCGCCCGGGAAGCGAAGCCTTCGAGGACGCCGACCAAAGCCAAGCGGTGCCGTCAGTAGCGCAGGAGCACGCCGATGCCGTCCTCCAGCGGCGTCTCCTGGCGGGGGACGACGATCAGTTCGGCCCCGGTGGCCACGGCGGCGTACAGCAGGGCGGCGTCGGCGGGCTGCTCCTCGTAGCCGGTGGCGCCGAAGGTTTCCAGGTCGGTGGCGGAGAGCGCGACCTGCTTGGGGTCGGCACCGATCCAGATCGGGGGCCACCCCTGGGCGGGTCGGTTGACCACGAGGGCGTCGGCCCGGCCGCGTTGCAGGGCTGCGACCGTGGCCGGCAGGCCTTCACCGGCGAGATGGCGGGCGCGCTGGGCGGCGAAGCTCTCCAGCCGGTCGCGGTCATGGGCGGAGAGGCTGCCGCGGAAGAGCGCCGCGAGCTGTGGCTCCAGCAGGGCCCGACCGCTCTCGACATCCCGCTCGTCGCCGGGCACGGTGGCCACGCGGTTGCGCAGCGGGGCGGGCAGGCGGTTGACCAGGACGCCTCGGGCCCAGGTGTCCCCGCAGAGCACGAGCGTGTCGGCGTGACCGAGGTCGATCAAGTGGGCCAGCTCGGCGGCGAGCCGCTCGGCCTCCTGGCGCCAGCCGTGGATCGGTACCCGCAGGGAGGTCAGGGCGCGCGGGGCGACCGCGCTGCTCGGCCATCGCCCGGTCTGCACCTTCACCAGCAGGTCTTCGGGAGCGGTGGCGCCGCCCTTCGGCTCGACGCGAGTGAGGACGACGGCGGCGTAGGGGATGTCGGGCGCGTACTGCAGTGCCAGGGGCATGGCGTCGGGAAGCGCGGTGTACCGCGTCTTGTCCACGGGCGGAGGCTGGGGCAGCTCCTCTGTGAGGACCACCTCGCCATGGGTGGCGAACAGGGCTTGGCCGTGGCGGCCGGGCAGGTCGGCGTCGGTGCCGACGGCATCGGCGGAGGCGTCGGCGGTGGCCGGGTCCGCCCCGAGCGCGATCAGATCCGAGCGGGTGTGGCGCCGGCGCAGCTCGATCGCCTTGTCGGGGTCGTCAATGTCCCGGGAGGTGTCCACATAGACGGAGGCAAACGGGCCGGCTCTGGCATACAGGGGGTCGAGGAAGTGCAGCCGCACGAGATGTGCTCCTTGCTCAGGTCCACGCGCACGACGCCGTGGACGTCATTGGCCATGGCCTTCCGCCGCGGGCGGTCCTCCAACAAGTAACCATGGCGGCTCCCATCAATCGCCGCGACGGGCAGAAAGGGGGACTGTCCGATGACAGCGCGGCACGCAGCGGGCTCATCGGTCGATGACCACCCGGGCCGGGGCGGCACATCGACCTCGCGACAACGGGTACTCGCTGGTCATCGGCGTGCGAGGGGGTGTGACCGACCATGGCCAGCGACGTCATTGAACGGGGCGACATCTACTTCGCGTACCGGCCCCGAGTCGAGCAGGAGAAGGCTCAGGACATCGAGGACGTCCAGCGCCTCTTCGTGATCCTTCAGCCGTCCGACGGCAACCACAGCCGCCGCCTCGTCATCGGACGCAAGCGCCTGCCGCGGCCGGAGGAGCACGAGCGGTACTGGGGCTTCGTCGAAGAGGTCGCAGACCGGCCGGAAGGCGTCGAAGAGGAACTGGAGCGCCGGACATACGACACACAGACGCGCGGCGAGCGAACGCAACCGGAGGCGCGGCCGGCCGGAGAGGGCCGGTACGCGATCGTCCGGCACGGCAACCACACGCATCTGACCTACGAACTCGAGCTCCCGGCACAGCCTGGCGCCGTCCAGCAGGAGCTGACCATCGAGCCCGAGGCCAGCTACATCCTCGCGATCAAGAACCCCCTGGCCGGCGCACCGGCGAAGGCGGGTCTTGCCCCGCAACAGCGTCCCGACCTGCCGACCGAGGAGCAGGAACGATTCGGGCGGCGACGGTTCACCGCCGCCGATCCCGAGCTGCTCGACGAGGAGGGCATCGAGTTCGTACTGATCGGTGCCGCCCACGACGTCGAGGAGGAGCTGGGCATCCGCCTCGACACGGAAGCCGAGGACGCCGAGTCGGCCGAGATCTTCCGCCGTCTGCACCTGCCGCGCGAGAAGCACCCCACGGAACCGCTGACGAAGGGCGAGTGGCGTTAGCCAAGCCCCCGCCCGGCCGTGCTCGCCACGGGTTGAGTCTTGGCTGCACGAGCCCGCTCAGGCCAGTTCGGCATGGCCGAAGAGCGCGGCGTATCCGGCTGGGAGCGCGCTGATGAGCTTGTTCACCTCCCCGCCGGAGATCGTCTTCGCGAGGACGGTGAGGACCGCCTCGGCGTGGGCACGGGCGGTCGCCTCATCATCCCCCGTGGACTCGGCCACCCGTCGTACGAACTCCCGTACACCCCAGTCTCGGCCGGGGAGGTCGTCGGCCGCGTCCATGAGAACCTCGGCGAGCTCGATCGGGAGCTGATCGGCCAGGTGGTCGGCCGAGACGGGCTGAAGGCGTTCACCGAGCGCCGAGAGCACCGCCTCGGTGACCGCCAGCACCTCTGGGGTGTCGCCGTACCCACCCTGTTCGCGCACGGCGGCCAGAAATTCCCGCAATGCCATCGCTGCTCCTCCCACAAGCCGTAAGACAAGCCCTGGCGTCATCGTCCTTGACGGAGGCTGTCGGTCTCCTCGGCAGCCGAGTCCCCTGGTGGCGGGGTGGCAACCAGGCCAGGGCGATTCGCCGGGGCGGTGCGAGCGAGCGGTTGGGCAGGCCGGCGTCTGAAGGGCTGCGGTGCCTCTTCCCGTACGCCTGCTGATTGCCGGGAAGCGCCTCGGGTTACCCGGAGCTCCGGCACGCGGTCCCCAGTCGGCCCGCCGACCGACCGCCCCCAGCCGCCTCAGCCGACGGAGGAGGCCCCTATGAGCCCGCTCAAGCTGGAAAGCCCCGTCTTCAAGGACCACCACCTCCTGCCGCCCCGGTACACCCAGGACGCCGGGAACGTGTCGCCGCCGCTGACCTGGTCCGATGTGCCGGACGAGGCGGCGGAACTGGTGCTGCTGTGCGAGGACGTCGACGCGCCGTCGGGCAGTGTCGTCCACTGGACGGTGGTCGGTATCGATCCTCAAAGCCAGGGCGTGGAGGCGGGCCGGACCCCGCCGGGCGGCACGGTACTCGCCAACGGCTTCGGCCGCCGCGGCTGGAGCGGACCCAACCCGCCGCCCGGAGACCAGCCGCACCGCTACGTCTTCCACCTCTACGCGTTGGCAGAGCCGTGCGTGCTGCCCGATGCGCCCAGCGCCGAGCAGGTCCATGACACGGTGGAGGAACGTGAACTGACCGACGGCACGCTCATTGGCCTGTACGAGCACTGATGCGAACGCGATGGCGAGCGCCGGCGGCAGACGGGCCCGGTTCGCGCACTCGCGTCGCTTGCCATCACCACGACAAGGGCGTCACCCGGGCGGCGTACCACGACACGGCGTCGCGGAGCGGCCGTGCTTAGCGTGGCAGCGCGTACCAGGACAAGGGGGGGAGTCAGACGCTTCCCAAGCAGGCCGAACCAGGAGGACCCCATGCCGGTTGCCGGGCAGATCATGCACCGAGGCGCAGAATGCATCAACAAGGCGGAAACCCTCGCACGCGCGGCGGAGATGATGAAACGACTGGAGGTCGGCGCACTGCCGGTCTGTGAGGACGACGGCAGGATGTGCGGCATCATCACCGACCGGGACATCGTGGTGAAGTGCGTCGCCGAGGGTCTGAACCCCGCGGACACTCCGTGCACGGAGCTGTGCGAGGGAACCCCGCAGTGGATCGACGTCGACGCCGACGTCAGCGAGGTGCTCGAAACGATGGAGCGGCACCAGATCAAGCGCCTGCCGGTGATCGAGAACAAAACACTCGTCGGCATCATCAGCGAGCGGGACATCGCCCGGCATCTCAACGAGCATCAGATCGCCGAATTCGCCGAGCGGGTGTACGCCACCGCCTGAACGAGGTCCGCCGTGCCTCGGCAGTGGAACACAGTCGGAAGCAGCCGCCACTCACCAGACACCGGGCCACCGGCGCGGGACAGCAAGGAGCGAGGTCCATGGCAGTTTGCGAGGTCTGCAGCAACGACTACGAGATGGCGTTCGAGGTGAGGACACCCGACGCCACCCACATCTTCGACAGCCTCGAGTGCGCGGCTCAACGGATCGCGCCTACCTGTGACAACTGTGGATGCCGCATCCTCGGTCACGGCCTTCAATCGGCGCACGGACAGTTCTTCTGCTGCGCCCACTGCGCGCGCCGCCGAGGACAGGCACAGCTTGTGGACCACGCCTGACCCACACGCGTCATCCATCTATCGATCATGGCTCGGGGCGCGACCAGACCAAGCATCCGCATGACGCTGAAGCGTGCGTTCCGCTCTCCACCCGCTGCCCGCCCTACCACGCAGCGTCCTCCCGCACCGCGACGCATGCACGGCTCCCCCTTTCGGATGGTGGAGTCCGGCCTGTCGGCGGGGGTGGTCCCGCTGGTCGGCGGAGTGAATGTCCGAGGGCGGCGCGATGGGATGGAGGTGTGGGTCAAGAGCGGAGGAGTACGGCGAATGAACACAGTGACGCCCCGGGCGGCGACGTCGCCGAGGACCACGATCGCGTGGGCAGGCCGGCCTGGAACGGCGGGCGGGGCGTCATCTTCCTGCCCAACGCCGTGACAAGACCCTTGAAGATCACCTTTCTGCTCCACAACGCCTACGCGATCGATGGCACGGTCCGAGCCACGAGCGCCCTCGCCGCCGCACTCGCGGCACGTCACGAGGTGGAGATCGTCTCCTACCACCGGACCGCCGACCGGATGCCGCTCGCGGCGGCGGACGGGGTGAGGACGCGGGCGCTGGTGGACCTGCGTCCCGGCGCCCGGCGTACCGCGGCCGAGGCGGCGGACCAGCGCGCTCCAGGCATCGTGTGCCCGCATGATGGCGTTCACGCCGGCTGGACACCGCCCAGCCGGCTCGGCGAGACACGCCTCGCCGCGTATCTCCGGAGCACCGACGCCGACGTGGTGATCGCGACGCGGCCGTACCTCGTCTGTTTCCTCGCCGAGCACGGCCGTAGCGACTACCTGCGCGTCGGCCAGGAGTACGCCGGCCGCGACGCGCACGGGACCGCGCTGCTGGGCGACCTGGACACGGCCGTCTCCCGACTCGACGCCTACGTGACCCTCTCCCAGGCCGACGAGCGCGCTCACCGCGCGGCCCTCCCCGGCGCGCGGACGCGGGTGACGAGCATCCCCGTCTGCTGCCCTCCCTCCGCCGCCGAGCCCTCCACCGGTGAGTCGAGGGTGGTGCTGGCCGCCGGCCGGCTGACACCGATGAAGCGCTACGACCGTCTCGTGGACGCGTTCGCCAAGGTCGCCGCCGTGCACCCGGACTGGAGTCTGCGGATCTACGGACGCGGCCAGGAGCGGCTGCGGCTGCGGCGCCGCATCGAGGAACTCGGCCTCTACAACAACGTCTTTCTGATGGGCGCCCGCACTCCCATGGCACCGGAGTGGGCCAAGGGCGCCCTCGCCGTGACGTCGAGCGGCACGGAACCCTCGGGCATATCCGTCGTGGAGGCCATGAGCTGCGGTCTGCCGGTGGTGAGTACCGACCGCGACCACGCACCCCGCGAGATCATCACGCACGGCGAGGACGGCCTCCTGGTCCCGGACCACGGTCCGGTCGAGGACGCGCTCGCCGACGCCCTCTGCCGGCTGATCGAGAACGAGGCCGAGCGCGGTCGGATGGCCGCCGCGGCCCTGCGGAACTCCGAGCGCTTCCGGCCCGAGTACATCGCCGGGCAGTACGAGGCCCTTTTCGCCGGCCTTCGGCCGAAGCCCGGCCGCCGCCGGTCAAGGAAGGCCGTGATCGGGCCGAGGCGGCCAACTCGGCTGCCCGCCCTGGGCGTTGGTCGGCTCCGCCAGTCTGTCGCGGTCAACTGCCAGGTGGTGTCCGGTGGTGCACTCGCATTCCAGGTGCCGACCGGCCAACTGGCGCCCGGTGGCTGGATGCTGGTCCTGCTGCCACGGAACGAGAGCATCGCCCCCGCTGTCCACAGCATGGAACTCGAACGGTCCGACACGGGCGGCGACGGCAGCATGCGGGCGGTCCTCGACCAACGTCACTGGGAACTCGCCGAGGGCGACTGGGACGTCGCTCTGAGCCGCGTCGGCGGCAGAAGGCCGCGCCCCGTCCGGGCGGGGCTCGTCGAGACCGCGCGCCTCCTGGATCCCGTGGCCCTCCGGCCGGCGGACGGGGGAGTGCGGACGTGGATCCCGTACGCGACCGAAGACGGGAGCCTCGCCGTGCGCGCCTGGCTCCGGCCGGCGCACGCGGAAGTCACGTCGGTCGAGGTCGACGACAAGGCGATCCGGTTGACGGGCTCGCTCCACGGACGGACGGCGCGAGCGCACCACTACCGCTTCCTGGCCCGGCTGCGGGCAGACGGCGGGCACCTCATCGACGCCCCTTGTGCCGTCGATCCGCACGGCGACTTCCGCATCACCCTGCCGGTCGAGGTGGTGGCGGAACTCCATCCCGGAGGAGAGGCGCTGTGGGAACTGCGCCTGAGCGCGTACGGCGGGCCGGAGGTCCGTCTGGCGATGGTGACCGGCGACCTCGTCGACCGCCGGGACGTGAGTGTGTTCCCTGCCGTCCGGTGCACGGGACCCGGCGGTGCGCTGTCGCTGCGGCCCCAATGGACACATGACCACGACCTGGTGCTCAGATCCGCCGACGCGGTGCTCGGCAGACCGTAGAAGACGCTCGTCGGGTGGCTGTCGCGCTGCGCGCGGTCACCACCCGATCTCCCGGATCACGCAGGCGGAGCGGCAGCGCATCGCCGTCGCCCCGGACCGACCCGAGCGGTCTCAGTCAGTGCTGAGGGGAACCCGCAGCCGCACCCGGTAGCCGCCCTCCGTGGTCGGGCCCGTCTCCAGGGTGCCGTGCAGGATCTCGGCCCGTTCGCGTAGACCGACCAGGCCCTGCTGTGAGCCGGGCAGGGGCAGGGAGGGACGCGTGGGCGGGGTGTTGGTGACGGTCACTCCGACGTCGTCGCCGTCCTGCCACAGCTCGACGCACGCCGTGGCGCCGGGGGCGTGCTTGCGGACGTTGGTCAGCGCTTCCTGGACCGTGCGGTAGAGGGCCCGTTGTGCGGGCGTGCCCACGGCGGGCGGCAGCTCACCTGTCAGTTCCACGTGAGTGCCGCTGGATTCCACCAGTTTGCGCAGGTCGGCCAGGGTGGGCTGGGGGGTCAGCTCGGTGGCGTGGCCGCCGGAGGCGCGCAGCAGGGTGACCATGGTGCGCAGTTCGTCGAGCGTGGTGACACTCAGCGAACGGATCGTGCGGGCGGCCTCCTTGGCGTCCGCGTCCTTGGCGGCGACCTGGAGGGCTCCGGCCCGTACGGCGATCAGGCTGACCTGGTGGGAGACGACGTCGTGCATCTCGCGGGCCAGTTGGGCGCGTTCGCGGGCGAGCACGGCCTGGGCGTGCAGGGCCCGCTCGTGCTCCCTCGCCTCCTCGATCTCGACCAACCGCCCCGCCAAGTCCCGGTGCGTCTGCAGGAGTTGGCCGAAGAGGACCGGGGCGGCGGCAGTGGCCAGGCCGTACACGAAGAAGACCAGTGTCATGGTCCGGTCGACCTCGGCCAGGGGCCACGGGACACTGCCCGCGACGGCGGTCAGGGCGGCGCAGACCGCGAGGAGCCGGCGGTTGCGGGAGCGTTCGGCCAGCGTGAACAGCGCCACGAGTACAGCGACCGGGACTTCCTGCATCAGCGCGATGGGCACGGTGAGCAGGAACACCCCGAGCGGGAACCTGCGCCGGAACGCCAACGCGGCGCAGCCGACCGCGGCCAGCGCGACACCGGCTCGCGTCGTGTCCCACATGTTCAGCCACACGTCCACGGCCGCCACCGCCACCAGGGCGAGGTCGATGACCGGCGCGGGAACCCGCTTCCACAGCTCGCGTGCGCGGCTCATGGCCGGGCTTCCGATCGCGGGTGCTCGTCGAGCAGTCCGGCCCGCTGCGCCAGCAGGGCCGCCTGCACCCGGCTCGTCACCCGCAGTTTCGTGAGGATGGCGCTGACGTGGTCCTTGACCGTGCCGGCGCCCAGGTGGATGCGCGCCCCGATGTCGGCGTTCGACATCCCCTCCGCCACCAGCACGAGGACATCGCGCTCGCGGGCGGTCAGCAGCCGGACGCGGGCGGCGTCCTCGTCGACGGCGGCCTGGGTGCCGGAGTGGCTGTGCAGCAGGGTCCGCGACGCCTTGGGGGAGAGCACCACGCCGCCGGCGGCCAGGGTGCGGACCAGGTGGGCGAGCTGGTCCGGTTCGGTGTCCTTGAGCAGGAATCCGGCCGCGCCGGTGTGCAGCGCGGTCAGGATGTACTCGTCGGCGTCGAAGGTCGTCAGCATCGCCACCACCGGAGGGTCCGGCATCGTCCGCAGCTCGCGCAGCACGGTGAGCCCGTCGACGTCCGGCATCCGGATGTCCAGCAGCACCACGTCGGGCCGCTCCCGGCGGACGGTCGCCACGGCCTCGCCGCCGCTCGCGGTCGCGACGACCTCGATGTCCTCCGAGGCACCCAGGATGAGTTCGAAGCCCGAGCGGACCAGTGCCTCGTCGTCCACCACCACTACCCGCACCACCCGGTTCACGCGCGCTCCGCCTCACCTTCGTTCCCACCGCCCGGCTCTTACCGCCTCGACCTTAAGGCCATGCGGCGCCCCGGCGGCCCGGCGAGCGGCAGCTCCAGCCACACGGCGGGGTAGCACCCACCAGTCGGCAGGGGCACGGCAGCCGTCTGCCGGATACTCCGTGATCGGCCCGGTCCCCAGCCTGAGAAGCATGACGCAGCAGGCAGACTCCCCGCCGCTCCCGGCTGACGCGCCGTCCCCTGCACGCGAGCACGGTGAGCCCTCGACCGGCGCGCCCGGCATGGGCCGGTTGATCGGCCTGGACCTGGCCCGCGGCCTCGCCGTCTTCGGCATGTACGCGGTCCACGTGGGCCCCGCCCCGAGCCAGGGCGGCGTCATCGGCTTCCTGATGGAGCCGGCCCACGGCCGCTCCTCCGCCCTCTTCGCCTTCCTGGCGGGTTTCGCCGTCGTGCTCATCACCGGGCGCGGCACGCCGAAGACGGGCCGGGCCGGACGCCAGGCCGCCGCGAAGGTGCTCATCCGGGCCGTGATCCTGCTGGCCCTGGGCACGGCGCTCACCCTGTCCGGCACCCCGGTCGAGGTGATACTCGCCTTCTACGGCGGGTACTTCCTGCTCGTCCTGCCGCTGTACCGGCTCGGCGCAGGCCCGCTGGCCGTGATCGCGGCGGGCACGGCCCTCGTCCTGCCCCAGGTGCTGTATGTGGTGAAGCAGGTGCTCGGCGACCGCGGACTCCCCTCGCCAGGTGAGCCCGACGGACCGCTTTCCCTGCTCGTCACCGGCAGCTACCCCGCCCTGACCTGGCTCCCGTTCGTCATCGCCGGCATGGCTGTCGCCCGCCTCGACCTCGCCTCCACCGCCGTACGCGTACGCCTGGCGCTGACCGGTGCGGCGCTCACGGTCGTCGGCTACGGCGGCTCCTGGCCGGCGCTCCACCTCGTGCCCGGCGCGCTCGTCGCCATCGGTGCGTCCGGGGGCGGGCACCCGGCGAGTGCGTGGGGGTCCGACACGGCCGGTTTCCCGTTCGATGACACCCCCTACTGGCTGCCGGCGGCCTCCCCGCACAGCGAGACGACCCTGTCGATCCTCGCCAACACCGGCGTGGCGATCGCGGTCGTGATCGCCTGCCTCGCCGCCGTGGACGCCTTCCCCCGCCTGCGCCGCCTGGCCGGGCCGGTCATCACGGTCGGCTTCATGTCGCTGACGGCCTACGTGTTCCACATCGTCGGCATCCAGTTCCTGGGAGTCGAGGAACTGCCCGGCTCACCGCTGCGTGTGCTGGTCGGCTTCATCGTGAGTGCGATGGCCTTCGCGATGCTCTGGTCCCGGTATGTCTCCCGCGGCCCGCTGGAGTGGCTGATGGCGAAGGCGACCGGCGTCGCGCGCCACGTCCGCTGAGCAATGCGCGCCGGGGGCCGAACACCGGCTCCCGGAGAGGGCCCCAGACGTGTGGCTCCACGGGCCCCGCCCCGTCCCGCGACCCCCCGTCATGCCGGCCCGCGCTGCCGGTCGTCCGCGACGGCGGCCCGGGCGGTCTTGCGCGCCCACGCGAGTTCGAGCTTGCCGGTCGGGGTGCGTGGCAGGGCGTCCGTCAGGACGACGGCTCGCGGCACCTTGTAGCCGGCGAGGCTTCGCCGGACCCAGTCGCGCAGGTCCTCGGCCTTCGCGGCGCTGTCCGGCCGGACAGCGACGACGGCCGCCACCCGTTCGCCCCAGGTCTCGTCGGGGACGCCCACGACGACGCAGTCGGTCACTGCCGGGTGGGTCAGCAGGAGGTTCTCGACCTCCTGGGGGTGCACCTTCTCTCCACCGGTGTTGATCACGCCGGAGCCGCGGCCGAGGAACCGGATCGCGCCGTCGGCCTCGATCGTGGCGAGATCGCCGGGGATGGCGTATCGGACCCCGCCGATGGTGCGGAACGTCGTCGCGCTCTTCGCGGAGTCCTTGTAGTAGCCGAGCGGCATGGGCCCGCGGTAGGCGAGGTAGCCCGTCTCGTCGCCGCCGGGTTCGACGAAGCGGTCGGCCATGTCGATCACCCGTGTCGCGGGTACGGGGAAGAAGCGGGCGGGCAGGTCCCGTACCGACGAGGTGATCGCGAAGGCGAACGGCCCGCCCTCACTCGACGCGATGGCGTCGACGACCGTGACCTCGGCGCGCTCGTGCAGCTCCCTCTTGAGCACGTCGCTGAGCGCGGTGCCGGAGCTGATGATCCTGCGCAGGGAGCCCAAGTCGTGCGGCGTCCCGGCCTGTTCGGCACGCACCAGTTCGTCGACGAGCGGCCGGCACACGGCGTTGCCCGCCACGATGGCCGTGTCGACGCGCTGCTCGGCGATGGTGTGCCAGACGTGCTCCGGGTCGAGGCCGCCCTGCCGGGCGGTGACGGCTGTGCCGCCCACCATCAGGGCGCCCATGGTGTTGAACAGCCCGGTGGCGTGCATGAGCGGCACGACGGGCATGGTGGTCGGGGCACGGTTCTCGTGGTGGGCCTTGGCCGCGACGGCCACGGCCTCGTCGAGGCTCGCAGGGAGTTCGGTGACACCGAGCGGGTGGAAGATCGGGACCACGAGGGAGTGGAGCAGGTCGCTCTGCCGCCACATGACGCCCTTCGGCCTGCCCGTGGTGCCGCCGGTGTACATGAACAGCCGGTCCGACCCGGGACGCGGCCGCGGCGCACGTGGTGCGTGCGCGGTCAGCAGCTCCTCGAGTTCGGGCACGTCGGGTCCGGCCGGGCGGTCGGCGGCCGGTTCGCCCGCTCTGACGAGCAGCTTCAGGGTGCGTACGTGTCCGGCCGCGTGCGTGACCCGGTCGGCCAGGGCGCCGCTGAAGACGACGGCGGCCGCGTCGGCGTCGATGAGGAGCCCGGAGAGTTCCTCGCCGGTGTAGCGGTAGTTGGCGTTCACCGGTACGGCGCCGAGTTTGAAGGCGGCGTAGACCGTCTCCAGGTACGTGGCGCCGTTGAACAAGTAGCAGGCCACGGTGTCGCCCTCGCCCACCCCGGCCTCCTCCAGAGCGGTGGCCAGCTGTGCGGCGCGCTCGTCGAACTCCCGGTACGTGGTCTCCCGGCCGGGTTCCGCGACGGCGACGGCATCGGGCAGCGCGCGGCAGACCGCCTCCCAGATCGTGCCGATGGACACGTCCATACCCAAGACCTCCTTGGCCCTGCGGATCTCTCGTCGGCATCAGTGACCCGCAGGGCCCTCCTCACCGTAGACAGCGGCCATGCCCGCCGGAACGGGAGCGATGACCGAACCCGGCTCTGCGCTTCGACCCGCCGAGGAACAGGTCGAATGACGTAGGCCTGCCCCGAATACGTCGGCGTACGATGCACAGCGCTCGTCGATGACGACGACGATGACGAGGAGATCGGTCATGTCCGGTACGCCGCTCATCGGGTGGGACGAGGTCGCCGCCGTGGCGCCGGACGGCCTCGTCGTACTGGACCGCACGGGCCGGTTCGTCCGCCTCAACCCGGCGGCGGTCGCGCTGTTCGGGGCGGCGGAGGAGGCCGAACTGCTCGGTGAGCCCGCCCCGTTCGCGCTCGCGGAGGACCACTCGGCCCACGCCGTCCACCCGGACGAGCGGGTCGCCCCCTGGGCGCCCGCCGACGGACCGCGACGCGAGTTCGCCTACCGAGCCCGTGGCCTGCGCACCGACCCGGCGCTCACGGTCGTGTCGTTCCGCGACGTGACCGACGAGCGGCACCGGCAGCGCAGGATCGCGGCCCTGGCCCAGACGTCCATCGCGCTGGCCTCCGAGGGCTCGCTCGGCTCCACGCTGGAGGCCGTGGCACGGCAGATCGTCCAGGCCGACGGTCTGGCCGGCGCACAGATCCTCATCCTGGACAGCACCGGCCGCGAACTGCGGCTGATGGGCTCCGCCGGGCTGCGGCACTGGGACGTGTTCCTCGACCGGCTGCTGGAGTGCCGCGACCGGGGCGCCCGGCTGTGCATGCTGGACGCGCTGCGGGAGCGCCGGCCGATCGTCGTCCCCCACCGATGGGCCCAGATCCGCGAGGACCCGGCCTGGGAGCCGCTCCACACCTACCTCGGGGAGCTGAACTGGGACTCCTTCGTCAGCGTCCCGCTGACGGCACGAGGCCGCGCCGCAGGCGTGCTCAACGCCTACTTCGCACCGGGGCAGGAGATCGGTGGCCGGACGCTGGACTTCCTCGCCGGCATGGCGGAACAGGCCGCCTTCGCCGTCGACCACGCCACACTGCTCCAGCGCGAGCGTGAGGGAGCGCGCCGCAACGAGCGTCAGCGGCTCGCTCGCGACCTGCACGACTCGATCGTCCAGCAGGTGTTCTCCATCGGCATGCAGGCCAACGCCCTCGGCGTGCTGGGCGCGCGCGGCGAGGCGGTGCCCGCGGACTCGGTGCGGGCCTTCGCGGGCGAGGTCGGGGCACTCTCGCGGACCGTCCTGGCCGATCTGAGGGCGATGGTCCACGAACTGCGTCCGTCCTCCTCCACCCGGCTCGGCCTGGAGGAGGCGGTGAGCGCGCTCGTCACCAGCACGGAGAACCGGACCGGCCTCGGCATCCGGTTGCTGTGCGGCCGGGAACTGGACGCGGTCGAGGAGGACCTCGCCGAGGACATGTACCGGATCGTCGCGGAGGCCATCCACAACGTGGTCAAGCACGCCGAGGCCACCGCCGTCACCATCCGCCTCGGCGTACACGACCACACCCTGACCGCGAGCGTCCGCGACGACGGCCGTGGCCTCGTGGCCTCGGGCGGGCGCGGCACCGCGCCGCAGGGCGAGGGCGACGGACAGGCCTGGGAGCACGGCTACGGACTGACGACCATGCGGGAAAGGGCGGAGCGATGGGGCGGCACCATGAGGATCAGGTCCGGGGCGAGGAGCGGCACGACCGTGCGCATCGTCATACCCCTTCCGGTACGGGTCCCGGAGCCGCCCCCCTCGGATCCGGACGGCCACCGCAGGACCCCGCGGGCGGTGCCGCTGAGCGAGACGCCGCAGCCCGCTCCATACGGGTCCTGATCGTCGACGACCATGCCGTCGTACGCCGGGGGATCCGCGCCTACCTCGAGGTCCTGGACGACATGGAGGTGGCCGCGGAGGCCGCCGACGGGCAGGAGGCGCTCACCCGGCTGGACGCGATGGCGGCGCACGGGGAACTGCCGGACGTGGTGCTGATCGACCTGATCATGCCGAAGATGGACGGGGCCACGGCGATCGGAACGATCAGGCGGCGCCACCCCGGCATACGGGTCGTGGTCCTCACCAGCTTCGGCGAGATGGAACGCGTCCACACCGCGCTCGCACAGGGCGCGGCCGGCTATCTCCTCAAGGACGCCGAGGCGGGCGAGGTGGTCGCCGCGATCCGTGCCGCCGCCCGCGGCGAGGTCTTCCTCGATCCCGCGGTGGCCAGGGGACTCACCCAGGAGATCGTCTCACCGCCGACCGGGCTCGCCGCGCTCACCGGCCGGGAACGCGACGTCCTGGTCCTCGTCGCCGAGGGGCGGTCGAACCAGCAGATCGCCGACGAGCTGGTGATCAGCGAGCGCACCGCCCGCACCCACGTGAGCAACGTGCTGCGCAAGCTCCGCCTCACCTCACGCACCCAGGCCGCGCTGTTCGCGGTTCGGCAGGGATTGGTGCCGCCGCAAGCCTGACGAACTGTCGTCGACGCGGAAGGTCAGGCCGTTCACCACGCCGACGACCCCGTCGATCCGCCAGGTCAGCCGGAGGACCAGCGGGATGTCGCCGCGGTGTTCCAGCCGCCCCTCCAGCTTGACCATGCCGTCGTCGACCGAGACGAACTCGGTGTGGGGCGGCAGGCTCATGGCACGGGTGAGGACCTCGTCGATCACCTCCCGGCGGATCTCCTCGTCCGTCCGCAGGAAGACCCGCAGCAGGTCACGGCGGGTGGCGATACCGATCAGCCGGTCCTCCTCGTCCACCACCGGAAGCCGCTCGACGCGGTGCCGTTCCATCACCCGGGCCGCGTCCGCGACGCGCTGCTCCGGGTGCACGGTGATCGCCGGGGTGGACATCAGCTCCTGAGCGGTCGTGGCGCGCGCCTTGGCGGCCGCGGCACGGGCGGAGCGGCGCAGTGCCGGGATCCGGAACCGGCGCCGTCCGGTGCCTCGTTCGGCCTGGGCGGCCTGGCGGCGGATGAGGTCGGTCTCCGAGATGACTCCCAGGACCTTGCCGTCGTGGTCGACGACGGGCACTCCGC
This sequence comes from Streptomyces sp. UG1, assembly GCF_049974585.1. NCBI lineage: Bacteria > Bacillati > Actinomycetota > Actinomycetes > Kitasatosporales > Streptomycetaceae > Streptomyces > Streptomyces sp. UG1. The sequence goes on along the minus strand of NZ_JBNGGG010000031.1, from coordinate 113,537 downwards.
TGATCCGGTGCCCGTGCAGCAGCCGTGCCACCTCCTTGTACGACATCTCCCGGCGGGCTTGGATCACCTCGCTGGTCATGACCTCGCCGACGACGCGGGTCTTCACGGCTGCCACCTCCTCTACCGGTCCTTGACCGGTCCACCGCGCCACGGGGGCGGCGTGGCCGACCTGCGGGTGCTGTTCCTGTGCAGGACGCGCCGCACCTGGCCGCGCAGCCGGTCGTGCAGCCGGTCCGCGAGCTCGCGCGCACTGGCCTCCCGCGCGTGCACGACCACGAGGGTGTTGCCCAGGCGGATCTCGGCCTCGGCCGTCCACGGCAGTTCGGCGTGGTGTGCCGCCGCCCGGGCGATCCGCACCTCTCCGTCGACGGGCGCAAGCCCCGGTCGGCCCAGGGCCGCGTCGACCTTGGCCCGGACGTACGCGCGAGCTTCCCGGTCCACGTCGCCCGCTGCCCGTACCTCGACGGCGGGGGCCCCGTGCGTACCGGTGTCGGTGACCGTCATCTGCTTCACTCCTTGTGATCGTTCCCGGGTTCCAGCGTGCTGCGCGCACCCGCCCCGGTCACAGGGCCGTCCGACCTCGGCATCGGGACCTTGGGTCCCCCTCGTCACACGTGGGCCCATCGGCCCTCTCCTCCTCGGCTTCAGCCGCCTACGGTGGAGAGGTGATCACCGCCCGAGGGAGGACCGCACATGGAGATCGTCGCCTACGGTGTTCTCGCCGACGAGGAGCCGCTGCTGAGGGAGGCGTTCGAGCGCGCCTTCGGCGGCCGGCATGAGCTGCGCTCTCTGAGCCTGTTCCTGGACCGGGACACCGCGCCCACCGCCGCCGGCCGCGAGGTCGTGCTCAGCAGCGTCAACGACTCCCTGGACGCCGAGGTGCTGCGGCAGCTCTCCGAGGGCGGCACGAGGATGATCGCCCAGCGGGCCACCGGCTACAACAACATCGACCTCGCCGCCGCCGAGAAGCTCGGGCTGACCGTGGCCCGGGTGTCGTACTACTCGCCGTACTCGGTCGCCGAGTTCGCCTGGGCCCTGGCCCTGGCAGTCGACCGCCGTATCGTGCGGGCGGCCCATCGCACCCGGGAGTTCGACTTCCGGCTCGACGGACTGATGGGCCGCGACCTGCACGGCCGGACCGCCGGCGTGGTGGGCACCGGCAAGATCGGGGCGGCGTTCGCCCGGATCGCCCACGGTTTCGGAATGCGGCTGCTGGGCTGGGACATCGCCGAGAACCCCGACTGCCTGGCGCTCGGCATGGAGTACGTCGAGCGGGAGCGGCTGTTCGCCGAGGCGGACCTGGTCAGCCTGCATGTGCCGCTGCTTCCCGACACCCATCACCTCGTCGACGCCGGGGCCCTGGGCCTGATGAAGGACGACGCGATCCTGGTCAACTCCAGCCGGGGCGGCCTGATCGACACCGACGCCCTGCTGGAGACCCTGCGCGCCGGGCGGCTCGCCGGGGTGGGCCTGGACGTGTACGAGGAGGAGGCCGGGGTGTTCTTCCTGGACAAGTCGCTGGAGGTCATGACCGACGAGCGGCTGGCGCGGCTGATGACCTTCGGCAACGTCCTGGTCACCTCCCACCAGGCGTACTTCACCCGGGACGCGGTGGGCCAGATCGCCGAGACCACCGTGGCGAACGTCGCGGACCACTTCGCGGGCCGCGCCGGAGAGAACACCCTCGTGCGAGCCTCGACGGTATGAAACAGCCGATACTGGAGCCCGGGTCGTAGCGGTACTCGCCCGGGCGGCGAGGAGGCTGTGATGGTCGCGCAGCAGCTCGACGCCGAGACGGTGACCGCACTGGTCGCCGACGCCACGACCGCCCCGTCCCTGCACAACGCCCAGCCGTGGCGCTTCCGCTTCGTCGCCGCGGAGCGGCTGCTCGTGCTGCGCGCCGACCTCGAGCGGGCGATGCCGCGGTCCGACCTCGGCAACCGGGCGCTGCACATCGGCTGCGGCGCGGCCCTGCTGAACCTGCGCGTCGCCGCCGCCCACGCGGGCCTGACCACGGACGTCCGGCAGCCGCCCGAGCCCGGGGACCCGCCGCGGTCCGGCTGGCCCGCCCCGAGGAGACGGCGCGGGCCGACGACGCCCTGGCGTGGCTGTACCCCGCGATCCGGCAGCGGCACACCAGCCGCCACCCCTTCGACGAGAAGGACATCCCGGACGATGTGCGGGCCACGCTGGTGGAGGCCTCGGCGGCGGAGGAGGCCGTCCTGCTCTTTCCCGGCGACTGGCACGCCGAGACCCTGCTCGACCTCGTCCACGACGCCGAGAGCCGCGACGCCACGGAGCCCGGGAGCAGAGTGGACCTGGTCCGCTGGACCCGGCTCGGCGCGGAGGCGGACACCGCCGTCGACGGCGTCCCGGAGTACGCCTTCGGACCCCGCAGACGGGACGGCAAGGCCCCCTGGCGGGACTTCGCCGGGCGCCGGCCCGTGGCCGACCGCGGGTCCACCGCCTTCGAACGGCGCCCCCACCTGGCCCTGCTCAGCACCCCCGGCGACCGGCCGGCCGACTGGCTGCGCGCCGGACAGGCGCTCGAGCGGACCCTGCTCGAGGCGACCCTGGCCGGCCTGGCCACCTCCTTGACCTCCCACCCGCTGGAGAGCGACGACCTGCGCCGGCTCGCCCGAGACCCGATGTCGGGCCGGGGACATGTGCAGATGGTGCTGCGCCTCGGCTACGGCCCCCAGGGCCCGGCCACGCCCCGCCGCCCGGTCCGGGACGTCCTCGACATGGCCTGACCGAGCTTCCTCCCCGGCGGCCCGGGACCGCGTGATCGGACCGGATGGGCCCTTCCTTCGGGTTGTTCGGCCCTATGACAGCCGGCGGCGGCGCCGCGACGATCGGTGGGCCGACCGGATCCGCCGGACGGCGCCCGGCTGTGCACACCCCGGCACACCGCACCTGCAAAGGGAGATTCATGCTTTCGCCCGAGTCGGCCGCCGTCGTGCGAGCCACCCTGCCCGCCGTCGGCGGCGCCCTCGACGAGATCACGGCACGTTTCTACGGCGTCATGTTCACCGAGCAGCCCGAGCTCCTTGACGGGCTGTTCAACCGCGGCAACCAGGCCAGCGGCGAGCAGCGCCGGGCCCTGGCCGGATCCATCGCGGGCTTCGCGCAGGCGCTGCTGGCCGACCCCGACGCCCGCCCGGACGCGCTGCTGGCGAGGATCGCCCACAAGCACGCCGCGCTCGGCGTCACCGAGGACCAGTACACGATCGTCCACAAGTATCTGTTCCGTGCCATCGGCGACGTACTGGGCGAGGCGGTCACCCCCGAGGTGGCCGCGGCCTGGGACGAGGTGTACTGGCTGATGGCGGGTGCCCTCGTCGCCCGCGAGGCCCGCCTCTACCAGGAGGCGCAGGTCGATCCCCGCAAGCCGTGGCGGCAGTGGACCGTGGTCGAGCGGCGGGAGGAGACCCCGGACGTGGCCTCCTTCCTGCTGCGCCCGGCCGACGACGCCCCCCTGCCCGCGGCCCGCGCCGGCCAGTACGTCAGCGTCCGCGTGCCCATGCCCGACGGCATCCACCAGACCCGCCAGTACAGCCTGTCCAACGCTCCCGGCGACGGTCTGCGGCGCATCACCGTCAAGCGGGTCGCGAGCGTCGCCGACGCCCCCGAGGGCGAGGTGTCCAGCCAACTGCACCGCACCGTCCGGGCCGGTGACGAACTCACCCTGTCGGCGCCGTTCGGCGACGTGGTGCTCGACGACGCCGACACCCCGCTGCTGCTGGTGTCGGCGGGCATCGGCTGCACCCCGATGGTCGGCATGCTCGAGCACCTCGCGGCCACCGGAGCCGAGCGCACCGTGTGGGTCCTGCACGCCGACCGCTCCCCGGCCGACCACGCGCTGCGCGCCGACACCGACCGCGCCCTGGAGGAACTGCCGGGCGCCCGCGCCCAGTTCTGGTACGAGCAGAACGCGGCCGACGAACCGGGCGCCCACGCCGGCCTGATGGACCTCGACGACATCGACCTGCCCGCCGACGCCGACGTCTACCTGTGCGGCTCGCTGCCCTTCATGCGCGCCGTGCGCACCCAACTGCTGCGGGTCGGCACCCCCGCCCGCCACATCCGCTACGAGGTCTTCGGCCCCGACCTGTGGCTGGCCCACGCGGAGGACTGAGCCCGAGTCCCGACCCGCACACCCCGGCCCCCGCGATCGCGGGGGCCGGGGTGTCTTTCTCACCCTTCTGCCCGCACCCTGTCGCGCCGCGCCGGTGCCGGGGTGGTCGCCCGGCGCCGGTAGACGAGGTAGGGGCGGGCGAGGTAGCCGACGGGGGCGCTCCACACGTGGACGAGGCGGGTGAACGGCCAGGCCGCGAACAGCAGGAACGCGGTCAGGGCGTGCAGTCGGAACAGCAGCGGCGCGCCGCTGATCGCCTCCGGCCGCGGCTGGAGGGTGAACAGGCCGCGGAACCAGACCGAGACGGTGGAGCGGTAGTCGTAGCCGTCGCCGACGACGTTGTGGGCGAAGGTGGCGGTGATGCCGAGCAGCACGGTGGCGGACAGCAGCGGGAAGAGGAGCTTGTCGCTGCGGTCGGTGCCGAGCCGGATCTGCCGGGTCAGCAGGCGGCGCGCGCACAGCATGCCCAGACCTGCGACCATGGCGACGCCCGCCACCGAGCCCGCCCACACGGCGGTGGTGTGGTAGGCGTGCTCGCTGATGCCGACGGCCTCGGTCCACGAGTCGGGGATGGCGAGCCCCACGACGTGCCCGGCGATCACCATGAAGGCACCGAGGTGGAACAGCGGGCTGCCGAAGCGCAGCCAGCGGTGCTCCAGGAGCTGGCTGGTGCGGGAGGTCCAGCCGAACTGGTCCTGGCGGTAGCGCCAGACGTGCCCGACGGCGAACACGGCCAGGCAGATGTAGGGGACGGCGACCCAGAGGAGGAGGTCGGCTGCGGAGGCGTTCATCAGCGGTCCTCCTGACGGTGCGGGTCGGCCGGTCGGGCGAGGGTGGGCGGGGCCTGCTCGGGCGGGACGAAGGCTCCCGGCGGTGCGAACTCGCCCGCCCCGTACGGGTCGAGGCCGACGTCCTCGTTCGGCGGGCCCTGGGCGGCCAGCTCGGCCACGGCGAGCAGATCCGCCTCGGTCGGCGGCGGCAGCAGGGTGATCAGCGCGGCGAGGACGTGCCGGTAGGGGGAGTCGGCGTCGATGAGGGCGCGGTGGAACTCCAGGACGACCGGGAGATGGTCGGGCAGTTCGCCGCCGTCGGTGTCCCAGACGGCGGCACGGTAGCGCTGGGCGAGAGTGAGCAGGGCCATGCCGCGGCGGCGGGTGTCGCCGTGCAGGTAGTAGGTCAGGTACAGGCTGCTCTTGCGCCGCAGGTCGAACATCTCGACGTAGTGCCGCTCCAGCGCCTCCGGCTCCTGGTCGGCGAGCCAGGAGGTGAAGGCGGCCAGATGCCCGGCGGCGGGCGAGGGCGGCAGTGCATCGACAGTGGCGACCAACACCGGTCGCGCGGTGCTGAGTTCGGCGTCCGGGTACTGCAGCAGCAGCGAGCACAGCCGCAGCAGCAGGGCGCGCGCCTCGGCCTCCTCGGGCGTGAGGCGGGCGGGGCGGCGTACGGCCGCGCGGACGCGGGTGCGGACGATGGCCGGCACAGTGGTGGGCAGCGGGCTCACGGACGGCCTCCGGTTGTGTTGCGGCGCAGGGTGGGGATGCCGAGCATGACCTTGCGGGGCTCGTCGGGGACGGCGGACTCGACCGGGCAGCGGTTCTCCATAGCGGTGAGCGCGGCGGCGTCCTCCTTGTGGGCGGCGGGGACGACGTACCGGTCGGCGTACTTGGCGACGGCGAGGAGCCGGTGCAGGTCCTCGGCCTCGCGGCCGGTGAGGCCGACCGCCTTGAGGGCCGAGTCGTCGCCCTCGTGCCCGAGGGTGCGTTCGCGCATGTACGAGCGCAGCGCGGTGAGCTTCATCAGCACTCCGGCGACGACACCGGTGTCCCCGGCGGTGAACAGCTCCGCCAGATACTCCAGCGGGATGCGCAGCCGGGTGACGGCGGCGAAGACGTGGTCGGGATCGTCCTGGCCGCCGCCGGCCGCGTCGACGGCGTCGAGAACGGGGGAGAGCGGCGGAACGTACCAGACCATCGGCATCGTCCGGTACTCCGGGTGCGGCGGCAGCGCCACCTTGTAGCGCATGACCAGGTCGTACACCGGGGAGCGGCGGGCGGCGTCCAGCCAGTCCTGCGGGATCCCGGACTCCCTCGCCGCCGCGACGACCTCGGAGTCGTGCGGGTCGAGGAAGACACCGCGCTGGGCGTCCAGCAGGTCATGCTCGTCGGGGGTGGCGGCGGCCTCGCCGACGCGGTCGGCGTCGTACAGCAACAGCCCCAGGTAGCGCAGCCGGCCCACACAGGTCTCCGAGCAGACCGTCGGCTGCCCGGCCTCGATGCGCGGGAAGCAGAAGGTGCACTTCTCGGCCTTGCCGGTGGCGTGGTTGACGTACACCTTCTTGTACGGGCACGCCGTCACGCACATCCGCCAGCCGCGGCACCGGTCCTGGTCGACGAGGACGATGCCGTCCTCCACGCGCTTGTACATCGCACCCGACGGACAGGCGGAGACACAGGCCGGGTTGAGGCAGTGCTCGCACAGACGGGGCAGGTGGAACAGGAAGGTCTGCTCGAACTCGAACTTCACCTTCCGCGCCCACTCGCCGGTCAGGTTGGGGTCGGCGCCGGCGTGCTCCGGAGCGCCGCCGAGGCCGTCCTCCCACTTGCCGCCCCAGGTGATGGCGGTGGGCCGGCCGGTGAGGACCGAGCGCGGGCGGGCGACGGGATGTCGTTCTGGGCGGGGGCGTTGACGAGGTTGTCGTAGTCGTGGACTCCGAGGCGGGGCCGCAGGCGTGGCGCACCGACGGCTGGCCCACCTGACGTCCCTATCGGCTCACCGACTGAAAGACACCTGTGCCATGAGCGAGACCCTTCCCCCCTGCCCCGAATGTTCCGGCGCCTACACCTACGAGATGGGCGCGCTGCTGGTCTGCCCCGAATGCGGGCACGAGTGGTCGCCGTCCGAGGAGTCCGCGGCCGGTACCGCGGCCGAGGTGATCAAGGACTCGGTCGGCAACGTGCTCGCCGACGGCGACACCGTGACGGTCGTCAAGACCCTGAAGGTCAAGGGCAGCCCGACCGGAATCAAGGCCGGCACCAAGGTGCGCAACATCCGCCTCGCCGACGGCGTGGACGGCCACGACATCGACTGCAAGGTCGACGGGTTCGGCGCCATGCAGCTCAAGTCCAGCGTGGTCAAGAAGGTCTGACGGCGACGCCTCAGCGCAGGAGACGGTAACCGGTCACCAGCTCGGCCCGGATGCGTACGACATGCTCCATCTCCGTGTTGATCCACGGCGAGAGCTCGGCGTTGAAGCGGGACAGCTCCTGAGGTTCCGTCACCCGGTTCGCGGTGCCGGTGACCATCACACTCCAGCCGGTCCGGGTGGCCGCGTCGATCTCGTCGGCCTCGTACACCACCACCTCCGACGCCGACGCCGACGCCAGCAGCGCGGCCCCGGCGTGGGTGCGGATGACGATGTCGCCGCCGTCGCTCACGAGGTGGTTGACCGGCCGGATCACCGGCAGTGCCTGGTGGGTGAAGCCCACGCGCCCCATGGGCACGCCGGCCAGCAGCTCGAGCGACTCCTCCCGGTCCAGCTCGACCATGCGGGAGCCGGCGCTGGTCATGACGGCTCCCCGCGGGCGGTGCGGTGCGCGGCCCCGTGCGGCCAGAGCACGTCGACGGCGACCCCGTGACTGCGGGCGTAGGCCACGAGGTGGGCCGTGGCGTCCCGGCCGTTCGACGGCGAGCCGTCCCAGACGGCCAGTACGCGGGCGCAGGCGCGCAGCAGCTTCTCGTCCGCGCTCACACAGGCACCGCGGTCGGCCGGGTCGAACTCCAGCAGCCGCACCTGCTCCGACAGCAGCAACAGCTCCCCGGCCGCCTTGCGGTCGGGCTCGGTGAGCTGCGCGGGCACGCTGTTGTGGGACGGCAGGACCGTGACCAGGGCCAGCCCCGCCTCGCGGGCGGCCCGCCCGAAGGCAACCGGAAGTCCGCGCCCGGCCCGTACCACCCCGGCCCTGCCGGCCCGGGCGAAGTCAGCCAGCCGCGAGCGCAGCTCCTCCTCCAGCAGCGCGAGCGTCGGAGCGGTGAGATCGGGGTGCCCCACAACAGCGATCACTCTTGGGTTTCCTCTCTTCCCACCTCACAGCAGCCTTGGCCGGCCCACCAACGGCTTCACTTGATCATCTCCGGACGGGGTCCGAGTCGCGAGAGTCGGCCGGGTCCCGGATCAGGGCCGGTCGGCCCTTGCGGACCCTGGACCTGTCCCACTCGGGCATGGCGCGCCGCCGACACGCACGCTCACACGGGGATCTCGAACCGCACGAGAACGACCTTCCCGTCATGATCGACGGCCGGCTCGGCACTCACGTCCCCGTCGTAGTCGGCGGCCAGCTCGGCCACCGTCCGCAGCCCGCTACCCATGCCCTCGAGCGTCAGATCGGGCAGCCGCGGCTCGGCGTCCGCGACGCTGACGACGAGTTGCTCGCCCGCGACCGTGAGGCCTACGTCCATCAACGGCGAGTGCGCGGCGTGCCGCAGCACGTTGGCGACCAGCTCGCTGACCACGAGCAGCACCGCGTCCGCGAAGGCGGAGCCGGGAGCGACACCGGCCTCGGCGAAGTGTTCGGCCACCGCCTCGCGGGCTTCCCGTACGGCGTCGGATCCCACCCGCACCGAGGCGATGTGCCGGCGCACCGGCGGGTGGACGTGCTCGATGCCGGCCGCCGGCCGGCCGCGGTGCCACGGCATCCGGAACCTGCGGGCGCCGTCCGTCACCGCGCCGCCTGCGTGCGGCGCAGCTCGTCGAGCAGGCCCTGGCGCCCGGCCAGCAGCACGGACAGGATCCGCCGGGCCGCGGCCAGCAGGTCCGCCACATCGCCGCCCGCCAGCTCGTACACCACCGTCGAGCCGGTACGGGTGGCGGTGACGATCCCGGAGCGGCGCAACACCGCGAGCTGCTGCGACAGATTGGACGGCTCGACCTCGATCGCCGCGAGCAGATCACGGACCGGCTTGGGGCCGTCCTGCAGCAGCTCCAGCACCCGGATGCGCACGGGATGCCCGAGCATGCGGAAGAACTCCGCCTTCGTCTCATACAACGGAACCGGCATCTCGACCACCCCTCCCCCCCCGAAGACCTGCCTGACCAGGCACCTGTCGAATTGAAGAACTCTTCAAGATGATAGGGGACGCGGGCGTCCCCGACGGAATCCTCAAGTCGTGGTCCCCTTCGGCGCCGCCGGCTCCGTGCCGCCCATGTCGAGGCGGAACGGCGGGTAGCGGTCCGTGCCCAGGGCGCCGTACGAGTAGTACGCGACCCGCCAGCTCCAGCGCAGCATGCCCAGGTTGAAGTCGAACAGGGCACGTGGGTAGCGCTCGGTGAACAGGATGGCGAAGAACGCCACCACGCGCACCGCGACGAACGCGATCCAGAGGAAGAACAGCACCAGTCGGCCTCCGCCTGGGACCATCGGCCCCTGCCCCCCCGTACCGACGGCCTCCCACCCTCGAAGGCACCGGCACTGCATCCGTCCGACGCCCGTGCGGGAGGAGGGCACCATGCACACCGCACCCCTCGACACGGCGACCCTCGAAGCCTGCGTCTCGGCCGCTGTGGCCGCACCCTCGATCTTCAACACCCAGCCCTGGCGCTACCGGCTGGACACCGGCACCGGCACCCTCGAGGTGCACGCGGCCCCGGAACGGACCCTGCGCCACGCGGATCCCATCTGCCGCGCCCTGCACATGTCAGTGGCGGCCTCGCTCCTCAACCTCCGGGTCGCGGTGGCCCACTTCGGCCGGTCACCCGTCGTACGCCTGCCGCCCAGCCCCGACGACCCCGGGCTGCCGGCCACCGTCCGGCCGACGGCGCCGCTGAACCGGCACACCGTCGGCCACCGCCCCGACCTCCGCCCGGTGATCCGGCTCCGGCGCACCAGCCGCGTCCCCTTCTCCGGCCGCCCGCTCCCGTCACCCGTGGGCGCCGAACTCGCCGAAGCCGCCCACACCGAAGGCGCCTCGCCGGCCTTCCCGGTGGCCGCCGAGACGGCCCGACTGCTCCGCGTGGCCGCCGAGGCCGAGCAGCGCGACCGCGCCGACCCCGACCGCGGGCCGGAGAGCCGCCGCTGGGCGCACCCGAACCCGGACGACCCCGCCGACTTCGGGCTCCCGCGGGCGGCGCTCGGCCCGCAGACGCGCGCGGATGCTGATCCGCCTCGGCTACGGCCCGGAGGGCCCCGCCACCCCGCGACGCGACCAGCGAGCCGTGCTCGACGCGGGCGGGTGGACAGGCGGCCGGGCGTCTTGGCGCGTACAGCAGGGCCGGTCGGCCCAAGCGGATGTCGATCGCGGTGGACACACTTGGACATGCGGGCCTTTCCGGCGTCGCGTCCCGCAGGCACCCGGCCGTTCCGGCGGGCTGATGAGGAGGAGGTGGGCACCGTGCCCGGACAGGCAGCAGCAGGCACGGCGAAGGTGCCGCCCGAAACCGCACGGGCCGATCTCGGGCGCCGTCTCCTGCGCAGGCGGGCGGAACTGGGCCTGACGCGGCGTGAGGTGGCCGTCCTGGCGGGCATGGCCCCCGGCTATCTCCGCTATCTGGAGGAGTCCCCGGCCCCCGCACCGAGCATCAGCGCCCTCATCCGTCTCGCGGGCGCCCTGCGGACGAGCGTGACGGGGCTCACCGGCGGCGACGTCGATCTGCCGTCCGGCCGGGGTACGGCCGCCCGGAACGCGGAGTTCGCGGAGCTGGGCGTCGAGGAGTGCTGGCGGCGGCTGTCGACACATGGTGTGGGCAGGCTGGCGGTGACCCGGGCCGAGGGGCCGGTGGTGCTCCCCGTCAACTACAGCGTCGTGGACGGCTCGATCGTCTTCAGGACCGCGCCCGGCTCCGTTCCCGCGCAGGTGCTCGGCACCCGGGTCGGTTTCGAGGTCGACCATATCGACGAGGCGTTCAGCGGGGGCTGGAGCGTGCTGGTGTGCGGCCGTGCCTGCGGCGTGACGGATCCCGAGGCCAGGCGCCGACTGGAGGAGCGGGCGTACAGCAAGCCCTGGGCGGGCGGCGGGCGCGACATGTGGGTGTGCGTCGACCCGGTCGAGATCACCGGCCGCGTGATCAGGGACCGCTCGCCCGCGCACAGGTGAGATCCCGCGCCCCGGCCGGCCGCGCTGTGGTGGACTGGACGCCATGGAAGCGCGGGTGGTCGGGGTGGACGTCGGTTCGGTGGCCCTGGGGCGGTTCGCCTGGGCCGCACTCGACACACCGGCGCCGTCGCTCGTCGGCCAGGGGACCGACCCCGGGACGGCGGTCCGGTCGCTGGCCGCGGCTCTGACCTCCGGCGGCCGGGCCGCACTCGTGCTGGAGGCACCCATGTCCGTGCCGGTTCCGGCCACCGACCGGGCCGACGGGTGGCAGGCGCTGGGCCGGGCGCGCACCGGTGAGGGGAACCGCCCGTGGTCGGCGGGCGCGGGCGCCGGCGTCCTGGCCACCGGAGTCGCACAGGCCGCCTGGATGCTGGGGCGCGTCGTCGACGCCGTACCCGGCGTGGCGGCGACCACCCGGCCGGACCGGTGGACGGCCGCGCACGGCCCGCGACTGCTCCTCGCCGAGGCCCTGGTGTCCGGCGCGGGAAAGCCCGTGCCCACTCAGGCCGGACCGCACGCTGCCGACGCGGAGGCGGCGGCCCGGGTCCTGGCCGAGCGCCTGCCACGACTGCCCGACCTCGCGTCCGACGTGCGCTGCGCCCCGCACCGCCCCTTCAATCTGCTCGCCGCCGCGGCGCTGTGGGCGGGCCTGGACATCCCTCGCGACGAACTCCACCAGGACGTGCTCGTGCTGGTGGCCCGTCCCGCCGTCCAGGGGGACGCAGGGCGGGAGTAGCCCCCGCCCGGGTGCCGGTGCGGGACGGTCGTCCCTGCCGCGGGGCCGCTCGCCGTCAGGGCCGGGACCCAAGGGCCCTCACCGCCTGCCGTGGCCGGGCGACACGATGGAGTGCACAAGGCGGCTGCAGGCGAAAGACGGACTGGCCATGTACCCCAACGACGGTTTCCGTGAGCTCGATCGGCGGGAGTGCCTGCGCATGCCGGCGAAGGCACCGGTCGGCCGAATCGTCTACACCTGCTTCGCCCTGCCCGCCGTTCTGCCGGTCAACTTCTGTCTGGACCCCGGCGGTGCGGTCCTGCTGCGGACGTCCGCGGCCTCGGAGCTGGCCCGCGCGGTCGACGGCGCGGTGGTCGCCTTCGAGGCGGACGCGGTCGACGCCGCCGCGCGGTCCGGCTGGAGCGTGGTTGTCACCGGCCGGGCCGGCGTGGTGCGGGAACCGGCCGAGCACGCACGCCTGTGCCGGGAGGGGCCCCGCTCCTGGGTGCCCTCGCCCGAGGAGGTGTTCGTGCGGATCGAACCCGATCTGGTCACCGGACGCGAACTCGTCGGCGGACGCACGATGTACGGCGTGCACCTGGCCCCCTGAGGCGCAGCTTCACCCACCGGCCGGGGGATGGCCGGCCGGATCCTGCGAGCAGGGACGTTCGGCCCCCTCCCGCGGGTCGCGCGGCCCCTGAGATCCCGGTCGTCGAAGCGGGACATTGAGGTCGCGACGAGAGTCATCGACATCTCGAGCGGCCCTCTGGAGGGGATGAGCACCATGGCAGTCCACGACCACCCCCACCGGCACCTGGGGTTCCGGTTCCCGTCGCCGCACAGGACCGGGACGGCACCGGCGGCGGCCGCCACGACGACGGCGACCGCGACGAGCGCGTACGTCTTCGCGTCCCTGCGCCTGCTGACCGGGTTCATCTTCCTGTGGGCGTTCCTCGACAAGACCTTCGGCTTCGGCTACGCGACCCCGTCCGGCAAGGGCTGGATCGACGGCGGCTCGCCCACCAAGGGCTTCCTCAGCGGTGTCGCGGCCGGGCCGATGGAGTCCACGTTCCACGACTGGGCCGGGGCCGGCTGGGCGGACTGGCTGTTCATGCTCGGTCTGCTCGGCATCGGTCTGGCGCTGGTCCTGGGCATCGGGCTGCGGCTCGCCGCGGTGGCGGGCACGTTGATGATGGCGCTGATGTGGATCGCCCAGTGGCCGCCGGCCAAGCACCTGTCCGACGGCTCGCCGAGCATGTCGGCCAACCCGTTCGCCGAGTACCACGTCGTGTACGCCGTCGTCCTGATCGCCCTCGCGGCGGTGGGAGCCGGTACCGTCGACGACGGGGCATCGGCGTGAAAGCCCAGGACCGTGGACCACAGACAAGGAGCATCCCGATGGCTGACATCGAGCAGGCCGGCCCCGGAAACCCGATCCGGGTCTTCCTGCTGGACGACCACGAGGTGGTACGGCGGGGGGTGCACGACCTGCTGAACGACGAACCGGACATCAGCGTGGTCGGCGAGGCCGCCACCGCCGAGCAGGCCCTCGTACGCGTCCCCGCCCTGCGCCCGCAGGTCGCGGTCCTCGATGTCCGGCTGCCGGACGGCGACGGTGTGACCGTGTGCCGCGAGCTGCGCTCGCGCCTGCCCGACCTGACGTGCCTGATGCTGACCTCGTTCGACGACGAGGAGGCGCTGCTGGACTCGATCATGGCCGGGGCGTCCGGATACGTGCTGAAGCAGATCCAGGGATCCGACCTGGTGGCGGCCGTGCGCACGGTGGCCCGCGGCCAGTCGCTGCTCGACCCGAGCGCCACCACCAAGCTGATGGCCCGGCTGCGCGAGGGGGAGCAGAAGGAGGAGGAGCCGGACGCCCTGCCCGGACTGACCGACCGGGAGCGGGAGATCCTGGCGCTGATCGGGGAGGGACTGACCAATCGCCAGATCGGGCAGCGCCTCTTCCTCGCGGAGAAGACGGTCAAGAACCACATCTCCCGGCTGCTGGCCAAGCTCGGCGTGGAGCGGCGCATCCAGGCCGCGGTGATCGCCACCCAGGCCCGCGACAGGCTCAAGCAGGAGGGCCACTGAGCCCTGCCGGGTATGCATGCCCGGCTCCCGGTCGCCGCACCTGATCCCGTATCGTCCCTGCGCAGCACCACTACGAGACACACCACGGCAGGCTCGGCCGCAGGTGTGTCCAGGGGATCGGAGGACGGCCGGTGGGAAGCTCCGAGGAGCCCGGGGAGGCCCGCGTACGGCTGCCGCAGCTCAGGCTGGACGAGCTGCTGGACGAGTTGCAGGCCCGCCTCGACGCGGCCCGCGGCACCCGCGACCGGGTGCACAGCCTGCTGGAGGCGGTGCTCTCGGTCGGCCGGGAGCTGGACCTCGAACAGGCGTTGCACAGCATCGTGGAGGCCGCGGTGGCGCTGGTCGACGCCCAGTACGCCGCGCTCGGCGTGATCGGCCCCGACGGCAAGCGGATCTCGGACTTCCACACGGTCGGCGTCACCGAGGAACAGTCCGCGAAGATCGGCCACTATCCCGAGGGCCACGGCATCCTGGGCGAGCTGATCCGCCACCCCGAGCCGCTGCGGCTGACCAAGCTCTCCGAGCACCCGGCCTCGTACGGCTTCCCGGCGCACCACCCGCCGATGAACACCTTCCTCGGCGTCCCGATCCGGGTCCGGGATCAGGTCTTCGGCAACCTCTACCTGACCGAGAAGCGGGGTGGGGTGCAGTTCGACGAGGAGGACGAGTCGGTCCTGTCCACTCTGGCCGTCGCGGCCGGTGTCGCCATCGACAACGCCCGGCTGTACGAGGAGTCCCGGCTGCGCGAGCGCTGGCTACGGGCCAGCGCCGAGATCACCCACAGCCTGATGTCCGGCAGCGACCGCGGCCAGGTCCTCGCACTGATCGCCGAACGGGCCCGGGAGATCACCGGGACGGCCCTCGCCGTGGTCGCGGTGCCCATGGAGGGCACCGACTCGCTGACCGTGGAACTGGCCATCGGGCACGAGGCACAGGCGCACCGGGGGCTGGTCCTGCCCGTGCACGGCAGCCTGGTCGGCAAGGCCTTCGCGGACGCCACGCTGGTCTCCAGCCCCGACATCTCCGAGGACGAGCACAGCGAGGCGTACGGCCGCCCGGCCGAAGGCCGGGAGAAGACGTCGTCGGATCCACGGCGCCGCACCGGCCTGGGGCCGGCCGTGGCGGTCCCCATCGGCACCGGCGAGGGACTGAGGGGTGTGGTGCTGCTCGTGCGCGCGGCGGGCCAGCCGGTGTTCTCCGAGCGGGAGACCGAGCCGCTGCGGGGCTTCGCCGCCCAGGCCGCGGTCGCGATGGAACTGGCCGAGCGCCGCGCGGACGCGGAGCGGATCGCGGTGCTCCAGGACCGCGACCGCATCGCCCGCGACCTGCACGACCTGGCGATCCAGCGGCTGTTCGCCACCGGGATGACGCTGCAGAGCGCCGGGCGGTTCATCGAGCACCGGCAGGCCTCGGACCGCGTCGCACGGGCGGTGGAGGACCTGGACGAGACCATCAAGATCATCAGGTCGACCATCTTCGGGCTGCGGGAACGCGAGAGCGCGGGCGGCCCCGGCCTGCGGGCCCGTGTGGTGCGCGTGGTCGACGAGGCCGCGCCGGTGCTGGGCTTCGCACCCGGCGTGCGGATGGAGGGCCTGCTGGACACCCACGTGCCCAACGAGGTCGCCGACCATGTGGTGGCCGTCCTCTCCGAAGCCCTGACCAACATCGCCCGCCACGCCCACGCGGACCGTACCGAGGTCGTCCTCGAGACCGACGGCAGGGAACTGCGCCTCGCCGTCTCCGACACCGGCGTGGGCATCCCGCCCGACAGCCGTCGCAGCGGCCTGCGCAACATGGCGGAGCGGGCCGAGCAGTTGGGCGGTGCGCTGCGGGTGGACTGCCCCGCCGACGGCGGCACGACGCTGGTGTGGCGGGTGCCGGTCGGGGAGCGTTAGGGCCCGCATGGGCCGATCAGGACCCCGGTAGGGCCGTTCGGTCCCTGTCGTGCCGTTCCGCGGGGTTCGAGGGTGGTGCCGAGTCCGACGAGGCGGATCGGCTGATGGGGGGACCGCCTCGGACGGCCTCCCGGAAAGGGCAGGGCCGCGTTCCCCTGCCCTGCGTGCCGGGCCTGCGCGGATCAGGGGGGGGCGGGCGGTTTCGGTCCGGATACGGGCGTTCCCGTTCGTCCGGTCGGTCGGGCCCGGCACGCACCCCCGCCTCGCGGGCCTCTCGTACGGCTGCCCGGCCCGTGCCCCCGACCTGCCGACCGCCCAAGAGGCCCTGCCGCAGGGGACGTTCGGCACCTGGGGCCCCTGCCCCGTGCGGGTGAGGCTGGTGCGGACGCACGGCAGGCTCGTACAGGGGAGGTGCCATGGAGGCTTCCACCGTCACCTCGGTGTCCACGCTGCGCGCCGCACACGAACGGCCCCCGACCTCGCCCGGAGCGCCGCCGGCCTACGGGCCGGCCCACCCGCTCGTCGCCGTACTGCCCCTGTTCCGGGAGCTGTTGGGCGCCGCCGCACGCCGCCGGGCGCGCCCAGGTGATCGCCGAACCGCGGCGCCTGGAACAGGTCAACGACTCCTTCGACGAGGTCCTGGCGGAGGGGCCGAAGCCCGGCTCGTCTTCGGAGTTCCGAAGCCCGGCACCACCGGGGCACAGGGAGAGGCAGCAGATCATGGCAACCGTCACCGTAGGCGCCGTACGGGAGCGGGCACCCGGCGAACGCCGGGTCGCCCTCGTCCCCGAGGCAGTCGCCCTCCTGCGCCGGTCCGGACTCGACGTCCTGGTCGAGACCGGCGCGGGCGCCGGCGCCTGGTTCACCGACGCCGACTACACGGCCGTAGGCGCACGTGTTGTGCCCCCCCGGCGAGCTGTACGCCCGCGCGGACGCCGTCCTGTGCGTCGGCCCGCCGGACGAGGAGACCGCGACCGCCCTGCGCTCCGGGCACACCCTGATCGGTCTGCTCGAACCGCCGCGGCACCCGGCCCTCGTCCAGGACCTCACCGAGCGCGGCATCCGCACGGTGAGCCTGGACCTGCTGCCCCGCACCCTCGCCCCAGCCGCGCCCAGTCCATGGACGCGCTGACCTCCCAGGCCAACGTCGCCGGCTACAAGGCGGCCCTGCTCGCGGCCGACTCCTACGACCGCTTCTTCCCGATGCTGACCACCGCGGCGGGCACCATGCGCCCGGCGCAGGTCCTCGTCCTCGGCGCCGGGGTGGCCGGGCTCCAGGCGATCGCCACCGCCCGCCGCCTCGGCGCCGTCGTCACGGCGTACGACGTACGCCCTGAGTCGAGAGGGGAGGTGGAGTCTCTCGGCGCCCGGTTCCTCGACACAACGCGCCTGCCAGGCACGGGATCGGGCGCCGGCCAGGGCGGCTACGCGCGCGAGCTGACCGAGGAGGAACAGCGGGCCCAGCGCGAGGCGCTCGACACGACCATCGCCCGCAGCGACATCGTCATCACCACGGCCCAAGTGCCGGGTCGCAAGCCGCCGTTGCTGGTGACGGCGGCCGTGATCGCGCGGATGGCGCCCGGTTCGGTCGTCGTCGACGTCGCCGCGAGCGACCTCGGCGGCAACGTCGAGGGCAGCGAACCCGACAAGACCGACGTCCTCGAGGGCGGCGTCACCCTCATCGGCGCCGGACGCCTGCCGTCCGCCATGGCGACCGCCGCGTCCACGGCATACGCCCGCAACCTGGTCGCCGTCCTGCGCCGCCTCGTGCGCGACGGCGAGATCGTCCTCGACCCGGCCGACGAGATCACGGCCGCGCTCATGGGAGCAGGACTGTCGTGAGCAACCTCGATCTCCTCACCGCCGTCACCGTGTTCGTGCTGAGCGTCCTCGTCGGCATCGAGGTCGTCAGCAAGGTCCCGGCCACCCTGCACACCCCCCTGATGTCCGGCTCCAACTCGGTGCACGGCATCGTCGTCATCGGCGCCATGCTGATCGCCGCCGAGTCCCACACCTGGCTCGGCCACGTCCTCGCCTTCGTGGCGATGGCGTTCGGCGCGATGAACGTCGTCGGCGGGTACGTCGTCACCGACCGGATGCTGGAGATGTTCAAGGCCAAGCCGGCCACCGAGAAGAAGCCGACAACGGAGAAGCAGTGTGACCGCCATGGACAACGTCTCCAACGCCGTCCACTACATCTTTCTCGCCGCGGCCGCCTGCTTCGTGATCGGCCTGCACCTGATGAACCATCCGCGCACCGCCCGCCGCGGCAACACCCTCTCGGCCGGGGCGATGGCCGTCGCGATCGCCGCCACCTTCTGGCTGGTGGCGGATGAGGGCATGATCAGCCGTACCGGGTGGCTCGTCCTGGTCACCGGCGGCCTGGTCGGCGCGGCACTCGGCCTGTGGGCCGCGCGCGAGGTGCGGATGACCGCCATGCCCCAACTGGTCAGCCTCTTCAACGCCGTCGGCGGCGGCGCGGCGGCCCTCATCGCCGTCAACGACCTGCTCCAGGCCGACGACGCCGCGCTGCTGGGCGCGCGGGTGTCCCTGCCGGGCGGCCTGGACATCGTCATCGGCGCGGTCACCTTCTCCGGCTCGCTGATCGCGGCGGGCAAGCTGCAAGGGGTCGTGTCCGGCGCGCCGGTGGTATTCCCCGGGGCGCGGCCGCTCAACATCCTGCTGCCCGTGTCCTTCGTCGCCGGTACGGTGTGGCTGGTGCTGGCCCCCGACTCCCGTGCGGCGCTGTACGGGCTGGTGGCCGTGGCGCTGCTCTTCGGCGTGACGATGGTGCTGCCGATCGGCGGCGCCGACATGCCGGTGGTCATCGCCCTGCTGAACGCCTTCACGGGGTCGGCGGTCGCGATGGCGGGCTTCGTACTCGACGAGACGGCGCTCATCATCGCGGGCATGCTGGTCAGCGCCGCGGGTGGCATCCTCACCAAGCTGATGGCCGACGCCATGAACCGCTCCTTGGCCAACATCGTGATCGGCGGCTTCGGCACCGGCGACAGCGCATCCGCGGCGACCGGATCCGGGGCGCCCGTCCAGGTGCGGTCGGTCTCCGCGGACGACGTGGCGATCCAACCGGCGTACGCGAGCAAGGTCATCTTCGTCCCCGGCTACGGCCTCGCCGCTGCACAGGCCCAGCACGAACTCGGCGACCTGGCCAAGCTGCTGACCGACCACGGCGTGGACGTCAGCTACGCCGTCCACCCGGTCGCGGGCCGCATGCCGGGGCACATGAACGTGCTGCTGGCCGAGGCGAACGTGCCGTACACACAGCTCAAGGAGATGGACGACGTCAACCCCGAGTTCCCGCAGGCGGACGTGGCGTTGGTGATCGGCGCGAACGACGTGACCGACCCGATCGCCCGCAAGCCCGGCAACGCGATCTCGGGCATGCCGATCCTGGACGTCGACAAGGCCAGGAGCATCGTCGTCATCAAGCGCTCCATGGGCCATGGCTACGCGGGCATCGACAACGAGCTCTACACCCACCCGAAGACCGGGATGCTCTTCTCCGACGCGAAGAAGGGACTCGGTGAACTGAAGGCGGCGGTGGGGGAGTTCGTAGGCTGACCCGGCACGGCACGTGCCGCGCACGGTCCACCGAAGGTGAGCAGTTGCTCGACCCGAAGAGGAAGGCCGGGCAAGCCCATGTGGTCCGCCGTCGTCATGTGCGGGTAGAGCGCGGGGTTCTGGAACGCCATCACATCACGAAGACCATGCCCGCGACAGGGCCGATCGGCCCCGATCCATCGGCCCGTGCCTGTCCAGTGCCGGGTTCCCGGGACCGGTCCCCGGATGTGCACCTGACCATTTCCGCACGAGGCGGCGGCTGTCGGGAGTTCCGGTGGCCGGTCGGGAAGCGCGGCCGAAGAAGGGGGCGTTGGTGGCACGGGAGCAACGGGTCATCGCGGGGCGGTACCGGCTGCGGCAGCGGCTGGGCTCCGGTGGCGGAGGCGACGTCTGGCTGGCCGAGGACGAGGAACTGCGGGTCCGGGTCGCGGTCAAGGAGATCGACGTACCGCACGAGCGGACCGGACCCGGCGGCGACGACCCCGCCGCCCGGGGACGCAAGGAGGCGCTGAAGGCGGCGCAGTTGCGCGAGCACCCGCATGTGATCACGGTGTACGACGTGGTGGAGGACGACGGCCGCCCGTGGATCGTGATGGAGTACCTGCCGGGCACGCGGGATCTGCGCGCCGCGGTCGAGGAGCGCGGGGCGCTGCCGAGCGACGAGGTGGCCGGGATCGGGGCCGCCGCCCTGGACGCCCTGTGCGCCGGGCACCGGCTCGGCATCATCCACCGGGACGTGAAGCCGTCCAACATCCTGCTGGCGCCGGACCGTTCGGGCGCCGCCGACCGGCGGGTCCTGCTCACGGACTACGGCATCTCGCTGTGGCCGCGCGAGACCCGGGTCACCCAGAGCGGCATGGTGGTCGGCACCCCCGGCTTCCTGGCGCCGGAGCGGCTGTCCGGCGGGGAGGCGACGCCCGCGACCGACCTGTTCTCGCTCGGCGTGACCCTCTACTTCGCCGTCGAGGGCGTCTCCCCGTTCGAGCGGGACACCCTCGACGCCTCCCTGATGGCGGCCCTGACCACCGAACCCGCCGTGCCCCAGCGGGCGAGCGAGCCCCTGAACCGGGTGATCATGGGGCTACTGGCCAAGGACCCGGCGCGCCGTACGCAGGCGGAACGGGCGCGTGAACTGCTCGCCGAGGCCAGGGAATCCGGCAGCGCCGCCGGCCCGGCGTCCGCGCTCGCGCTCACCGGATCGGGGCCGTCCTCCGCGGACCCTGGCGCACCCACGGGTTCCGGGCTGCCCGAGCCCAAGCCCGACGGCACCACGACCAGGCCCAACAACCCCCCGCTCTCCTGGAGAGACCGCGCCCGGCGTGCCACGGACTCCGCTCGCCGGACACCCGGCCGGCGCACCCCCGCGCTGCTGGCCCTCGCCGCCGTACTGTTCGGGGGCGGCGGCTTCGCGCTCGGCGCCGTCACCCACCAGGACGGGGCCGAGGCGCGGCAGGGCGGCGTGAAGGTGGCCGCGACCCCTTCCCCGACGGTCACCCGCAGCGCGTACCCGTACGGCCGCCAGGCCGGGCTGCGCCAGGAGCTGACGCCGGGGCAGTGCCTCGACGCCGACTGGAAGGGCGGGGAGTTCAAGGGGCGGCCCAGGCTGAAGGGCCGGGACTGCTACGACGACGATCCCGAGGGCCAGGTCATCGCGACCGTCGGGGCCGGCGACGTCGCCGCGGCATCCGGTGCGCAGGCGGTACGGGACGAGTGCGCCCGGCGCACCGCGGAGCTGCGCAAGACCATGGCCGACCCGGTGCTGTACGTCCTCACCCCCGAGCCGGGGCAGAGCGAGCCGCCCGCCTCGGCCTGTCTGCTGTTCCTGAGGCACGCCACGCTCGGCGGCCCGATCGGCGACTTCCGCAAGTTCGGCGACGAGGTGTACATCACCCAGTTGGGCCCGGGCGACTGCATCGACGTCAAGGAACACGACGACGGCTCGTACACCAAGACCCTGGTGAGCTGCGACGATCCGCATGACGAGCAGTTGGTCGGCTGGACCCGCGCCTCGGGCGACAGCTCGGCGGACAGCGTCGACACCGGTGCCCTCTGCGAGGAGAAGTACGGGGTCAACTGGGCCCGCGGCAAGGGGCACGAGATGTGGGGCTGGTATTCCTCGGACGAGGAGTGGGACGCCGGATTCCGCGAGGTGCTGTGCAGCGTGGGCCGGGAGGATGGCGGGAAGCTTCCCGCGGGAGCGCTGAAATCGGCGTACTGACTCTCGTGCGGATGCCGCCTCGGCCGGGCGAACGACCGGTTTGGGGAGGGGTCCCGTGCGAGGTGCGGACACTGGCGGGGACGCCGTGCGTCCGCCGAACGACTTCGAACCGAACAAGCCCATGAACCGAGGAGACCAGCGATGCCCCTCTCCGCCAGCCTCGCGCGCGGTGTCGCGCCCGCCACGCCCGGGACCCTGCACGCCCGTACGGTCACCGCTGAGCTCAGCGCCCCGCCCCGCCCGGGGCTGACGGTCCGCTTCGGGCGCGGTGAGAAGCCCGATGTGGACCTGGGGGTCGGCGTGGACGACCTCCGGGTGAGCCGGCGCCACGGCGAATTGACGTACCGTCAGGGCATGTGGTGGCTGCGCAACACCGGGCAGCAGCTCGTGCGGCTGCCGCGCGGCCAGATGATGCACCTGGCCACCGAGCCGATCCCGCTCGCCACCGGCTACACCCCGCTGTTCGTGAAGGGCTCCGGCTACCGCGAGCACCTGGTCGAGCTGTATGTGGCCGGCCACGACGACCAGGGGCGGGTGTCGCGCCGGCAGGCCGAGACCATCCGGCCGGAGACCTGGGCGCTCGACGACGACGAACGGCTGCTGCTGGTCGTCCTCGGTCAGCGGTATCTGCTGTACGAGGAGGAACCGCGCCCCCTGACCTACGCCGTGGCCGCCAAGCAGCTCAAGTATCTGCGCCCGGACGACAACTGGACCGCGCGCAGGATCGAGCACCGCATCGAGGTCGTACGACACCGTCTGCACCGCACCGGCTTCCGGTACCCCGTGCTGCACGACAAGTCGGAGGGCCGCCCCGGCGACAACCGCCTGCTGCACAACCTGATCAAGGGGCTCGTCGAGTCGACGACGCTCGTGCCGCCGGACCTGGACCTGATGGAGGACGACGCGCCCTGGCCCGAGTAGTCGAAACGGTCATCGCGCCCTCAGTGCGGCGGCGGCCGAGGCCGCGAGCTTCTGCGCCATCTGGCACAGCTTGTCCGCGGGCCGCTGCCCGCCGACGTCCAGGCGCACCATCTCGGCGGCGGTCTCGGCGTTCTGGCCGCTGTAGCGGCGGTACTCGACGAAGGCCGAGCAACTGTCGCCGTCGTCGTCCGGTTCGAGCACGGTGCGGTAGCCGCTGAGCGTGCGGGCCGTGCCGTCCGCCGCGGACTTGGGCTGGTCGCGGAAGAAGGCCACCTCGGCGTCCAGATCGTCGATGTCGCTGTGCCACTCGCAGCTCCAGTTCGCCACGCCCCGCTCCGGCACGTCCACCTTGAGGCCGGGCACCGCGGCCAGCGCCTTGGCGTCGAGCAGTTCACAGGCGTTCGCCCAGGCCAGCGAAGTGCGGGGGTAGGCCGGCGAACGGCGCGGGAGCGGACCCCGGTCGAGGACCTCGGCCGCGCTGGTGGCGGCCTTGTTGGCGACCGTGCACAGCGCCAGGGTGCCGCCGGTCACGGAGCCCTTGCCCATCTTGACGCGGATCCCGGCCAGCTTCCCGCCCGTGCCGTCGTCGGACGTCAGCAGCAGTTTGCACTCGTCGCTCTCCGACTCCTCCTCCTGGATGCCGATCCGCCCGACGGTGCGGGACGGCTTGGAACCCTCCGGCGGAGAGCCACTGAGGATGCCGATCTTCACATCGATCCGGGTCTTGTCGTCGACGCTCACGAGCATGTCGCAGCGGTCGAAGTTCCCGTAGTCCACGTCCACTTCCCCCTCGCCGAACTGATCGAGTGCGGCGGGGTCGGCCAGGTCGCACACGTCGGCCGTGTGCGGATCGCCGACGAGCGCGTGCGAGGCGCCGACCGAGGTGCCTTCGCCCTGGCGGCTCCGGCTGGGCCCGGAAGCGCCCTTGCCGCCGGCGCCGTTGCCGTCGTCGGGAAGGACGACCAGCCCCAGGGCCAGCAGCGCACTGACGCCCAGGGCCGCCGCGATCACCGGTCGGCGCCACCGCCGGCGCGCGGGGGCGGGGCTGGTGGTGGCCGAGTCCCTGGACGGCTTCGGCTCGGACCCGGCGATGTCCGCCAGAAGCCGTCCGACCTCGGCGGCGTCGGGGCGTTGCCGGGGGTCGCGGCGCAGCATGGAGGTGAGCACGGGGTACAGCGGCCCCACGGCGGCGGCGTCCAGCTCGACGACGCCCTGCTCGGCCTTCCAGTACCGCAGCCGCTCGGCCTCGTCCCCGTCCTTCCCCGTCCCCGCGGGGGTGTCGTCGTCGGACCCGCCACCGCGCGGCGGCGCTCCGGTGACCAGCGCGTACAGGGTGGTGGCGAGGCAGAACACGTCCGAGGCCGGCCGGGGGACGTTGCCCCGGGCCAGTTCCGGGGCGGCGTAGTCCGGGGTGAAGCTGTACGGTCCGTTGACCGTGATCGTCTCGCTGCCGCCGACCCGGTAGGCGGCGCCGAAGTCCAGTAACTTCGCGGCCCCGTGCCGGGTGAGGCCGATGTTGGCGGGCTTGACGTCGCAGTGCACCACGCCCGCCTCGTGCAGGGCGGCCAGCGCGTCGGCGAGCTCGGCGCCGATACGGGCCGCCCGCTCGGGGGAGACCGTCGGCTGCCGGTCCAGGCCGCCGCCGGGGACGTACTCCATGACGAACCAGTACGTCCGGGAGCCGGGCTCGTCCTGCGCTACGGTCAGCACGTCGAACAGCGTCACGACATGGGGGTGTTCGCGGAACTTGGCCATGGTGCGCGGTTCGCCCAGCAGCCGCCGCAGCGCGGTGTCGCTCTCGCCGTCCGTCCGCTCCGGTTTGAGCGCGACGTCCTGGCCCACCACCGTGTCGTGCGCGAGCCACACCTCACCGCCCCGCCCGGCGCCGATGACCTCCCTGAGGACATAGCGGTCGGCGAACTCCTCCCCGGAACGCACGGAATCTTCCCCCTCGGTCGAGTCCGGATCACCCACAGCCACGGCCCATGGCCGTGCGTACGGGTCGAACCTACTGCGTATGCCGGGCCGTACGCAGTGTCTACCCAGAGCCTTCATCAGTCGCACGCATGCGTAGACACGAGGCGGGACCGAGGACCACGGGAGGGGTCCCGAGAAGGGCGCCTACGGTACGCGTCGGCCCCTTACCCACACCCCCTACGGGAGGACCCTCCATGCCCCGCACCCGGACCGTCGTGCTCGCCGGCCTCACCGCGGCCGTCTCCTCCGCCACCCTCGCCTTGTCGTCCGCGCAGGCGGGCACCCCGGCGCCGTACGAGCGGGCGGCGGGCGCCCGGTGCGCGTACCCCGCCGACGTACTCGACCTGACGGACTGGAAGCTGACCCTGCCCACCGGCGACGACGAGGACCCCACCGAGATCACCCAGCCGAAGCTGGCGACCTTCTCCGCCAAGCCTTGGTTCCGTGCCGAGTCCGGCTGCGAGGCGGTCAGATTCCGGGCCGCCGTCAACGGCGTGACGACGTCCGGGTCCCGCTACCCGCGCGCCGAGCTGCGGGAGATGACCGACGGCGGCGAGGACGAGGCCGAATGGTCCACCTCGAAGGGCAAGCACACGCTCGTGGTCAGGGAGGCGTTCATGGCGCTGCCCGATAAGCGGCCCTACCTGGTCGGCGCCCAGGTCCACGGCGGGGACGACGACGTCACCGTCTTCCGCCTCGAAGGCACCAAGCTCTACATCACCGAGGGCGACGACCGGCACCACCACCTCGTCACCGACGACTACGAGCTGGGCACCGAGTTCGAGGCGAAGTTCGTCGCTGAGGACGGCGAGATCGACGTGTACTACAACGGCCGCCGCCAGACCACGATCGAGCACGACGGCGACACCAACTACTTCAAGGCGGGCGCCTACACGCAGGCCAACTGCGACAACTCCGAGCCGTGCGACGACGACAACTACGGCGAGGTCCGCATCTCCCGCATCGAGGTCACCCACACGTGACCCGTACGCGCTCCCGGGAGGGGTCCCGGGAGCCGCGTGTCACGGTGACGGTGACCGAGGCCAGGGAAGGGGCGCGGCGGATGGCGGGGGACACGACCGGCGTGGAGGGGACCCTGCTGATCCGTGCGCAGCGGATCAACTCGGCGCTGGTCGTGGACCGCAGGCTGGGCGAGGGCGCCTTCGCCGAGGTGTACCGGGTACGGCACCACATCCTCGGCTGGCAGGCGCTGAAGCTGTTCAAGCACGTCGCTTCGCTGGAGGCGACCTCCAGGCTGTTCGACGAGGCCCGCATCCTCTCCACCCTCGGCCACCCCAACATCATCCGGGTGTTCGACGCGGGCACCGTGCAGACCTCCGAGGGGATGCGCGGCTACATCACCATGGAGTACGTGGCCGGCGGCAGCCTGGAGCGGCTGGTCGCCTCGCACTCCGGCGCGGTCCCGGTCGAGGAGGCCACGGCCGTACTGCGGCAGGCCGCCGAGGGCCTCGCCGTCGCCCATGAGCGCCAGCACCCGATCGTGCACCGCGACCTGTCGCTGGCGAACGTACTCATCACCTACGACGAGTCCGGACTGCGGGTGAAGGTCAGCGACTTCGGGCTCGCCAAGGAGACCGACCCCGGCACCATGGCCGCCAGTGCCCAGGGCACGGTCGCCTACATGCCGCCGGAGGTGCTGCGCCGGGGCACCGGCTACTCGTGCGCCGGGGACGTGTGGGCGCTGGGCACCATCGCCTACTACCTGCTCACCGACCACTTTCCCTACAACGGCGGCGACCCGGTGCAGTCCTTCTCCCTGGAGCGTTTCAACCGGCCGCTGCTGCCGCCGAGCGCCTTCAACGACGGCGTGGGGCCCGAACTGGACCGGCTGGTCGTCGACATGCTCCGCGTGGACCCGGCCGACCGGCCCGCCTCGGCCCGCGAGGTCGTCGAACGCGCCGAGGCACTGCGGCTGCCGGAGGGTGTGCGACCGCCACCGGACGCCGCGGCCGGGGTCGAGCGGTCGGTCGAGGAGCAGGTACGGGCGGCCCTTGAGCTCTCCCGGATGCCCGGCCGACTGGCCGATGCCGCCAACCAGCTCGAAGAGGCCGTCAGCCGTCATCCCCGGCTCCGGGAACGGCACATGGCGCGGCTGATGACGTGGCGTCGGGGGGTGGTCATGTGAAGGGCCCGACGCGCCAGAACCGGACGTACGGGCAGCGGACGTACGGGATGCGGACGTTTGGAGAGCGGATGGACAAGACGACTGCGGGCGACCACAGAGGCGAGCCGTCCGCCGCCCGGATCGGCCCCGGAAACCTGGCCCGCTTCACGGACCTGGCCGGGACGCGGCTCTACCGCGACAACGCCTTCGCCGTCACCGGGCTCCCGACGACCGCGCAGGGACGCGCCGTACGGCAGCACCGGCAGAAACTGGAGGCCCGCCTCGCGGTCGAGAGCGTCCGGCCCGCGGACCCGGACTCGCCCGTCGCCGGCGGCTATCGCAAGGACGAAGTCCGGGCCGCGTTCGAGGAGTTCCAGGATCCGCGGCGACGGCTGGTCGACGAACTCCTGTGGCGCTGGGGCGCGCCCCAGGGATGCGGCTGCCCCGAGTCCGTGCACGAGGAGCACGACGAGGCGGTGCGCTTCCACGCGATGGCGCTCGAGGCGGAGACCGGACGCGGCCACGCCACCACGGACGGCCGGGACATCCTCTGGCGGGGCGCGGCGAGCGGGTGGGGACTGCTGCTGGAGCGCCCCGAGTTCCGCCGGCACATCGCCCACCGGATCGAGGAGCTGGACGACCCACGGCTGCGCGAGCACTCGGCGGACGACTTCCTCGCCGCGCTGCCCGGCCTCCTCGTCTCCCCGTTCCGGGAGCTGGCCGCCGATCCGGACTTCAGACCGCGCCTCGCGGGGGTCTGCGCCGACTGGACGGAACACACGGCGTTCTCCGGGCTCTTCACCGAGCTGTTCGAGGACGCCGTGGAGGAGACGGTCCAGCAGATCACCGACGGCCTGCGGGCCGTGAACGACAAGAAGGAAGCCCATCACTTCAGGGACGCCGTCCGGGTCGTACGCAAGGAGGTACTGCCCGCCTTCGACCGGTTCGGTGACTTCCGGGCCCACGTCGCCGAGTGGCGCCGCGACGACGTGGCGCACACCGTCGCGGTGGGCGTCGGCAACCTCGCCGTGGCGATGCTGGGGTACTACCAGTTCCACCGGCCGACCGCCGCCGAGAAGAAGACGGTGGTCGAACTCGCGGAGCGGGCGTACGAGATCGCCCCGGAGCGCCATGTGAAGGCGTTCAAGGACAACTGGGACGTCATCTACGAGTGGTCTGTGGGGGCCGTCACGACGCGCACCGCTCCGGGCCAGCCGCAGAGCATGTCGGGCGGAGATCGGGTGAGTTGCGTGCTGTTCGTCGTGGGGCTCGTCGGCGTGATGGTGCTGTGGGTGGCCCAGGGCTGGGAAGCGGCGCTGGCCGGCTTCTTCGGCGTGTTCATGCTCATCGGCATCGTCGTGAAGCTCAGAGAGTGGTACGAGCGGATCCGGATCCACAGGGTCAGAGGGAGGCACTGGTGACACTCCGAGCCCACCGCAAGGTACGTGAAATGCGCGCGGGATTCGGCCAGTTGAGGCATCCCCCCGAGTTCCGCGTCCCCCGCCCGCTGCTCGGACCGGCCCAAGCCGACCTGGCCGCGGCCGTGCTCGCCGAGGTCGAGTCCGCCGAGGCCCTCGCGCGGCAGGCCCGCACCCCGCAGGGCGCCGGGACCGGCGCGCTGCTCGGGGCCGCCGTCGGCATCTGGCGCGCGCTGCGCAAGCTCGACCAGGGCACCGGCGCCCTCTCCGCGGCCGACCTGCGGCAGGTGCGCCGCCAGGTGCACGCCAGCCGGCAGGCGCTCGCCGACGACGGGCTGGAGATCCAGGAGCACGACGGCCTGCCGTTCGACTCCGGCCAGTCCCTGGAGGTCCTGGTGTTCGAGGACAAGCCGGAACTGGACCGCGAGGTCGTGCTGGAGACCGTACGGCCGTCGGTCTACTTCCGCGGCGAACGGATCCAGATGGGCCAGGTCATCGTCGGCAGGCCCGCACCCGACCAGCACCCCGGCATGTGACCAAGGAGAGCGACCATGCGCGAGACCATCGACTTCGGCATCGACCTCGGCACCACCAACAGCGCCATCGCGGTGGCCGAGGACGACGGCGTACGGATCATCAAGAACAACGACGGCTGGGACTTCACGCCCTCCGCCGTGTGGATCCCCAAGGAGGGGGTGATCCACGTCGGCAGGCGGGCCAGGGAACGCACGGAGAGCGACCCGGACAACGCCTACGCCGAGTTCAAGCTGGAGATGGGCGCGGCGGGCGCGGACCGCCTCTTCCGGCGCACGGGCCTGTCGCTCACCCCCGAGGAGCTGTCCGCCGAGGTGCTCAAGTCCCTGCGGCAGGACGCCGCGCACGAGTACGGGTACCAGCCGGAGGCGGCCGTGATCACCGTGCCGGCCTCCTTCGCCCTGAACCAGAACAGCGCCACCGGCTCGGCCGCGGCCCTCGCCGGGCTCGGCGAGCACTGCCCGCTGGTGCAGGAACCGACCGCCGCCGCCATCGCCTACGGGGTGCAGGACGCCTCCGAGTCCGCCCACTGGATGGTGTTCGACCTGGGCGGCGGCACCTTCGACGCGGCCGTGATGAGCAAGCGCGACGGCGAGCTCCAGCTCATCCAGCACGCCGGCGACCCCTACCTCGGCGGCAAGCTCATCGACTGGGCCCTCGTCGACGACCTGCTGGCCCCCGCGGTCCGCCGGGACCTCGGCCTGGCGGACTTCAGCCGTGACAACCGCGACCGCTGGCTCAAGAACTTCGCCAAGCTCAAGCTGGAGGCGGAGAACGCCAAGATCGCGCTGTCCCGGGCCGCTTCGGTCGAGATCTCCGTCGACCTCGACGACGGCAGCGGCGGCACCGAACCCTTCGAGTACACCCTGACCCGGGGCGCCCTCGACGACCTCGCCCTGCCGCACTACACCCGCGCCATCCGGCTCTGCCGCAAGGCGCTGGCCGACAGCTCCCTGCGCCCCGACGACATCGACCGGCTGCTCCTGGTCGGCGGCGCCACCCTCAGCCCCGGGCTGCGCGAACTGCTCGCCGACCCGATCCAGGGCCCCGGCATCCCCCTCGACCACAGCCAGGACCCCACCACCGTGGTCGCCCGCGGAGCCGCCGTGTTCGCCCGCACGATCCGGGTGCCGAAGCAGCCGCAGAAGGCGGCACCGGGCGAGTTCGCCATCGAGCTGCACTATCCGGCGCAGTCCGTCGACACCACCGGCATCCCGGTCTCCGGCAAGGTGAGCAGCGGCAGCCCGGTGGACTGGACCCGCTACACCGTCACCCTCAGCAACCCCGACGGCCGCCCGCCCTTCCGCGGCCCGCGCACCGAACTCGGCCCGGACGGCACCTTCTACACCGAAGTGGCCATCGACGCCGACACCCGCTCCCGCTTCACCGTCGAACTCAGCGACAACGCCGGCACCCGGCGCACCCTCGCGGGCGACACCTTCTCCATCAGCCACGCCACCGTCCTGCCCGGCGACGCGGTGCTCACCGGCACCCTCGGCATCGGCAAGGCCGACGGCACCTTCGACCCGCTGCTGCGCAAGGGCGCCACGCTGCCGGCCCAGGTGACCAAGCCGTACCGGACGACGATCCCGCTGCGCCGCGCCGAGCCGGAGGCCGTCATCCGCATCCCGCTGCTGGAGGGCGAGCGCAGGCGCGCCGACCGCAACACCCGGGTCGGGCTGATCGAGATCCGCCCGCGCGACATCCGGATCGACCTGCCCGCCCAGAGCGAGGTCGAGGTGACCTTCGAGATCCAGGCGAGCAACCGCGAGGTCCTCGTCACCGCCGACATCCCCCTGCTGGAGCAGCAGTTCGAGGCGACGATCAACCGCTCCGAGCTGCTGGCCCCCGAGCACCCCGAGCTCGTGGACCGCCTGCACGACCTCGAACAGCGGGTGCGCCTCCTCCAGGACCAGGCCGAGGACGTCCACTCCGAGCCGGCCCGGAACCGGCTGGAGGACCTCTCGGACCAGCAGGCCATCCCGCAACTGCGCAAGGAGGTGGACGCGGCGGCCGTCGACACCGGCGCCGCCGTCACCAGCGACCGCCGCATCCGCGATGTGGAGGCCCAGCTCGACGACATCGAGGAGGCCATCGAGATCCCCGGGCTGCAACGCGAGCTGTGGGATCTGCTCAGCGCCTGCGAGGACGTCATCGAGCAGGTCGGCGGCGGCCCGTCGGACCGGCGCGAGCTGCAGAGCATGCGGGACCGGGCCAGTTCGCTCGGCGACGACGCCTCTCCGGCGGATCTGCGCCGGCTCATCAAGCGGGCCGGGGAGTTCCACGTCGAGCTGCTGCGCCGCACCGACCAGTGGGAGTACGTCGTCTTCCACGCGCTGGTCGAGATGCGCGACGACATGTTCTCCCGCGCGCAGGCTGACGCCGCCATCCTGGAGGGCCGCCGTGCCGTCGCCGCGGGGGACCGCCGCGCTCTCGCCGGGGTCAACGAGCGACTGCGCCGACTGCTGCCGCCCGGGGTCGCGGATGAGGCCGAGCGGCTGTCCGGCGGCATCAACTAGTCGGCGCACAGGAGGAGTTGACGGTGGTCACATCCCGAGTCCCGGCGGGAGTCCCGTCCGGCGCGTTCCTGTCTGCCGACGGCAACGGCGGCAGTGGCGGCAACGGCAGCGCAGCCTCTGACGGCACAGGGCAGGACGCCACCGCCCCGGCCGCCGACTCGCTCCGCATCGCCCTGCTCGTCTCACGCGCCCGGACGGCGGCCCGCTCCGGCGACCTGGACGGTGCCCTGCGGCTGCTGCACGAGGCCGAGGGTCCCGTCGCCGCGGCCCACCCGGACGTACTGGACCTGCTCGCCCGTGTGCACGCCCAGCGCGGCGAGTTGGCCCGGGCGGCCGAGTACTGGCACCGGGTCCAGGAGCGGCAGCCGCAGGATCCGTCCGCCTCGGCCGGGCTGGCGAGGATCGACCGGCTCGGCCGACGCGGCCCACGGGCGGCTCTCGCCCGCCACCGCGCCCGCACGGCCCTCGTCGCCGCGGTCTGTGCCGTGGCCGCGATCACGGCCTGCACGGTCGCCCTCACCGACGGCGCCGGCGAACGCCCGGCCCAGCCGGGCCTGTCGCCGGCCGACCGCGCGGCGCAGCTCGCCGAACGCCTCGACGCCGAACGCCGGGCGGAGCAGGCGCGCGAGCGGGACCGAGCGACGGCCCGGCGGACCCAGGCGGCCACGGCCCTGGCCGACGCGCTGCGGGCACCGGGCATCGACCCGGTCGTCCAGGAGGCCTCCGTGGAGGTCGCCTTCTCCGACGGGCTCTTCTCCGAGGGCGCCGAACTGACCCCGGTCGGCGCCGAACGGCTCGCCGCTCTGGGCGAGCGCCTGGCGGGAAGGGAAGCGGACGTCGAGATTTACGGCCAGACCGCGACCGTCCCCGGCGCCCCGACCAGCGGCGGCTCCGTCCTCTCCCTCTGGCGCGCCCTCATCGCCGCCCGCGAGTTGAGCACGGCCAGCGGCAAGCCCCTCACCGCGTTCACCACGGCCAGCGCGGACCAGCGCGACGCGCCGCACGCGAGCGCCGCGAAGAACCGGACGGTGACGGTGGTGATCACACCTCGGTAGCGCGACGGCCCCTCGCGAATGCGCCGGAGTGGGGCGGTCGTCTTCTCGTCGACGTCGCAGAAGCAGTAGTTGCCGTCTCAGTCGGCGGCGGCGCCGAACCACCTGCGCAGCGGACCCAGCAGCTCCCGCTGCTCCGCACCTGCCCACGCCACATGGCCGTCCGGCCGCAGCAGCACCGCGGGCGCGTCCAGTTCCTCGCCGACGTCGACGACGTGGTCGACCCGGTCCGCCCAGCCGGCTACCGACAGTCGGCCGGTGCGGTCGAGCAGCAGCCCGCGGCCGTCGTGCAGCAACTCGTAGAGCCGGCCGCGTTTCAGGGGCACGTCCCGCATCCGCCGGCCGAGCAGTTCGTGGCCCTCGCCGAAGTCGTAGCGGACCCCGACCGCGGTGATCATCCCGGTCACGTACCGGTTCACCTCCTCGAAGTCCATCAGCTTCGAAAACAGCTCCCGCAGCGCGGTCGCGCCCGGATCCGTGCCCAGCAGGGTGATCTGCGCACGCGTGTTGGCCAGCACGGCGGCGCCCACCGGGTGCCGTTCGGCGTGGTAGGTGTCCAGCAGCCCCTCCGGCGCCCAGCCCTTGACCGCCGCGGCCAGCTTCCAGCCGAGGTTGAACGCGTCCTGGATGCCGAGGTTGAGCCCCTGGCCGCCGGTCGGCGGATGGACGTGCGCGGCGTCTCCGGCCAGCAGCACCCGGCCCACCCGGTAGCGCTCGGCCTGCCGGGTGGCATCGCCGAACCGGGACAGCCAGCGCGGCGAGTGCGCGCCGAAGTCGGTGCCCGCGACCGCCCGGAGCTGCCGCCGGAACTCCTCGAGGGTCGGCTCGCTCGCACGGTCCTCGGCCACGCCGTCGGCCGGAACGACCACGCGGTACACCCCGTCACCGTCGGCGGTGGCGCCGAACCGGAGCTGGGTCCTGCGGACTTCGGCGACGACGGCGGCGATCCGCTCCGGATCCTCGGTCAGCTCCATCTCGCCCAGCAGGGTCTCGACCTTGGCCGCCGCACCGGGGAGGCCGACACCGAGCGCCTTGCGCGCCAGGCTGCGGCCGCCGTCGCAGCCGGCGAGGTAGCGCGAGCGCAGCCGCGTGCCGTCCGCCAGCTCGACGCTCACCCCGTCCGCGTCCTGGCTCAGCCCCACCACTTCGCAGCCGCGCCGGATGTCGGTGCCGAGTTCGAGGGCACGCTCGTTCAGCAGCCGCTCGGTGACCGGCTGCGGTGTGGCGAGGCCGTATGGGTGAGCCGTGTCCAGTTGCTCCGGCCACGGCTTGGCGATGCCGCCGAAGAGCCCGCCGGCCCGGAACGTCTCGCTGACCGCGAGGAACCGCTCCAGGATGCCGCGCTGGTCCAGCATCTCCACGCTGCGCGCGTGCAGTCCCTGCCCCCGGGACTGCGCGGTCGGCTCGGTCAGCTTCTCCAGCACGACCACGTGCACGCCGTGCAGCCGCAGTTCGCAGGCCAGCATCAGGCCGGTCGGTCCGCCGCCGGCAATGATGACGTCGATCATCACAATCCCCGTTTCCGCAGGTCCTGGCTTCGGTCGGGTGATTGTGCGGCACCAGGGCGGCCTTGTCGCAAGCCCCCCGGTGCGCTATACGTTGAGAGTGGCGAGGAGACAGTGGGCTCCTTGCCCTCGCTGTTTCACGGGCGGTCAGATCACACAGCCCACATGCGCCAGCGCCTGCTTCAGCAGCACCCCGTGGCCGCCGGGCATCTCGCTCTGCACCGCCGGTGACAGGGCCTCCTGCGGGCTGAACCAGACCAGGTCGAGGGCGTCCTGGCGGGGGCGGCAGTCGCCGGTGACCGGGACTACGTAGGCCAGGGAGACCGCGTGCTGACGCGGGTCGTGATACGGCGTGATGCCCTGCGTCGGGAAGTACTCCGCGACCGTGAACGGCTGCAGCGAGGTCGGCACCCGGGGGAGCGCCACCGGGCCGAGGTCCTTCTCCAGGTGGCGCAGTAGGGCGTCGCGGACCCGCTCGTGGTGCAGCACGCGGCCGGAGACCAGGGTCCGGCTGACCGTTCCGTCCGGTCCGATGCGCAGCAGGAGGCCGATGCTGGTGACCTCGCCGCTGTCGTCGACGCGCACGGGCACGGCCTCGACGTACAGGATCGGCATGCGGGCGCGCGCCTGCTCCAGTTCGTCGCTGGTCAGCCAGCCGGGCGTGGTTTCCGTCATGTCAGACATTGCTTGATCATACTTTCCGGGAATTGCGAACGCTCAGTCGCGGTGCGGACGGGTGTCGGGGGCGGGGAGGGGTTCGGGGGCGGGCAGTCCGCAAGTGACGCCGTGCCGCTCGCCCTCCTGCGTGATCCGGTCGACCGGCGCCCACGCCCAGCTCGGCTGCCCGGCCAGTTCCACCAGGTGGTCCAGGTCGGAATACAGGCGCGGATCGCCGTCCGGGGAGCCGAGCACGTCGGTCGTGTGGATCGAGTCGTTCGCGAGGAAGGTGTCGAACACCGGCGACATCCCGACCCCCCCAGGCCGCCGAGGCCGCCGTCGGGATCGTCTTCTTCACCCGGCCGATGCCCGCCGTGTCCGCATAGGCCGGCACGATCCCGTGCACGCCCCGCCCGGCCGGCTCGCCGCCCAGCGCACCGGCCCGCTCGACGTCACCGGGACGCCCGCCCGGGAGGGGGTCGGCAAGGGTGGTCATACGGTCTCCTCGACGAGCTCGGCCGGTTGGTACCGATCCGTGTGTTCCCGCTGTGCGTCAGGGTTTCACGGCCACCGCGCCGTACTGCGGCACCGGCGCGGGAGAGTCCGGGGCGCGCCAGCGCGAGCAGGACACCATCCCCGGCTCCAGCAGCTCCAGACCGTCGAAGAAGGCGGCGATGTCCGCGCCACTGCGAGCGGTGATCGGCGGGGTGGCGTTCTCGTTCCAGAACTTCATCGCCGGGATCTGGCCCTCACCGCCCAGCTCGGAGTCGAACGTCGGGTGCGTCAGGACCAGGAGGCTGCCGGACGGGACGGCGGCCAGGACACGCCGCACGATGTCGAGGGCCTTGTCGTGGTCCAGCACGAAGTTGAGGATGCCCAGCATCATCACCGCGACCGGCTTGCTGAAGTCCAGGGTCTGCGCGGCGCGTTCGACGATGGCGTCCGGGTCGTGCACATCGGCGTCGATGTAGGCGGTGGCGCCCTCGTGGGTGCCGGTCAGCAGGGTGCGGGCGTGCACCAGCACGATCGGGTCGTTGTCGACGTACACGATCCGCGAGTCGGGCGCGACGCGCTGGGCGATCTCATGGGTGTTGTCCGCCGTCGGCAGCCCGGTGCCGATGTCCAGGAACTGCCGTATGCCCCGCTCCTCGGCCACGAAGCGCACGGCGCGGCCCAGGAACTCGCGGTCCGCGCGGGCGATGTCCCGGATGATCGGGAACATCCCGGCGACATGCTCGCCGACCTGCTGGTCGACCTCGTAGTTGTCCTTGCCGCCGATCCAGTAGTTCCACACCCGCGCGTTGTGCGCCACACCGGTGTTCAGCTTCGCCGACCCGCCCGACGGGGTGTGGCCATCACTCACGACTCGTCCTCTCCTCGCACGCACGACCGAAACCGGTCATCGCCGCCATTGTGCCGGTCCGTTGATCACGCTGTCCCGGGAATCGGCAGAGCCGGCGCGGCCGTTGGCGGACGCGGGGGAGTGGCGGGCCCGGCTACTCGATCTCACTGGGCGTCGCGGCGGGCGACTTCCCGGCCAGCACGTCCTTCAGCCGCTGGGTGCCGAGCTTCACCGCCTGCTCGACGGAGTCGTCCTCGGCCCCGTCGAACCCGCCCGCCGTGACGGTGATCGCGTCATTGCCGACGCGTACGGCGGCCACGTCCTCGGTGAGGGTGGCCGGATCGCCGTCCGCCGTGCCCTTCACCGTGACGCGCAGGCCGACGCGGTCGTCACCCACCTTGGGCAGGGACGTCTCGATGACCTGGACCGTGCGCTCCTCGCCCTGGTCGGTCACCGTGAACTGGTCGCACTCCTGCGGCAGGGTCTTCAGCCAGGCCAGGGACTCCTGAGGGTCGCTGCGCTCATAGGCGGCCACCTGGTACAGCAGACGCGAGTCGCCCTGCTGGAAGCCGCGCAGCGCGGACGCCCCGGACGGCTTGCCCAGCAACTGGTCGGTGTAGAGGCCGTCGATCAGCCGCTGGCAGTCCGCGGCATCCGTCTTGCCGGTGAGGAAGTCGTCGGCGTCGACGGTGCCGATGAGCATGGTGTCGTGCCAGGTGGCGACCTCCGAGTCCGTCACCTGGGTCCAGTCGTCCTCGATGTCCGCCTCGGTGATCAGCGCGGTCTTCGCGCCGGCCTCGGTGAGGGCGGTGGTGGGCGAGGGGGTCGGCGTCTGCCGGGCCACCGCCGCGGCCTGGGTGACGTCCTCGCCGTCGCCGTCCGAGCAGGCCGCGGTGGTCAGCAACGCACCGGTGGCCAGGGCCGAGCAGAGAACACGGACGGGTCGGGACGACGGGCGAGGGGTCATCTGGGCTGCCTCCTGTGGACGTGACACGTGCCCCCAGCGCACCACCGGACCTGACGGCCCACCAGCCGCACCGGACCGTTCGGGTGAGCGCCGTCCGCAGGACAGGGCCGTCAGCCGCCGGGCTGCCCGTATCCGTTCTGCCAGGCCCAGGCGGCGATCTCGACGCGATTGCGGGCGGACAGCTTCAACTGGACGCTGGACAGGTGTGTTTTGACCGTGGACAGCGAGACGTACAACTCGGCGGCGATCTCGGCGTTCGTGCGGCCGAGGGCGACCAGGCGGACCACGTCGAGCTCACGGTCGGTGAGGGGCTCCGTGGGCTGGGCCGCGGGCTTGACCGGGGCGGCGGTGGCGGTCTGCGGGGCGGTGACGTGCTTGAGCAGCCGGACCGTGATCGACGGCGAGACCAGCGAGTCGCCGGCCGCGGCGGCGCGGACCGCCTCGGCGAGCAGCGTGGGCCCGGAGTCCTTCAGCAGGAACCCGCACGCACCGCCGCGCAGCGCCCCGTACACGTACTCGTCGAGGTCGAAGGTGGTCACCACGACCACCCGCATGGGGTCGGCCACATCGGGCCCCGCGAGCAGCCGGGTCGCCTCCAGCCCGTCCAGCTTCGGCATCCGGATGTCCAGCAGGCACACGTCCGGCCGCTCCCGCCGCGCCAGCTCCACCGCCTCCTCGCCGTCGGCGGCCTCGGCGACCACGGTCATGTCGGGCTGGGCGTTGAGGAAGAAGCGGAAGCCGGTGCGGACCATCTCCTGGTCGTCGGCGATGAGGACGCGGATGGGCGCCCCGGACGGGGGTGGGGTGGTCATGGCTCGATCATGCCTCAGGGGGTGCGGGCCGGAGTGCTCCGGGCTCTGGTCGGTCCGCTGTCCGCGCCGGGTCGGCCGTGACCTTCCGCGGCGGTCGGCTCCCGGACATCGCGGCGAACAGGGCGAGGGCGTCGACGATGACACACGCGAAGGGTTCGATCATCCCGGAGGTGTTGATCGTGGCGCCGGCCACCTTGCTGAGCTGGTGGGAGCCGTGCGCCCCCATGGCGGTGGCGCCGCCGGTCGGGACGACCAGCGGGAGCGGGATGACGGTCTCCCGTAGGTGCCGAGGCTGCCGAGTGCGACCACGGCTGCCACGCCGCCGATGACGCCGACGGCGAACTCGCTGCGCTGCATCGCGTGCTCCTGAGGTCCTGGTGTCCGTGGGTGGGGATGCGACACCACCCTCGCCCGCGGGGCCGCACGCGCACCTCGGCCATAAGGCCGGCGTTCTCGCCGGGCCCCTCGGCCGAACGGCCGATCCCGCCGCTCGCCGCCACGTCTACCGTGATCGGCATGAGGTCCTTCTCCCCCCGCGGCTGTGTCGGGGGCTTCGCCGTCGGCCTGCTGCTCGCCGCCTGTGTCGTCGACGTTCTCTACGCGGGCGCCGACGGGACGAGCGTGCTGCCGATGGGGAGGCCGTCCGTCTGGCCGACGCTTACCGTGCTGCTGGTGGGCCTGGCCGCTGTACTGTGGCCGGCCGGTCGGCGGCCCGAGTGGCTCACACCGCAGGTGCGCACCGCCGCGTTCGCTCTCGTCTCGATCCTCTACACGGCGGGCGCCGTGGCGGCCGGCGTGGACAACCTGTACGGTCCCGGCGAGGTCCTGATCCTGCTGTGCCTGCTGTTCGTCGCCGTACGGCACTGCCCGCCTCGCTGGGCCTGGGGGTGCGGCGCCGTGGCCGTGACTGCGCTGTTGCTGCTGCCGGTTCGGTATGTCGGGCCGCTGGACTCCGGCGTGCTGGGCTTCATGGTGGTCGGCCTGGTCCTGGTCGGCCTCTTCGCCGGGCTCGCCGTGTATCTGCGCACGATGGACTACCGGCGGGCGCTCGCGGTGAGCGAGACCCGGCGCGGCGAGCGCGTCGCCATCGCCGCCGACCTGCACGACTTCGTCGCCCACCATGTCACCGGCATCCTCGTACAGACGCAGATGGCCCGGATGATGGCGCAGACCCAGCCACAGGACCTCGACCCGGTCCTGGCCGGCATCGAACGCGCCGCCACCGAGGCCCTTGCCTCGATGCGCCGCACCGTCGGCGTCCTGCGCGACACCGGTTCCGAAGCAGCCGACCACCGCCCCGTCGGCGACCTCGCCGGCATCACCGAACTCACCAACGCCTTCGCGAGCCCGGTCCAGCAGGTCACCCTGCGCCGCGACCCCACCGTCAGCGACGACATCCCCCACGAAGTACAGGCCGCCGCCTTCCGCGTCGTCCAGGAGGCCCTGACCAACATCCGCCGCCACGCCGCCGACGCCGCGCACATCGAGGTCAACCTGCGCGACGACGCCGGCCGCCTCGCGGTATCGGTCGCCGACGACGGCCATGGCGGCACCCAACTCCCGGCCGCCGCACACGGCGGAGGCTTCGGACTCGTCGGCCTCAAAGAACGAGTCACCGCACTGGGCGGCGAACTGCACGCCGGACCACGCGGCGCGGTGGGCTGGGAGGTGCGGGCGGTGTTCCCGGCGTGGAAGGCCTGACGCCGTCCGTTTCCGATATCGATACCGTTCGGGCGCTTCGCACTGTTCAATGGGAGCGAACGCTGCCCGTTCCCACCGCCCGGAGAGGAGCCGCCCCATGCCTCCCGCCGCCGTCCCACCCGTCGGTGAGCGCATCCGGCAGGCACGCCTGCGGCATGGGACGAGCCTGCGCGGGCTCGCCCGCGAGATCGGCGTGTCGGCGAGCCTCATCTCCCAGATCGAGAACGGCAAGAGCCAGCCCTCGGTCAGCACCCTGTACGCGATCACGACGGCCCTCGGCATCTCCATCGAGGCGCTCTTCGACGCGGTCGAGACCACGGCCGCCGCATCCCCGGTGGCGACACCCGGCGCAGCGACCGGCACAGCTCCCGGCAGCGCCCCCGGCACCGTCCTGCATGCCCTGGCCGCCTTCGCCGCCGACCCCGGCCGCCGCATCGGCCCGCTGGTCACGCCGGACGGGCGCGAGGTGCTGGAGCTGGACTCGGGTGTGGTGTGGGAGCGTCTCGGCCATGTTCCGGGCACCCCCGTCGACTTTCTGCAGGTGACCTACCGGCCCGGCGGCTCCTCCTCCAGCTCCGGCGGCCTCATGCGCCATGCCGGCACCGAGTACGGCTGTCTGACCTCGGGCGAGCTGATCCTCACCCTCGGTTTCGACGAGTACACGCTGCGCCCGGGCGACGCGGTCTGCTTCGAGTCGACGACCCCGCACTGCTACCGCAACGATGGAGACGTACCGGCCATCGGTACCTGGTTCGTGTTCACCGAGATGTTCAGTGAAGATGTTCAGTGACACTTGACACCCGCCCCGGACAGTCGTTGACTCCGCAGTGGGGGTGGTCGCCATGGCGATCCGCACATTCGGACCCAATGCCGTCGACTGGGAAGAGCGCGTCGACCTGGACCGGCTGCGCAGGCAGCGGCTGGCCCGCCTCAACGAGACCCTGAACCGCTCCGAGCTGGGCGCCGTGCTCAGCTTCGACTTCGCCAACATCCGCTACATGACCGCCACGCACATCGGCACCTGGGCGATGGACAAGCTGATCCGCTTCGCCCTGCTGGTGCGCGGCGGCGAACCCATCGTCTGGGACTTCGGCTCCGCCGCCCGTCACCACCAGCTCTACAACCCGTGGCTCGACTACAGCGACGGCAAGGAGGGCCCGCCCACTGGCGCCCGCGCCGGCATCTCCACACTCCGCGGCGCCTTCCACCCGGACGCCGGCATCGCCCAGGACGTCGCCGCCAAGATCGCCACCGAGCTGCGCGAGCACGGCCTGGCCGGCGAGCCGCTCGGCATCGACGTCGCCGAGATGCCGATCCTGACCGCCCTGCGCGCCGAGGGCATCGACGTGGTCGACGGCCAGCAGGTCTTCCTGGAGGCCCGCCGCATCAAGACCTCGGACGAGATCTCCCTGCTCACCCAGGCCTGCGCGATGGTGGACGCCGCCTACGAGGAGCTGTACGGCTATCTGCGCCCCGGCGTGCGCGAGAACGAGTGCGTCGGAGTGGTCAGCAAGGTGCTGTACGACCTCGGCAGCGAGTACGTCGAGGGCGTCAACGCGATCTCCGGCGAGCGCTGTTCACCCCACCCGCACGTCTACAGCGACCGTCTGATCCGCCCCGGCGACCCGGCCTTCTTCGACATCCTGCACAGCCACCTCGGCTACCGCACCTGCTACTACCGCACCTTCGCCGTCGGCAGCGCCTCCAGCGCCCAGCGCGACGCCTACGTCCGCTGCCGCGAGTACATGGACCGGGCCATCGCCCTGGTCCGGCCCGGCGCCACCACGGCCGACATCGTCCAGGTCTGGCCGCGCGCCGAGGAGTTCGGCTTCGCCGACGAGACGGCCGCGTTCGCGCTGCAGTACGGCCATGGGGTGGGCCTGTCCATCTGGGAGAAGCCGATCTTCAGCCGACTGGTCTCCCTCGACCACCCCGAGGTCCTCGAAGAGGGCATGGTGTTCGCCCTGGAGACGTACTGGCCGGCCGCCGACGGCTGGTCCGCCGCCCGTATCGAGGAGGAGGTCGTCGTCACCGCCGACGGGTGCGAGGTCATCACCAAGTTCCCCGCCGAGGAACTGCTGGTCGCCGGCCGCAAGTACTGGACCGTCGGCGGCGAGCTCAACACCCGGCGCGAGGCGCAGTCCCACCTGAACACCGGGACGCCGTGATGGACCCGGCCGCCCTCCTCGCCGCCTACGAGCAGATGACCGTCATCCGCCGTACCGAGAAGGCCGCCCACGACCTGTTCCTCCAGGGCCTGGTCAAGGGCACCACCCACCTCGCCGCCGGACACGAGGCCATCGCCGTCGGCGCGAGCGCCGCCCTGCGCCCCGACGACTACGTCTTCGCCACGTACCGCGGCCACCATCACGCGATGGCGCGGGGCGCCACCCCCGAGGAGTGCCTGGCCGAACTCATGAGCCGGGCCACCGGGCTGTGCAAGGCCAAGGGCGGTTCCATGCACCTGACGAAGGCCTCCACCGGCATGCTCGGCTCCTACGCCATCGTCGGCGCCCACCTCCCGATGGCGGCCGGCGCCGCCTGGTCGGCCAAGCTGCGCGGCACCGGCCAGATCGCGGTGGCCTTCTTCGGCGACGGCGCCACCAACATCGGCGCCTTCCACGAGGCGCTGAACCTGGCGGCCGTATGGAAGCTGCCGGTGCTGTTCGTCTGCGAGAACAACCTGTACATGGAGTACACGCCGATCGCCGACGTCACGGCCGTGCCCAGGCCCGCCGCCGACCGGGCGCCCGCCTACGGCGTCCCGGGCGAGGTGGTGGACGGCAACGACGTCATCGCCGTCCAGGAGACGGTGGCCCGGCTCGCGGCGCGCGCCCGGGCAGGGGACGGGCCGGCACTGCTGGAGGCGCAGACCTACCGGCACTTCGGGCACAGCCGCGCCGACCCGGCGACCTACCGACCGGCCGAGGAGGTCGAACGCTGGCTGAAACACGACCCGTTGGACGTGGCGCGGGGGCAACTGGTCGAGATGGGTGTGGCCGAGGCCGTGGTCGGTGAGGCGGACGAGCGCGCGACGGCCGTGGTGCGCAAGGCCGTCGAGGCCGCCAAGGCCGCTCCGCCCGCCGATCCGGACGAGGCACTGACCGACGTATGGGCCGACGGAGGTGCGGCGTGGCGGACGTGATCAGCTACCGGGAAGCGGTCGCCGAGGGCATCGCGCGCGAGATGCGGCGCGACCCGTCCGTCGTCTGCCTGGGCGAGGACATCGGAGAGGCGGGCGGGGTGTTCAAGACGACCGTCGGGCTGTTCAAGGAGTTCGGGCCGCAGCGGGTCTGGGACACGCCGATCTCCGAGCAGGCCATCGTGGGGGCCGCCATGGGCGCCGCGATGAC
The DNA here is from genome assembly GCF_049974585.1 of Streptomyces sp. UG1. NCBI lineage: Bacteria > Bacillati > Actinomycetota > Actinomycetes > Kitasatosporales > Streptomycetaceae > Streptomyces > Streptomyces sp. UG1. Next base: position 70,929 of record NZ_JBNGGG010000031.1, on the reverse strand, counting down.
CGGGATGCGGCCCGTGGCCGAGATCATGTTCTCCGACTTCCTGGCCTGCTGCTGGGACTACCTCGCCAACGAGATCCCCAAGGTGCGGTACATGACGGGCGGCCAGGTCACCGTCCCGCTCGTGGTGCGCACCGCCAACGGCGGCGGGCTCGGCTTCGGCGCCCAGCACTCCCAGGCCACCGAGAACTGGGCGTTGACCGTGCCCGGCCTGAAGATCGCCGCACCCGCGACGCCCGCCGACGTGATCGGCATGATGGCGGCCGCGATCCGCAGCGACGACCCGGTGGTCTTCTTCGAGCACAAGGGGCTCCTCGCATCCAAGGGCACGCCCCCGCCCCCGGACCACGTCGTCGAACTGGGCCGGGCCGCCGTCGTCCGCGAGGGCGCCGACGTCACCCTCGTCGCGCTGGCCTCGATGGTGCCCCTCGCGCTGAAGGCGGCCGAGCTGCTGTCCGGCGAGGGCATCGAGGCCGAGGTCGTCGACCTGCGCTGTCTGGTGCCGCTGGACGTCACCACCGTGCTCACCTCGCTCGGGCGGACCTCGCGTCTCGTCACCGTCGAGGAGAACCCGTACCAGGGCGGCTGGGGCGCGACACTCGTCTCGGTCGTCGCCGACGAGGGGTTCGACCTGCTGGACGCGCCGGTCCGACGGGTGGCCGGGGACTGTGTCCCGCTGCCGTTCGCCGACGCGCTGGAGGAGCGCGTGATCCCCACTGTCGAGAAGGTCGTGGCGACCGTGCGCGGACTCGCCGCCTACTGAACACCATGGGAGGAAGAGCGATGCCCCATCGGATACTCCTGCGAGGCGGTCACGTACTGTCGATGGATCCCGACATCGGGGACCTGCCCCAGGGGGACGTCCTCATCGAGGACGGGAGGATCGCCGCGGTGCGGCCCGAGATCGGCGCCGACGCGGACGTGCTCGACATGACCGGCCGGATCGTGATCCCCGGCTTCGTCGACACCCACCGGCACACCTGGGAGGCGCCCATCCGAAACGTCGCCCCGGACGCCACGCTGGACGACTACTTCGTCGACATCCTCGACACCTTCGCACCGCTGTACACCCCCGAGGACGTGTACGCCGCCAACCTCGCCGGATCCCTGGAGTGCCTGAACGCCGGCATCACGACCCTCGTCGACTGGTCGCACATCAACAACACGCCCGCCCACCCGGACGCCGCGATCCAGGGCCTCAAGGAGAGCGGCATCCGCGCCCAGTACGCCTACGGCAGCGCCAACACCTCGCTCGCCGACTACTGGTTCGAGAGCAAGATCGCGATGCCGGGCGACGACGTACGACGGATCCGCGACAGCTACTTCGCCTCGGACGACGGTCTGCTGACCATGGCCCTGGCCACCCGCGGCCCCGGCTTCTGCGTCAACGACGTCGTCACGGCCGAGTGGGCCCTCGCCCGCGAACTGGACCTCCCGATCACCGTGCATGTAGCGATGGGCCGGCTGGCGGGCCGCTTCGGAATGGTCAAGCAGCTGGGCGACATGGGACTCCTCGGCCCCGACACCACCTACATCCACTGCTGCTACCTCCACGAGGACGAGTGGCAGATGGTCGCCGACAGCGGCGGTACGGTCTCGATCGCGCCGCAGGTCGAGCTGCAGATGGGGCACGGCTGGCCGCCCGTGATGCAGGCCGTCGAGCACGGGCTGCGGCCGTCCCTGAGCATCGACGTCGTCACCACCGTGCCGGGCGACATGTTCACCCAGATCCGCGCGGCCTTCGGCGCCGAGCGCGCCCGCGTCAACGCCGACTGCTGGAAGGCCAACATGCCCGTGCCCGACACCATGCTGACGGCCCGGCAGTTGCTGGAGATGGCCACGCTCAACGGCGCCCACGTCGCGGGCCTCGAGGGCCGCACCGGCTCCCTGACCCCCGGCAAGCGCGCCGACGTCGTCGCCGTCGACGCCACCGCGCTCAACGTCGCCCCCGTGCACGACGCGGCCGCCGCGGTGACCCTCTCGGCCGACGTCTCCAACGTCGAGACGGTGATCGTCGACGGCGTGATCCACAAGCGCGACGGCAGGCTGGTCGCGGACGTCGACCGGGCCCGGCGACTGGTCCAGGAGTCCCGCGACCGGCTCCTGTCCGCGAAGGAGGCGAAGCGCGCGGCATGACCCGACACCTGGTGCGCCTCGCCGCCGACGTCCCGGAGCCGCCGTACGACGAACTCGGTCACCGGCGGCGGGAGTTGGTCGGCGAGGGCGACGGCAGTGTGCACACCGGCTTCGGGCTGTGCGAGATACGGCCCGAGGGCCGGGTCGGCGCGCATGTGCACTCGTACGAGGAGAGCTTCCATGTGCTCGACGGGGCCGTGATCCTCGATGTGCCCGAGGGGTCGTACCGCCTCGAAGAGGGCGACTACGGCCTCCTGCCGACCGGCGTCCCGCACTCCTGGCGGGGCGCCGGGGACACGGGCGGGCGCTGGGCCGACATGCTCGCCCCGGTACCGCGGGCACGCTACGGGTACGACACCCAGGCGGTGCCCGAGCTGCCCCGCGGGGAGCCCGTGCGCATCGACGTCCGCGATCCGCGCACCCGGTCCTTCGGCCACTTCGAGCCCGCGCAGATGGACCCCGGCAAGCAGTCGCAGGACCTGCTCGCGGTGTCGGCGAGCATGCGGACCGCGCTGCTCGTGTACAGCGGGATCACCGTGAAGATGATGGTGGACAGCGACCTCGGCGCGGTCGCCTCGACCATGTTCATGGTGCAGTACGACCCCGACGGCATCGCGGGCAGCCACGACCACCCCTTCGAGGAGACGTATCTGATCCTCGAAGGGCTGGTCGACGCCACCTTCGACGGTGAGCGGTACCGGCTCGGGCCCGGCGACGTCGCCTGGGCCGGCGCGGGGTGCGTCCATGGCTTCTCCAACGCGGGGGAGGGGCCCGTGCGCTGGCTGGAGACACAGGCGCCGCAGCCGCCGCCGCGGCACTCGTACCGGTTCACGCGGGACTGGGACTATCTGAGGGAGGCCCTGGACTCATGAGCAGTGTCCTTGTGGTGGGCGGCACGTCAGGGATCGGCCGCGAGTTCGCGCGCTTGCGTGCTCAGCGGGGCGACGAGGTGGTCCTCACCGGCCGGGACGCCCATCGCGCCGACACGGTCGCCAAGGAGATCGGCGCCCGCCAGGGCCTCGCCCTCGACCTCGCCCGGCCGCGGGAGATCGCCGCCGCGCTGGCCGGCGTCGGGCGCGTGGACCATCTGGTGATCGCGGGCGTCTCACGGGACGAGAACCGCGTCGCCGAGTACGACATCGACGCCGCCCTGCGCCTGGTCACGCTCAAGCTCGTCGGCTACACCGAGGTCGTGCACGCGCTGGGCCAGCGGCTGCACGAGGACAGCGCGATCGTGCTGTTCGGCGGCCAGGCCAAGGAGCGCCCCTACCCGGGGGCGACGACGGTGGCGACGGTCAACGCGGGGGTGCGCGGTCTGGTGAACACCCTCGCCGTCGAGCTGGCGCCCGTGCGGGTCAACGCCGTGCATCCCGGGGTCGTGGGGGACAGCCCGTACTGGGCGGGGAAGCCGGAGGAGGTGCTGGCCGGACTGCGCGCCAGGACGCCCAGCGGGCGGCTCGCCACGATGGCCGATGTCGTGGACGCGGTGGACTTCCTGCTGCGCAACCGGTCCGTCAACGCCGTCGAACTCACCGTGGACGGCGGGTGGATGCTGGGCTGAGCGGGGCGTTGATCAGCGCTTGATGCCGACCGCGCCGTACAGCGACACAAGTCCTTCCTGCTCCCCGTCCGCCGCGGGCCGCCAGTCCGACAGGGAGACCAGGCCGGGGTCCAGCAGGTCGAGTCCCTTGAAGAAGCGGCCCATCTCGGTGTGGGAGCGCGCCACGAGCGTCACCCCGCTCGCCGTGTAGGCGGCGATGCCCCGACGGACGTTGTCCGGGTCGAAGTCCGCCGTCATCGCCGACAGCACCAGGCAGCTGCCCGGCGCCAGCGCGCCGACCAGCGTGTCCACCAGCTCATGGGCGCCGTCGTCGTCCGCGATGAAGTGCAGGAGCGCGATCAGCGACAGGGCGACGGGCCGGTCGAAGTCGAGGACGGACGCGGCCTGTTCGAGGATCCGCCGCGGTTCACGCGCATCGGCCTGCACATACTCCGTCACCCCCTGCGGAGCCCCGCGGAGCAGGGCCGCCGCGTGAGCGAGCACGATCGGGTCGTTGTCGACGTACACCACCCGCGCGTCCGGCACGACGGACTGGGCGATCTGGTGCAGGTTCGGCTCGGTCGGAATGCCGGAACCGACGTCGAGGAACTGGCGGATTCCCGTCTCCCGCACGACCGCCCGCGTGGCCCGTTCCATGAACCGGCGGTTGGCCCGCGCATGCCGTGGCGCGTCGCCCTGCATCGCGGTGATCTGCCGCCCGAGTTCCTCGTCGACGGGGTAGTTGTCCTTGCCGCCGAGGAACCAGTCGTACACCCTGGCCGGATGCGGCCGGCTCGTGTCGATACGCGGTACGGCCGACTCGGTCCCGGTCACGCAGGCCTCCTGTGCTCGACGACGCGCTCGCCCGAGCAGTCTGTCACGATCATGAGGCCCGGCGGAGACTGTCTTCGGCCACCTCCTTGTCGAGCGAGGCCCGCACCAACGCGGCGGCGAGCACGGCCGGTTCGGTGTCCCCGGCCAGGTCCGTCAGCCGGTCCGGGTCCTTGGGCAGGCCCAGCCGCTGGGCCCCGGAGAGCGCCTTGTCGTCGAGGCGGGGCGCCACTTCGGGCCAGACCCGCTGGGCCTCGCGCAGGAAGATGTCGGCGCCGCCCGGTCCCATGCCGGGGAACTCCTGCAGCAGCCGGCGCAGTTCATCGACGTCGCCGTCCGCCTCCTTGCGCAGCCGCCGCAGGTCGCCGCCCCACCGGTCGGTCAGCAACTCGGCGGCGTCGCCGAGCTGGGTGGCGGTGCGCTCGTCGTAGCGCCGGTAGCCGCCCCGGCCCAGCGCGTCCACCCGCTCCTGCCAGTCGGCGTCGGCCATCCGGCGCGGATCGCGCAGGCCCGCCTCGTACAGGGCGCGGGCGGTGGCGATGGCGACCGAGCCGCGGATGCGGGCGCTGAGCAGGTGCGCCAGGACCAGCAGCCGGTACAGCGGCTGCGGGGTGTCCTTCAGCGGGATGCCGGCCTCCTCGGCGAACGTCCGGCCGTGTGCCCGCACGAGTTCGCGTACGACGCGCCTGTCGTCGGTCATGGCTTGAGCGGGTCGTGGCCGATCGTCATCAACTGATGGCGACGGCGCGTCTGTTCGGCCTCGGGCTCGTTGTCGAGGTCCGCCTCGGCGGTGACGGTGTCCACCACGTCGTACATCACCTGGATGTCGTCGTCCGTGAGGTCCGTGCGCCGCTTCTGCAGGATCGCGAGGACGTGCTGCCCGGTCTGTGTGCCGGCCTGGTCGGGCAGCGGCTCGGTCTCCTCCTCCGCGTCGCTGACCCGCAGCCAGGCGGCCAGCTCCTGCGAGGTCATGTTCACCACGCGGTGGAAGTCCTCCCACAGCGCGTCGAGTTCGAGGGCGTCGGTCACGGTGTGCCCCTTCCCTGCGGGTGCGGCTCCGCTTCTGGCGTACGGCTCTTGGTGTACGGCCGTGTCACTCGCCGCGCGGCCAGTTCTCGGCGTCGAACATCCAGCGCTGCTTCTCCAGCTCGCGCGTGATGCCGATCAGCAGGTCCTGGGTCATCGGGTCCGGCTCGGCGGTGGCGTCGACCCGTTCGCGCAGCCGCCCGATGGCCGTCTCCAGCGTGTCCGCGATGAGCCGGACGACCTCGTCGTCGCGCATCCAGCCCTCCTTGGGGCCGGGCAGGGTGTAGGCCGCGGCGATGGTCTCCGGCCGGCCGTCGGGCGGCATGCCGAGGGCGGCGGAGCGTTCGGCGACCGTGTCGGCGTACGAGCGGGCCACCGAGACGACCTCGTCGAGCTGGAGGTGGATCGACCGGAACCGCGGGCCCACGATGTTCCAGTGCGCCTGCTTCCCGATCAGCGAGATGCCGAGAAGATCGACGAGGGTGCTCTGCAGGGCGTCTCCGGCGACCCGGCGAGCCGGTTCCGGGAGCGTGCTCTTGACCACGGTCATGGCGCTCCTCCTTCTGGCTTGGTCATGGCCGGTGGGGAGCGGTGCGGCACGGCACCCGTCCCCTGCGGGCGCGGGTGCCCAGGGCGAATCGGTGCAAACGCCGCATGTCTCAGTGGGTGAGTACGTCGTCCAGGAAGTGGATCAGGTCCGCGAAGACATCGGCCTTGTTCGTCTCGTGGAACACCTCGTGCCGCGCTCCGGGGTAGACGCACTCGGTCGAGTCGGCCCCGCGCAGTTCCTCGATGCCGACCCGGCTGCCGGCGAGCGGGACGAGCCGGTCGTCGTCGCCGTGCAGCCACAGCAGTGGCAGTCGCCCGATGTCGCCACCCTTGGACACGGTGTCCAGCATCCGGGCGAACGCCTCCACGGTCGGCCGCTTCATGGGCCCGTGCCAGACCAGCGGATCCTCGGCGTACGCCGCGCACACCTCGGGGTCGCGGGAGAGGGCGGCCGGGCTGATGGGCGTGTCGGGGATCTCGTCGAGGGCGAGCAGCCGCCGGGGCAGCTCCCAGTCGCCGATCACGGGCCCGGACAGCACCAGGGCGGCGAGCTCGTCGCCGTGCAGCTGTGCGTACCGTGCCGCGACGAGCCCGCCCATCGAGTGCCCGAGCAGCACGAGGGGCACGTCCGGATGCGCGGCCCGGGCCAGCCCGGCTGCGGCGTGCAGATCGGCGACCACGTCCTGAAAATCCTCGATCAGCACCCGCTCGCCCGCCGATCTCCCATGCCCGAGGTGATCCGGCCCGAACACGGCCGCGCCCTGCCCGACCAGCACATCCGCCACCTCGGCATAGCGGCCGACGTGCTCGCCGTAGCCGTGCACGACGAGTACGACACAGCGGGGCCGGGGATGGGGCCATTCGCGCACGGCGATCGACCCCCGGCTTCCGTCGAGGACGTGCTCACGCGACTCGGTCATGGCTCCTCCGGCTCGGGTCGGCTGCGGCGGTGCGGGTTCCCGCGGATCTTCCCAGGGTGCGCCAGGTCGGTCTATAGTCCAAAACTAGCGGTGCTAATTAAGAGAGTGTCGATTCAGGTCGAACCAAACGGCCCGGTCAGGAGTCCTGTCGTGCGTCCCGTCCACTTCGCGGCCGCCCGCCGCACCCCCCTCGGCAAGCTGCGCGGAGCCCTGTCGTCCGTACGGCCGGACGACCTCGCCGCGACCGTGATCAGGGACCTCGTCGCCGACGTCCCCGCACTGGACCCGGCGCGCGTCGACGACGTCTACTGGGGCGCCGCCAACCAGGCCGGCGAGGACAACCGCAACGTCGCCCGCATGGCCGCGCTGCTCGCCGGCCTCCCCGAGTCGGTTCCGGGCGCCACCGTCAACCGGCTGTGCGCGTCCGGCCTGGAGGCGGTGACGGCCGCCGCCCGCACCATCGCGGCCGGCGAGGCCGACATCGTGCTGGCCGGCGGCTCCGAGTCCATGAGCCGCGCCCCCTTCGTCCTGCCCCGCCCCGACGAGGCGCTGCCCCACCGCATGGAGACCTTCGACACCCGGCTCGGCTGGCGCCTGGTCAACCCGGCGATGAAGGAACTGCACGGCCTGCTGTCCATGGGCGAGACGGCCGAGGAGGTCGCCACCCGGTACGGCGTCGCACGCGAGCGGCAGGACGAGTTCGCGCTGCGCAGCCACCAACGGGCCGCCGAGGCCCGCAAGAACGGCCACTTCGACGACGAACTGCTGCCCGTCGAGCGCCCTGACGGCGTGCTGGTCGACAGCGACGAGTGCATCCGCGAGGACACCTCGTACGACAAGCTCTCCCGGCTCAAGCCGGTCTTCCGCGACGGCGGCACCGTCACCGCGGGCAACGCCTCGCCGATGAACGACGGCGCCGCCGGACTGCTCCTGGTCAGTGAGCAGGCCCTGAACGAACTGGGTCTGGAATCCCTCGGCCGCTACGTCGCCGGCGCCTCCGCAGGCGTCCACCCCGACGTGATGGGCATCGGCCCGGTCCCCGCCACCCGCAAGGTCCTGGCCCGCGCCGACTGGACGATCGGCGACCTCCAGGAGGCCGAGTTCAACGAGGCGTTCGCCGCCCAGGCACTCGCCTGCGTGGACGAACTCGGCATCGACCCCGAACTGGTCAACCCGAGCGGCGGCGCGATCGCGCTGGGCCACCCCCTGGGCTGCTCGGGCGCACGGATCCTCACGACGCTGCTGCACCGCATGCGCAGGACGGGGGCCGAGCGAGGACTGGCGACGATGTGCGTCGGGGTCGGGCAGGGCAGTGCCGTGCTGGTGGCACGGCACTAGCGATCTCCCGACTGGCGAGACGCGCCTTACCAAGACCTGTTGTCTGCACATAGCATCGGTCTCCGCATGGACACGATGACGCTTTGGCACATAACAGGCTGGGAGTTCGCCGCGCTCGCCTTCGCGGCCCTGGTCGTCGGCTTCTCGAAAACGGCCGTGAGCGGGGCCAACACGGTGAGCCTGGCGATCTTCGCCGCGGTACTGCCCGCCCGCGCCTCCACCGGCGTACTGCTGCCGGTCCTGATCGCCGGCGATGTACTCGCCGTCCTCATCTACCGACGGCACGCCCACTGGCCCACCCTGTGGCGGCTGTTCCCCGCGGTCGCGGCCGGCGTCGTGTTCGGCACGCTGTTCCTGGTGTGGGCCGACGACGAGATCGTCCGTACATCCATCGGCGCGATCCTGCTGATGATGGCGGCCGTGACGGTCTGGCGCCGCCGTATGGCCGACAAGGAGGACGAGCCGGACGCGGTCACCACCCGGGCCGGCCGCGTCAAGGCCCGCTCCTACGGCGTCCTCGGCGGCTTCACCACGATGGTCGCCAACGCGGGCGGCCCCGTGATGTCGATGTACCTGCTGTCGGCCGGCTTCCGAAAGCTCGGCTTCCTGGGCACGTCCGCCTTCTTCTTCCTGATCGTCAACGTCTCCAAGGTGCCCTTCAGCGCCGGGCTCGGCCTGATCGACGGCCGCTCGCTCCTCCTCGACGCGGCACTCGTGCTCTTCGTCGTGCCCGGTGCCCTGCTCGGCACATGGGCCGTGGGCCGCATCAACCAGCGGCTGTTCGAGCAGCTCGTGATCGCGGCGACGGTCGTGGGCGGACTGCAGCTACTGCTGCGCTGACTCCCGCATTTCCGCCAGCAGGGCGGGCAGCTCGGCGAAGGAGTCGATCACATGGTCGGGGGTGCCGCTCGCGTCCCGGTGGGTCTCCGGCAGATACTTCCCGGTCCTGACCAGCACGCCCGTCACACCGGCGCGCTGAGCCGCCAGCACGTCGGACTCGATGTCGTCCCCGACCATCACCGCCTCCCCCGCCCCGGCCCCCACATGCGCCAGCGCCGCCTCGAAGAACGCGGCCGACGGCTTCCCGGTGATCTCCGCCGCGACCCGCGCGGCCTGCTCGAGGCCGGCCAGGAAGGCGCCGGTGTCGAGCTGCAACCCCTCATTCGTACGCCAGTACAGATTCCGGTGCATGGCCACCAGCCGGGCGCCGCGCTGGAGGTGTCCGAAGGCCCGGTTGAGCGCCGCGTAACCGAACTCGGGCCCGGCACCTCCCACGATCACGACGTCCGGCGCGGAGTCCCTGTCGTCCTCACCGACCAGGGGGATCCCTGCCAGGTCCTCCTCGATGTCCCCGCTGTTCAGCAGCGCACACCGCGCGCCCGGACAGTGCTCGGCGAGATACGCGGCCGTGACGGCGGGCGCGGTCAGGATGTCCTCGGCGGACACCGCAAACCCCGCGTCCGCCAGCGTGCGGGCGATCGACGCCCGCGTCCGGGAGGTGGTGTTGGTGACCAGCGCGACACCGAGCCCCGCCGCGCGGATCTCCCGCAACGCCTCCACCGTGCCGGGCAGCGGCTGCCACGACACGGTGAGAACTCCGTCGATGTCGATGAGGACGGCCCGTACGGATCCCATACCAGGACGATAACCACCGACCGGGCCGTCCCGCCCACGGGAGCAGTCCTCCGCCCACGGGAACGGTCCTCAGGGAGCGATCCCGACCCCCTCGATCCTGCTCCACTCCCGCTCCTGACCCGCCGTCATGGCCGGCCACCGCAGTCCGCCCGGCCGCGGCTCGACGCGGGAGGCGTACGGGCCCGGACGGAACCCGGGGTCGTAGAAGCAGCCCGTGCCGTACGTCGCGTCGAACGCCCCGCACGACGCCGCGACCGATCCGGGCGTCGGCTTCCTGCCCGTGCGCACCCACGCGTCCAGGGCCGCGATCGACGTGGCGTACTCGGCGTCGCTCAGCTCGCTGTGCTCGTGCTCCCGCGTGAACGTCTGCACCAGGTGCCCGTCCCGCCGGGCCCCCTGCAGCGTGGCCCGGTAGGCCGCCTCGTGCTCGACGAACGCCGTCGGGTCGTCGATGGCGTGCAGCGTCAGCACCGGGATCGAGACCTTGCCGGTGAGATCGCTGTCGTAGGACAGATCCCGTACGGCCGTGGGGTCGGGGGCGAACCGCTCGACGCCGGCGTTCAGGGCCTCGTCGTCATGCGACCCGGAGTAGCGGACGCCCTCGTTGCCGAAGGGATTACGGCCCCCTAGGCGCTCGTGCACGATGTCCCGGAACGTGAAGGTCGCGAACCGCAGATGCGACTCCAGGGCGCGCTCCGGGATCCGCGTGACCGCGAGGATGTCGTCGAGGTTGCGCTGCTGCGGCGCGGTCCGCTCCTGCGGCGGGGAGGCGTAGCCGGTGCACTCCTGGAGACGGGCGCGCAGCCCGGCGGACGTCATGGTCGAGCCGGCGCGCAGGCCCTGCCACAGCGGGTACTGCGGCTCGGTCGGACGGGGGTGGTTGCCGCAGTAGTACTGGTAGACGACGCGCAGATCGACCCGGTAGTCGTAGCCGCGCGAGCCACCGCCCAGGACGCCGTTGGTGAGCAGCGCCCCGTCGTACGCCCCGCGCTGCTCGCCGTAGGTCTCCACGACCTTCGCGGCGACGTTCCCGCCCCACGACTGGCCGTGCACATACGTCCGCCGCGGCTTGCCGAACGCGTCGACGAACAGTCGGCGCACGCTCTCCGTGTCGGCGGCGGCCATCCGCGTCCCGTAGCCGCCCCGGCGGTAGGACGAACCCGCCCAGGCGTAGCCCTCCTTCACCATCACCGACCAGCGGCCCAGGTCGCCGACGCTGCGGCCGGGGTCGGACTCCGCGCCGAGGCCGGGACCGCCGTGGGCGTGCACGACGAGGGAGCCGTTCCAGTCGTCGGGCAGGGCGATGGAGTAATAGGCGCCGTTGGCGTCCCGGCCGGTGTAGCAATCGGCCCTGCCGACCAGATCGGCGGGGCACTCGCCGAGGACCGGACCTGCCGTCGCCCCGCGGGCGTTGGAGGCGCCGACGAGGATGCCCACGGCGAGGGCACCGGCCAGCAGGGCGGCCAGGGTGGTACGCCACTGGGCCGGCGATGGGACGGTCCTGCGGATCATCGCGTGCGTTCTCGTCCAGTCCAAGACGCTGCTCCTCGTCCTCGGCGGCGCGTCGTCGAGCCGTGCGCCGCGATGCTAGGGAGCGGCGGGGCGAGGGACCACGATCCGATCGTTGTGTTCATACTGTTCGCCACAGGAGGGTCGAGACGTACAGGAGGGGGCAGAACTCGGGCACCGGCAAGCGTGTTTCGGGCACCACAGCGAGCCGCTCGGGCAAGCCGCCGCCATGCGAACCCGGCGTCCCGCTCCCCATGCCCCACCTCGTACGCTCGCCCCATGTCCCCCGACCACATCCTGATCCTCGGCGGCACCACCGAGGCCCGCGAACTCGCCGCCGCGCTCTCGGCGCACCCCGGCGTCCGCGTCACCACCTCGCTGGCGGGACGAGTGGCACGGCCGGGCGCGGTCGAGGGGGAGTCGCGCATCGGGGGCTTCGGCGGCGCGGAGGGCCTGGCCGACTGGCTGCGCGCGGAGCAAGTGGACTTCCTGATCGACGCCACACACCCCTTCGCCGCGTCGATCACGGCGAACGCGGTACGCGCCGCGAGGTCGACCGGCGTCCCGGCGGTGATCCTGCGCCGCCCCGGCTGGAGCCCGGCCCCGGGCGACCGCTGGCACGAGGCCGCCTCCCTCGCCGAGGCCGCGGCCCTACTGCCCGCCCTCGGCCACCGCGTCCTGCTGACCACCGGCCGCCTGGGCCTCGCGGCCTTCGCCCACCTGACCGACCTCCACTTCGTCGTACGCTCCGTCGACCCGCCCGAGCCACCCATGCCCCCGCACACCGAAGTGCTCCTGTCCCGCGGCCCGTTCACCCTCGCCGACGAGCTGTCCCTGCTCCGCGCGCACCGCATCGACGTCCTGGTCACCAAGAACAGCGGCGCGACCGGGACCTCCGCCAAACTCACAGCCGCCCGCCAACTCGCCCTCCCCGTCGTGCTCGTACGCCGCCCACCACTGCCGGAGGGCGTGGACGCGGTACCGGATGTGGCGGGGGTGCTGGAGCGGCTCGGCCTCGGGTGAGTCCGTGCGGGTGCCGTGCGACCGCCCCGGCGTGGTGTGCCTACCGCTCCCTCGGGTTCCGGCGCAGCAGATACGTGTCCATGATCCAGCCCTTGCGCTCCCGCGCCTCGGCACGCAGCCGCTCGATGCGGGGCCCGGCCTCGGCGAGCGGACCGGAGGCGAGGATCTCGTCCGGGGTGCCGATGTAGGCGCCCCAGTAGATGTCGATGTCCTCGTCGGCGTACCGCCGGAAGCTCTGGTGGGCATCGAGCATCACGACCACGTCGTCCACCCCCTCCGGGAAGCCCTCGGCCAGCCGCCGCCCCGTGGTGATCTGCACCGGCCCGGCGACCCGGTTCAGCCCCGTCCGATGCCGGGCGACGAGCGCGGAGACGCTGCTGATGCCCGGCACGACGTCGTACTCGAAGTCCACCGCGCCCTTGTCCAGCACCTCCTCCAGGATCCCGAGCGTGCTGTCGTACAGCGCGGGGTCACCCCACACCAGAAACGCACCGGTGTCGTCCTCGCCCAGTTCCTCGGCGATCAGCCGCTCGTAGATCCCGGCACGGGCACTGCGCCAGTCCCCGACGGCGGGCGAGTAGGCGGCACCCCCGGCCGACCGGTCCCGCTCCGGATCCCGGGCCTGGACGACCCGATACGTCCCCTCCGGTATGTGCGCGTCCAGCATGTCCCGGCGCAGCCCCGTGAGGTCCGCCTTCACCTCGCCCTTGTCGAGGATGAAGAACACGTCCGTACCACGCAGCGCCCTGACCGCCTGAAGCGTGAGCTGCTCGGGGTCGCCCGCCCCGATCCCGATGACATGAATCTTTCGCACGCCCCGAGTCTGCCCCACGCCACCGACAACGCGGCCACCGCGTCCCCGCAGGCCGCGCCCGGGACCCTGCTACGCCCGTCCCCGCAGCCTCGGTGCCCGCTCCCGCGCGTCCACGGCCGCCCCGCCACCGTCCTCCACGACCTCGGCCAGCTCCCGCGCCCACGCCACGAGCCCCGCGAGATCGATCCCGTACGGCCGCTCCCCGCCACCGCCGGCCGCCCACTCCTCCACGGCCCCGGCCCCCCGCCGCAGCAGCCTCGCCCCACCCGTCGCATTCCCCCGCGCCGCGTGCGTGAGCCCCACCGCGAGCTGCGCCAGCCCCCGCCACAGCGTTCGCTCCTGCTCCGGCCCCGACTTCCAGGCGTCCTCGAAGACCTCGTGCGCATGGAACGGCTTCCCCGCGTCCAGCAGTTCCTGCGCCTCGGCGACGGTCTCCTCCGGCGCGCGCACGACGCCCTCGGGCTGGCGGGCGACACCGTCCGCCCCGTACGGCAAGGGACGCCCGAGGCCGTCCCGGGGCCGTGCGCTGCGTGCCCGCCCCTCGCTGTCCCGGTCCCGCGCGACCGCCTGCTCTCCCGACGATGTGCTGCCCATACCCCCGATTGTCCATCGGCCCCGGCCCACGCCGGACGGCGCCCGCTTCGGCGCGGTCGGCCGCGTGAGGTAAAGTGCTGTTGGCGCGATCACGCGGATCTCCGCGGGACGCGCATCGGGACGTGGCGCAGCTTGGTAGCGCACTTGACTGGGGGTCAAGGGGTCGCAGGTTCAAATCCTGTCGTCCCGACGGTGCGAAGGGTCTTCGCAGGCGAGAGCCTGTGAGGGCCCTTCTTCTGTGTGGGCCGTTTCCGGCTTCGAGGTTGAGCATGCCGCTCATCGGCACCCTTACTCGGAGGACGGCGAAGATGCCGCTCTTGGACTTGAACAAGATCACTGCGGGGCTGGGACCGCTCGTTGCGGTCGGGGAACTACGCGGAGACCACGCGCTACAACTATCTGCTGGCGGCCGCGCAGCTGGCGCGGTATCTGGGGGAGTACTCGCCGGATCCGGACGCCGATGTGGCGGCCGAGGATCCGGTCGAGGTCGCGCGAGCGCATGTGGAGGCGTTCCAGGCGTGGATGATCGAGACGCGGTCGGCGTCGACGGCGCTGAACAAGCACAAGGGGCTGCAGCAGTTCTTCGAGTGGCTGACGCTGGACGAGGGGGAGATCGACCGGTCGCCGATGGAGCGGGTGCGCCAGCCGAAGCTGCCGCAGAAGCTGATCCCGGTCATGCGCGACGAGGAGACCTCGAAGGTGCTGGGCATCTGCAAGGGCCGGGAGTTTGCCCAGCTGCGCGATGAGGCGATCATCCGGCTGTACTGCAACACCGGGGCACGTCTGTCTGAGGTCGGCAACCTGCTGCTCGATGACATCGACCTGACCACCGAGTCAGTGCACTTTCACGGCAAGGGCAGCCGGGACCGGCGGGTGCGGTTCGGGCCGAAGACCGCGCGGGCAGTCAGTCGCTATCTGCGGGCCCGGGCCAAGCACAAGGCGGCCGATTTCTGCGGAGACCCTCCGCAAGCGCCTCTATATCGGGGCTGCGAGATCTCGGTCGCTGGTCGCCGTGCTGCGTACCACGAGCGTGCCGTCGACGCACAGAACGAGCACCCCAGCGCCCGCCGCGACGTCGACTGAACAGTCCATCGGACACTGGACCGGGACGGTCGGCTCCCCAGGAGTCGTTCTGGTGGAAGCCGTGCGAGGAGGCACCCGCCGTCGGCTGAACGCCATGCCCGCGGGGACTGCGCGACGTCCTCGACGCCATGGGTACCTGGGTCCTGTCGGTGTTCCGGATGCCAAGCCGGAAAGCGCCTCGTGAGGCAGAGCCTGGGGGATAGGAGTGAGTCCGTCACGGGACGGTGTCACACGAGCTGTTCGGCGTACCGGACCCGGCGGACAAGGACCTCCCGAGACTCGGTCCACAGGCCGACCAAGCGCCCGGTGAACCCGCCCGCCACTTCGGTGGAGAGATAGCGTCCGTCCAGGCGGGCGAGGACATCCGTGCCGGTTCTGTCACCGATGCCCAGTTCGATGTCGTCCGGTCCGTTCCAGGTCGGCGGCGTGGATCGGATGCGGAGGCTGACAGGGGAGTCGGGCAGCGGGCGGGAGCCGAGAGTCGTCTGGATCTGTCCGATCCGTGCGACGGCCGTGACTTCGCCGTCGGCGACCCGCAGCCCGTACCAATGAGCACCGTCGAGCCGTAGCGCGACGGTGAACGCACCCTTCCCCGGATCGACGAGGAAGTCGGCCTCCCAGTGGTCTCCGCCGACCCGGGTGAACAGGCCCGAAGGCTCGCCGGTCTCGCTCGGCGTGTGACGCACGACCACCCCTTCCGGCACGCTGCGGACGAACCGGTCGGGACGCTCCCCTGGCGAGACCCACCTGAGATGCGGTCCGGGCGCGGAGAAGTCGTCCTCGAAGTCCCGCTGCCCGGTGGGGACGCCTGCGCTCGCCGGCTTGAAGTGTGGCCAGTCCTCCACCCAGGAGACGTCGGCGAGGAACGTCTCACGCCCGTTGACGTGGAAGCGCGGACTGCGGCCGCGCGGCCGTGCACCGAGATACACCGCTGCCCACGTCCCGTCGGGGCGCTCCACCAGATCGGCATGACCGACGTTCTGGACGGGATGAGCCGTGCTGCGGTGGCTGAAGACCGGATTGTGCGGGGCTGCCTCGAACGGCCCGCGGGGACTGCGTGAGCGTGCGACCGACACCACGTGGCCCCGGTCGGTGCCGCCTTCGGCGATGACCAGGTACCACCGGTCGCCGCGCCGGTAAAGGTGCGGCCCCTCGGAATGGGCCAGGCCGGTGCCGTGCCAGATCCATCGCGGCTGCTCGAGGACCACGCCCTGCTCCAGATCGACCGCGACCTGCCTGATGCCGATCTCGGTCTCGGACCACGAGCAGTAGGTGACCAGGCACGTTCCCTCGTCGTCCCAGACCAGGTCCGGGTCGATGCCGTCGAGTTCGGTCAGGCACACCGGCGCCGACCACGGCCCGGTCGGGTCGGTCGCGTGGTAGACCTGATGACCACCGCGAGCATCGTCGATGTTCGTGGTGATCAGCCAGAACCGTCCCCCGTGATGGCGCAGCGTCGGAGCGTAGATGCCGCGACTCGACGGCGACCGGCCTGCGGGGAACTGATCGTCCTTCGTCAGGGCGTTGCCGATCTGACGCCAGGACACCAGGTCCCGGGAATGCCAGATCGGGACGCCGGGGCTGTACTCGAAGGACGAATTCGCCAGGAAGTAGTCCTCGCCTACTCGGCACACCGATGGATCGGGATACATCCCTGACAAGATCGGGGCGGTCGCCGCGTCGGCGCTCCTACCGCCTTCCGGCAGCATCGAACTCATGCGAAACACTTTCCTTGGTTCGAACCCGGGCTGATCAGCACCGGTTCGGACACGTTCGGGTGGTGGGGCGTCACTGAGGCTCGGCCGATGCGCCGGCCCGGCGGGCCGGGTCGTAGGCGCGCAGGAAACCGCACATGCCCAGGGTCTGCCGGGGCGGTTGGGCGATACGTGAGACGGTCGCCTTGTACAGGTGGTTGAAGTCGCCGTTGCGCAGCGAATCGATCTGCCGCAGTGCCGCCTGTGCGGCGGCCAGCGCACCGTCGTCGACTGTCTTCTCCCAGGCGTCCAGGCGTGGCTGGACGAGTCGCACGGCTGCCGCGCAGAAGTCCTCGTAGGCCGAGCGGTTGCCGCGCCGCCACTGGTGCGTCAGCTCCCTGAACCCCTCGATGGCCAGGTCCCTGCGTGCCTGGGCGCGCTCGGGGTCGGGGGTCCCGTCGGCGTCGAGGAGCGAGGCCGCGTCCGGATAGGTCTCGGGGGAGAGGTGCGCGGGCGGGAAGGTCATGACGGCGTCGCCCGCCTCAGGAAGGCCGCTGTTCTGCATGACGACGATCACGCGCAGGTCTTCGTCGTTGATGGCGCGGTGGATCGTGCCAGGGGTGAACCAGACGGTGTCTCCGGGGTGCAGCTCGGTCGTCGTGTGGCCCTTGTGGTTGAGGGTCTCCAGCCGGCCGTGGCCGCTGACGACGACGTAGCACTCCGAGCAGACGAGGTGCATATGGGGCGAGCCGCCGTGTTCGTCGTCCGCGGTGGGCCAGGGGTACACCTCCAGCTGGCTGAGCCCCACGGCTCCGGGGAAGTCGGGGAGGGCGGTCACGGCGTGAACCTCTGGGCGATCGGCTCGAGTTCACGGCGGTCCACCATGCGGTCCATGAACACGAAGCGGTGGCTCAGGGACAGGGTCTCACCGGGCTCGAGCTTGATCTCGGTGTCGAAGGCGGGCGACGGGTTGAGGCAGGCGAAGGCACTGCTGCGGGCGAACCACTTCAGCGGGACGGCGGCCGTGGTGGTGCCGGCGTAGGCGAGGACCGTGGCACCGCCGTCGATCTCGTCGTGTTCGCCGGTGATGGCCGCCCAGGCACCCTGGGTGCCCATGACGGCGTCGCCTTCATGACCCCCGTCGGCGATGACGTCCGCGCCGGTCCATGCCCGGGGCCCGCGCCAGAACAGTCCGGTGTATCCGGCGTTGGGGCGGCCGTGTGTGGTGGGGCTGCCCAGTTCCAGCGGCACGCGGTGAACGTTGGTCAGGTCGGTGGTGAAGTCCAGCGCCCAGACGCCGTCTTCGGTGTCGGCGCTGTGGAAGCGCAGGGTGCGGGTCTCGTCGATCCACACCTCGTCGCTGGAGGCCACCCAGTCCAGGACCTCGGAGACCGAAACCTCGCTGCCGCGGTCGTCCTGGCGGTCGAAGCCGCGGTGCACCTGCCGTCCGTGGTTCTCGCGCCAGACGTAGCCGTGGCCCGGCGCCCCCTCCTCGAAGGTGGGCCCACCCCAGAAGTTGTCGCCGGACAGATGCGACCAGGTCATCTGCAGGCCCTTGTGCCAGCGGTGGTCCCAGGGTCGGTAGACACCCACGGGCGCACCGGAGAGGGTCTTCAACGGGTAGAGATACGGCTTGGGGGATTCCTCGAGAGGACTGTCCGGCCGGTAGACGTACGTGGCGAGGTCCGTGCCCGCGGCCGACACCACGAACTCGGTCCCGGCCTCGTCGTGTTCGATCCGGAAGTGGGTGTCAGACACCGGTCTTCTCCTTGTCGGCGTTGTCCTGGGCGGCGCGGAGGCGGCCGCTCATGGAGTGGTAGAAGGGGTTTTCCGGCGTGATCATGTCCGGGGTGACGGGACGTCCGGTGGTCGCCGACTGGTACAGGGCGGCGATGAAGGCCAGGACGCGGCGGCCGTCGCCGCCACTGGCTTCGGGGCGTTGCCCGGCGCGCAGGGAGCGCAGCAGCAGGCGCAACTGCGCGGCGTGCGAACTGGCCTCGTCGTCGAGCGGTGCCCCGAGCTCGGCGGCCGTGGCCTCGGCCCGGTGAGGTGCGGGGGTCCACGTCCAGTGAGTGTTGTCGTAACCGTAGAGGTGGGACAGTTCGACCGTGGCCTCGGGGAAGTCGAAGCGCAGGTAGCTGGTCTCGCGGGGGGAGAGGAGGCTGTTGACCATGGAGACCATCGCGCCATTGGCGAAGCGGACCATTGCCATGGAGACGTCCTCGGTCTCCACCTCGCGGGCCAGCGTGCCCATGGCGGCGCGGACTTCGGTCCATTCGCCCATCAAGGACAGCATGAGGTCCATCTGGTGGATGCCGTGGCCCATGGTGGGCCCGCCGCCCTCGGTCTCCCACTTGCCGCGCCAGGGGACCTCGAAGTAGGCGTCGTCCCGGTACCACAGGGTGTGGCAGACGCCGACCAGAGGAGTGCCGAGGCTGCCAGTGCGGATGTGCTCCCGCAGGGCCCGGGCGGCGGACCCGAACCGGTGCTGGAAGACGTAGGAGACGTAGGGGCCGCCCTCGGGCTCGTGGGCGGCGACGGCGTCGTACTCGGCGACCGAGAGGGTGGGGGGTTTCTCGCACCACACCGACGCGCCGGCGTCCAGACAGGCGGTGATGGCCTCGCCGTGGGCGATCGGGGGCGTGCAGACGATGACCAGGTCCGGGTGCTGCTCCTGGAGCATCCGGTCGAGGCTGTCGTAGGCGGCTGGAATGCCCCAGCGGGCAGCGAACGCCTCGGCGCGCCGCAGGTCGACGTCGACCACGGCAATGACGGTCGCCTCGCCGTTCTGGGCCTGGACGGCGGGCATGTGGCAGCCGTCGGCGATGTTGCCGGCACCGACGATCGCCACCCTCGCGGGCTGGCTGTACTCAGTCATGTGGCTCTTTCGTGGAAGCTCGGATGGTGCCTGGGCGCGGCACCGGGGGTTCGTCAACCGCTGACGAAGAAGGTCGGTTCGACCTGCTCAGCCCAAGGCGTGCACGCGTGACCGTGCGGTCGAGGGGAACGGCTCTGTCCGACGAACTGGGCTCTCGCCGATACGAACAGGACGGCAGCCTGAACGTAGTGAACGGTCACCTTCGTGGTCAAGAGTTGCGTAGTGATCGTTCACATTTTGCCTGACGCCCTACCGGGAACGCCGACCGGACTCAGCGGTTGACCGGGCCGCTCGACCCTCGCGGCACGAGGTGGAACAGATCCGTCACCTCGGACTTCGGCTCGGGCTCGCCGCGCAGGAGAGCGAGCAGCGACAGCATCGACTGCCGGCCGACCTCTTCCTTGTTGATGTGCACCGTCGAGATGCTCGGCGAGAAGTACCGGGTGAACTCCTCGTCGTCCCAGCCGAATACGCTCATCTCCTCGGGCACCCGCACACCGCGGTCCTGGAAGCCGCGGAGTACGCCCAGGGCGACGTAGTCGTTGGCGGCCAGTACGGCCGTCACGCCGGAGTCGGCGGGCAGGTCCCGCGCGGCCTCGTAGCCGGAGCGCACGGACCAGTCCCCGTCGACGACGCCGTAGGACTCAAGGCCCAGTCGCTCGACGGCCTCCACGTAGACCGCCCGCCGGTTGCGTGCCGAGGCCCAGGCCTGCGAGCCGGCGACGTGGAGGAACCGGCGGTGTCCCTGGTCCGCGAGGTGACGCAGGATCTCCTCGGCGGGCCGTCCGTCGGCCAGCCGTCCCCGGGACTGGAGGTTGTCGTCGTACTCGCCCAGCACCACCACGGGCCACTGCCCGGCGCCCTGGCCGCCAGCCAGGTCCCCCAGCGGCACCAGCGACAGCACCCCGTCCGCCTGCCGGGCCTCCAGCAGGGACAGCACGCTGCGGGCGCGCCGGGACTCGCCGCCCTCCAGCCCGACGACGTCGGTCATGTACCCGGCCTCGTGCGCCGCGGACGAGGCGCCCCTCAGCAGGGGGATCGGAACGAAGCCGCTCAACTCGGGCAGCACGATGGTGATCCGGTGGGACCGCTGCGTGCGCATCGACCGCGCCATGAGGTTGGGCCGGTAGTCCAGCTCGGCGACGGCACGCTCGATCCTCGCTCGCGTCGCCGGCTTCATGCCGCTGTCGTTCTTCAGGAACCGGGACACGGTCTGGTGCGACACGCCGGCCCGTTTGGCGACCTCCCAGATGGTCGGCCGCTTCCTCTCCGGGGTGGAGGCCGCCCCCGGACCGGCGGCCTGCGCGGCGGGCCGACCGGCCTTCCGCGCCCGCAGAGGGCGCCCCGCCTGCTCGCGCAGGAACTCCAGCAGCTGCGCGCCGGACGCGTCCGCGGGCAGTCCGTAGGCACCGGCGAAGCCCGCGACCCGCGGCGCGAGGTCGTCGACGCGCACGAGGCCACGGGCGGCGGCATCGGCGACGAACGTGCCCGTACGGGCCGCGTCGGCACGGGCTTGAAGCAGGTCGACGACGGTACGCGGCACGGTGGTCACGGGCAGTCCGTCGACGACGGTGATGTCCTCGGCGTCCATGGCGGCGCGGTGCAGCACGACGGTCTCGTCACGAGTGGTACGGCGGGACGAGACCGTCAGCTCCACGGGGTCGGTGGGCAGGCCGCCCAGGCCGTGCATCGCGCACGCGGAGGTGTGGGAGACGACGCCCGACCCGGGGCCGTCCGTACGGCGGTCCCGCGCCGGGGTCCCGGGATCCAGCCGCAGCCACGCGACCTTGATCCTGAGGTGCTCCGGCGGGGGAGAGGCGGCCAGGCGGTACACCCCGTGGCCCACGCTCTCCAGCGCCCCGGACCGCTCCAGCCGCAGGAGCTGGACGCCCTGCACGCCGTCCAGCTTCGCCTGGGCGGTGGTCACCAGACCCCACTGGTCGGCGGCCCTGGCGTCCAGAGTCCGCAACACGTCGGCCTGCGTCATACAGCAATCATTACACGGGCACCCTGCGCCGTCCCCTCCCCGCGTGGACCGCCTTTCCGGCCTCGCGGAGGAAGGGACGGCGGGGGCGGCTACTTCGGCTGGAACTCCCAGACCGTGTTCGCGTCCTGCGTTCCGGTGTTCCACTTCGCCTCACCCGCGGAGTTCCCGTACAGGTAGGCCCTTCCCGTGTGGGTGTTCCTGACGCGGAGCCCGCCTGCCGCGACCCCTTCCAGGTTCCAGAGCGAGGCGTCCGCGACGGTGCCGGTGTTCCAGATGACGTCGTTGTTGCTCGCGCCGGCTTCCAGGTAGAAGCGTCCCGTCCGCACGTTCTTGATGGTCCACGATCCTGACGTGTCCCTGGCGACGACCCAGTCCTGGTCGTCGTAGATGGTCCCGGACGAGACGATGACCGCGCCGTTGGCATCGGTGTCGAGGTACTTGCCCGAGGACGTGTTCCTCAGCTTGTACCGCGCGCCGCTGACGAGGTAGGAGACCCGGACGCATTCCTCTGCCGCCAGGGTGATTTCGGTGTTCCCGGACACGGTGCTGTACGTCTTCGTGCCGGACTTCACCCAGTTGTCGTTCGCGTCGTACCTGCCGGACTCGACGGACCGCACGACGCCTATGGTTCCCGGCAGGGTGAACGTCGCCTGGGTCGTGGTGGTGAAAGCGAACTCGGCCGGACCGCGCCTGACGCCGAATGCCTGCGCACCGCTCGACGTCGTGAAGGTGATGTCGACGCCGCCCACGGGCTTGGTGGTGGTGGTGTCGGCGGTCGCTTTCCGGTTGAAGGTCTGCAGGTTGGTTCCGCCGCGTTCCACCGGAGTCCTGCTGGCGAGGTCCCGGTGGATCTTGTTCAGCGCGCGGTTGAGCCGGGCGACCCTGTCCGAGACGGCCTTGCGGGTGACGACCTTGGTGGTGGGGTTGAAGTTGTACAGGCCGTGGTCGCTGCTGCCCGTGCTGGAGTCCGGGTCCAGGGCGGCGTACAGATTGTGGGCGGTGTTGCCGGCGATGGCGTTGAACTTCTCGACGTCCGCCGCCGCGGATCCTCCGAAGTTCTCCGGGACCATGGGGAAGTTCTTCCCCTGGGCCCAGAGGCCGTCCCTCCCGTAGTTGTAGAGCGTGTCGAGGCCCTTGGTGTACAGGTCCCTTCCGAAGAAGTCGATGGTCGCCGTTCCCTGGCTCCTCAAGGCCTCGTTCTCGGCGACCGGCACCGTGTCCGCGCTGCCGGCGAGGTTCACCCGGGTGTACACCGAGTAGTCCGACTGCTTGATCACCTGACCCAGCTGGGTCAGGTAGTTCAGCAACACGTCCTTGCGGAACGTCGTCGCGTCGGTGTATCCGCCGCTGTTCCACAGGTTGGTGCTGAAGGTGCTGTGGCTCCGGTCGATGGCCTGGCCGCCTTGCTGCTTCGACACGTTCGGTTCGTTCAGCACCTGGATGCCGACGACGGTGTGCGCGGTGTCGGCGGACGCAAGGTGGCTCATGAGCCGGCCGAGTACCAACTTCTCCCTGGCGAGCAGGTTCGGATCGGTCTTGTCCAGGAGGGGGTTGCCGTTCAGGGTCAGCCTGGTGCCGTCGGACCTCACCACGAACTGGTAGTCGTTCATCACGTAGTCCGGCATCCGGTCCGCGATGGACTGACCGGTCGATTCGTGGCTGAACCACAGGAGTTCCAGCTTGAGGCCGTACTCCTTGCACCAGGCCAGGTACTTGTCGATGTCGGTCCAGTCGAAGGTGTCCTTCGAGGGCTCGATCTGCGACCACCAGATCGGGATGTTCACCACGGTGAACCCGTCGTCGCGGATCATCCCGAGCACCGGCTTCAGCTGGGCGTCCGTCCAGCCGAACCCGTACTTGTGCTTCTCGTACCGGAACTGGACCCCGCTGTGGTAGAAGGGCTTCCCGTCGACCATCAGGGTGATCTTGTCGTACGTGGACTTCGAGGTGTCGACGTGGGACACCACGCCGCCGGCCGCGGCAGCCCGCGGGAGGCCGCCGACGAGGTTCAGCGCCATGCCCCCGAGGGCTGCCGCCCCGCTCGTGGCGAGGAATCTGCGGCGCGACCAAGGGCCGGTGTTCGACTTCATTGCACTACCTCCGTGTCAGGTGAACTTCTGCCGGATAGTGAACGATCACGACTGAGGGTTCGACGGTGCCCGTCAGGAACCTTCGAGGCAGGGGGGTCGGGCGCAGCGTGATCGAGCCGACAGGCGATGGCGAGGCCCTGGCGATCAAATGGTGGCCGAAACCAACGATGGCGCACATAAGACTGGCTGAAACGCTTGTGTGTCAATGGTGTGAACGGGGAGAGTTGCTTCGCAGTTCAGGGCCGGTCGGCTCAGGTCGTGCCAGTGGGGCCCCCTTGTAGTGAACGATCACTCGCAGACATCTTGACCGCTCGGGTGAACGATCACTATGTTGCCCCTGCTGTTCTCGGACACCTCATCGCTCCCGGTACTTCGTGGCTTTTCTGTGCGCCCTCGGGCCGAGCCACGGCCGGGCCCCTTCCTCCCCGCCGGGCACCGGTCGGTATCACCAGATCAAGGGAGATCACGTGTATACGGTCATACGCAGAACGGGCCGTCGGCCCCGAAGATGGGCCGGCTCCCTGGCCGCCGGCATCCTGCTCCTCGCGGCCTTCCTCACAGCTCCGGCCGCCTCCGCCGCCGAAACTCCTGGCGCGACGTTCATCAACGAGACGTTCGACGCTCAGACGAACCCCGCGAACTTCGGTTTCCCGGTCGGGGCCGCCATCGGCAACGGCGTACTGGATGTCACGAAGGGCATGGGCAACTACACGACGTCCGTGCGGCCGTTCGCGTCGTCGATCACCCAGGAGAAGACGCTCGACCTGCGGTTCGACTGGAAGACGGCCATCACCAGCACCGGCATGAAGACCGGTCTGGAACTGCGCGACAACGCCGGACACCTCGTCTTCGGGCTGGCCGCGACCGCAGCGGAACTCCGCTACGCCGCGACCGGACCCGACTCGGACTCCACCTCCGCTCCGGACTCACTCAATCCCACGTGGACCAAGATCAGCTTCGATCGGACCAAGTGGTACACGGTCGATCTGCACATGGACTTCACCCTCCAGAAGGTCCAGTACACGATCACCAGCAAGGAGGCCGCGCCGATCGTGCTGGCCTCCGGCACGAAGACCATCACGGGGACCAACCTGGCGAAGTTCGTCGCCTGCAACTACTACGGCACCGGTGTGCAGTCCATCGACAACTTCCGCCTGACCCGCCCTGCCAACGCCGCTTACGGATCCCTCACTGGCTCGTCCGTCTACGCCTTCGGTGACAGCATCGTCTGGGGACACAAGTACTCCCGCAGCTTCATGAACTTCCTCGCCGAACGTGAAGGCATGACGCTGACGAAGTACGCGGTGAACGGTGCGACCGTGGGTCCGACCAGCAACCAGATCCTCACCCAGGTGCAGAACGCCAACGCGCAGGCGCCCGACTTCGTCGTCTTCGACGGCGGCACGAACGACGCCGGCGAGATCCACACCAACCACACCTACACGGTCGGCACCGTCAGCGCCTCCCAGGACCCCGCCACGTTCGACACCGGCACGTACGCCGGAACGCTCGAAACCACCATCCGCACGATGCGGCAGAAGTGGCCGTCCGCCCAGCTCGTGTACGTGGCCGCCCACAAAATGGGCTCGCGGGACTGGGACACCCAACTCGCCCTGCGCCAGGTGTACCTGCAAGCCGCACAGAAGTGGGGCATCGCGGTGGCCGACGTCTTCGCGGACGCGACCCTCGACACGCGCGCTGACGCCCAGCGGGTGGCGTACACGTTCGACAACCTCGTCAACACCTTCCCAGGCAGTGGCGGCAGCGGGACCCACCCGAACATCGCAGGCATGACCGACTTCTACGTGCCCGTCCTCACATCGACACTGTCCCAGCTGGCCGACACGACGACGCTCAAGGCGCGGCACTCCGGCAAGTGCGCCGAGGCGGTCGGCTCCTCGACCGCGGCCGGGGCCGCGATCGAACAGGTCGGCTGCTCGGACGGCGACGACCAGCGGTGGCAGCTGCGCGAAGTCGGCGGGGGCTACTACCAGATCCTCTCCCGGCACTCGGGACTGTGCCTGGACGTGGCCAGCTCCTCCACGGCGAACACGGCCGCGATCGTCCAGCAGACCTGCGACGGCCGCCCCAGCCAGCAGTGGCGGCTGAGCGACACCGGCACCGGCTACGTCGAGATCATCGCCCGTCACTCCGGCAAGTGCCTCGACGTGGACCGGGCTCTCACGGCGGACGGCGCCCGGCTGCTGCAGTACACCTGCTGGAACAGTGAGTCGCACAAGAACCAGCACTGGACTCTGCGGGTCTGACATGAGGAACGCGAGCCGCCGGGTGACGGCGGATTCGGCGGCCGGCCGGACGGCCCGGACAGGGACCGTGCGGCCGGCCGGGCCGGACGATCCGCGGGGCAGCCGGGCTCGACCGGCCGATGCGGTCGGCTCCGGCGAGACGGCAAGAGGAAGGGACCCGGCCTGCCATGGAGAACTCGGCAGTACAGTACCGATGGTCGTGCGGGGCGTGGAGATGCGGCGGGGGGCGGCACGGTGGACGCGGACACGGGACCGGAGAGAGCGGAGCGGGACGTGAAACGGCCGAAGCCGCCGTCCAGAAAGCGTCCCACCATCCTCGACGTCGCGGCGCACGCGGGGGTGTCGCATCAGACCGTCTCACGCTTCCTGCGGGGCAACGGTGGCATGAAGCCGCAGACGGTGGCCCGCATAGAACAGGCCGTGGCCGAGCTGGACTACCGGCCCAACCTGGTGGCGCGGTCGATGCGCACCCGCAAGTCGAACCGCGTCACCGTGGTCCTGCCGGCCATGACGACCTTCGTGCCCTCGCAGATCCTGCGGGGAGCCTCCGCCGAGGCACAGGCGGCCGGTTACCTGCTGGACATCGTCGGCCTGGAAGGCGACGAACGGGTCAGGGGCGACCGCGTCCGCGCCCTGCTCGACTCCGGTCAGGCCGAAGGCGTACTGACCTTCACCCCCATCGGCGACCTGGAGAAGCTGGGGCTGGACCATACTCCGACCGTCGTCATAGGTGAGTACGACGACCAGATGCGGTCCCATGGGATCACGGCTGACGGCGAGCCGGCCGCCATGATCATCGATCACCTCGTCTCCCTGGGCCATCGGCGTTTCGTCCATGTCGCCGGCAGCACGGACTGGATGTCGGCACGCAAGCGCCGCGAGGTCTATCTGCGGACAGTCGCCGAACGGGGCCTGGAGAACTACGCCGTCATCGACGGTGACTGGTCCGTGCGGTCCGGATACGACGCGGCCCAGGGCCTGTCGGCGGACTCCGGTGTCACCGCGGTCCTCGCCGCCAACGACGACGTCGCCATGGGCGTCATCCGTGGCTTCCAGGACCGCGGGTGGCGCGTCCCGGAGGACGTGAGCGTCTTCGGCTGGGACAACCAGGAGTTCACCGCGTACTTCAACCCGTCCATCTCCACCGTGGATCTCGACCGCGAGGCCCTGGGCCGGCGGGCCATGCGGGCCCTGCTCGCCCGCATCCGCGAGGAGACCGAGCCGGAGCTGAATCTGGACCTCGACTGCCGCCTCGTGCTGCGCGAGTCGTCCGGACCGGCGAGGACGAACCACACCATGTAGCCCGTCGGCCCCACCAACCGGCCGTCGTGCAACGGGCGTCCGGGCGGACATACGCGCCCGAACCCCCGTCCGCACCGTGCGGAACACGCTGACCCGGCATGTTCGCGCGCGGTGGCGTTCCGCTTCCGTACCGGTCCGGAACCGGTGAAGTCGCACTAAGTACCCAAGCGTTATGTAGAGACCTCTTGACCGAGATGTGGCCGGTTACTACGCTCGCCGCGTGAACGTTCACTATTGCTGACGCGCACAGCCCTCAACTCGGCGCGACGCTCGCGGTCAACCCCGCGGATCAGCTCGGCACACCGAACCAAGGCTCCAGCGTACGTTCACAAAACCCCTGTCAGAGCCGCTGCGGCCCACCCGGGATCCCGACGAGCCTGGCCTGCGGCAGGCAGCCGGATCGCAAGTAACTTTCGCGGCCCGCAAAGCAGCCGAGTTGTGCAGTTGGCCGCCACGCGGCGAGACAGCCGGCGTCCTACGCCGGCTTCCTGAGACGACGTTTCCCCCGTCTGGGCACACCGCCCAGTGATGGCAGCAGAGGAGCCCCACCATGAACCACTCGTCCCGTCCGAGCAGACGCTCCCGACTCCGTGCGGTCGGGCTGACCTGTTCGGTCTTCGCCCTCGTCCTGTCCGCGGGCTGCGCCGCGGACTCCTCCGGCAACGACGGCGGCAAGACCGTCATCCGGTTCAACTGGTGGGGGTCGGACGTCCGGCACGAGCAGACCAAGCAGATGATCGCGTTGTTCGAGAAGGAGCACCCGAACATCAGCGTCCAGGTCGAGTACTCCAACTGGGACGACTACTGGAAGAAGCTGTCGACCAGCGCCGCGGCCGGTGACATGCCCGACGTCCTGCAGATCACGGACCCGTTCATGTACTCGTACGTCGACAACGGGCAGCTCATGGACCTGAAGAAGGTCAAGGACGTGCTGAACACCGACAAGCTGCCCCCGAACTCGATGTCGATGACGACCGTGAAGGGCGGCCTCTACGGCGTCCCGGCCGGCGACAGCGCGTTCGGCGTCGCCGTGGATCCGGCGGCGTTCAAGAAGGCCGGTGTGCCCATTCCGGACGACACCAAGTGGTCGTGGGACGACTACGTGAAGACCGCCACCGCCATCGCCGAGTCGAAGTCGAAGCTGGTCGGCAGTGTGATGCCTCTCTACCCCAACATGGTGCTCCCTTGGCTGCGGCAGCACGGTGAGGACTACTGGACCGAGGACGGCAGCGAAATAGGTTTCACCGAGAAGACCATGGCCGACTACTGGGAGTGGGTCGTCAAGCTGCGTGACAGCGGTGGCACGACCAGCCCCGAGGCAGCGGTCGAGGCCCTGGCCTCAGGAGCCGGTATCGAGCAGAACCTGGTCGCCCAGCACAAGGCGGCCATGACCGAGATGTCCGTCACCCAGCTCGGCGCGCTGGAGACCGCCAGTGAGCGCGAGACCAAGCTGCTGCTCTTCCCCGGCGAGGACGGTGCCGCCCAGGTCGGCGCCTACACCAAGCCCGGCGTCTTCTACGGGGCCTCGGCGCGGACGGAACACCCCAAGGAGGCCGCGCAGCTGCTCGACTTCCTGGTCAACTCCCCCGAGGCGGGCAAGATCGGGAAGTTCGACCGCGGTGTTCCCGTCAACCCCGACGTGCTCAAGGCGATCACCCCCGAGTTGTCCCCCGCGGAGAAGCGGATCGCCGGCTACCTGCGCCGTGCCAACGCCCTGAAGCCGACCGCGGTGCACCTCCCCAACGCGGAGGCCGGTCCCGCTGTCCCGGAGATCTTCCAGCGCCTCAACGAGGACGTGCTGTTCGACCGTCTGTCGCCGAAGGCGGCGGCCAAGAAGTTCATCTCCGAGATCAAGTCCCAGCTCTGAGCTGCCACATGTAGGAACGCTTCCGGAAGGAATCCCCGCTGTGCCCGATCCGCGCACGAACGATCCGCGCATGAACACCTTTCGCAGTCGACTGCCGGGAGTCGTCTACGGCGGGGACTACAACCCGGAGCAGTGGCCGCGGGAGGTGTGGCAGGAGGACGTCCGGCTCATGCGAGCCGCGGGCGTGCGGCTCGTGAGCCTGGGCGTCTTCTCCTGGGCCATGCTGGAGCCGGCCGACGGCGAGTTCGACTTCTCATGGCTCGACGAAATCATGGACCTGCTGTGGGCGAACGGCATCCATGTCAACCTCGCGACGCCGAACGCCGCGCCGCCTCCGTGGCTCGCCACGGATTTCCCCGAGATCCTGTCGGTGGACCGGCAGGGAGTGCGGCACGGCATCGGCAGTCGAGGACACTTCTGCCCCTCCTCCCCGGTCTACCGGGACCGCAGCCGGCGCATCGCCACCAAGCTGGCCGAGCGGTACGGGAGCCATCCGGCACTGGCCATGTGGCACATCGGCAACGAGTACCACTCCGACTGCTTCTGTGACCTGTGCGACGACCGCTTCCGTGGGTGGCTGCGGCAGCGGTACGGCACGCTGGACGAACTCAACCACCGGTGGGGCACCGAGTTCTGGAGCCAGCGCTACAGCGACTGGTCCCAGGTGCACCTGCCCCGACCCGTGCGCGGCTGGGTCAATCCCACCCGTGAACTGGACTTCTCCCGCTTCACCTCCGGCCTCCTGCTGGAACTGGTCACGCAGGAGCGCGACCTGCTCCACCAGATCACCCCCGATGTGCCGGCGACCACCAACTTCTTCGGGTGCCGGCTGACCGACAGCCACCGGTGGGCGAAGGAACTCGACGTCGTCGCCTTCGACTGCTACCCCGACCCCGGCAAGCCGCACTCGATGTCCGTCGCCGCCTTCCAGTACGACCTGATGCGCACTCTGCGCGACGGGCAGCCCTGGATGCTGATGGAACAGGCGGCCGGCGCGGTCAGCCAGTGGAAGACCAACCAGGTCAAACAGCCGGGCCGGATGCGCCTGGGCTCCTACCAGGCCGTCGCGCACGGCTCCGACGCGGTGATGTTCTTCCAGTGGCGGGCCTCACGCCAGGGGCAGGAGAAGTTCCACTCGGCGATGCTCCCGCACGGCGGTGAGAAGACCCGGACCTGGCAGGAGGTCAAAGCCCTCGGCAACGAACTGCGGGCCATCGACGAGATCGCCACAGCGCGCACCAGCGCCCAGGTCGCGATCGTCTGGGACTGGCAGAACTGGTGGGCCGTGGAAGGCTGCGCCCACCCGGACAACGCCTTCGACTACCGGGAGACCGTTGCCCGGCACTACCGGGCCCTGTGGAACAGCCAGGTCGCCGTCGACGTCGTCACCCTCGACGACGACCTCTCGCCCTACCGCGTCCTGGTCATCCCCAACCAGTACCTGATGACACGTCAACACAGTGCGGCTGTACACAGGTTCGTGGAGGACGGCGGCCAGCTCGTCGTCTCGTACTTCTCCGGGATCGTCGACGAGGACGACCGGATCGTCGAAGGCGGATATCCGGGGGCCCTGCGCGAGGTCATCGGCGCGCACGTGCAGGAGTTCTCTCCGCTGCCCGCCGAGGCCGCGGTGCCGGTCCAGGCGGCAGCCGAACAGACCGCCCTCACCGGTTTCCTCGCGACCGCTTCCCTGTGGCAGGACGACCTCGAAACGGAGACCGCCCGACCGCTCGCCGTCTACCGCAAGGGGCATCTCGCCGGCAAAGCCGCGGTGGTCGAGCACGAACTGGGCCAGGGCCGCGCCGTGTACGTCGGCACACGTCTGGACGACGACGCCCTCGAGGCCCTGGTGCGGCACGTCCTGGATCGTGCCGGGGTGCGACCGGTGCACGCCGCACCACGAGGCGTCGAGGTCACCGAGCGACGGACGGACACGAATGTGTACCTGTTCCTGCTGAACCACCGGCAGGACAAGGCGACCGTCACCCTCGACCGCTCCGGCACCGACCTGATCACCGGCCGCCGCCTGGAGGCCGGGCAGACGCTCGTCCTCGACGCGGCGGACGTCGCCGTCGTGCGCTGTCCGCTGTCCGCATCGCAGCACGCCGAGCCGTCGTCGAACGACTCCTGAACCCCGCACCCGATCCAAGAACCCGAGGACGATGACTGTGCTCCGCAGCCCCCTCAGCCAGGCGGCCAGAAAAGAAGAACGGACCGCATGGGTCTTCCTTCTGCCGTGGTTCGTCGGCATGGCCGGCGTCACGCTCGGCCCGATGATCGCCTCGCTGTACTTCTCGATGACGGACTACAACCTGCTGAGCTCTCCCGAGTGGGTGGGCTTCGAGAACTACAGCAAGATGCTCGACGACCCCCGATTGCGCACATCCCTGAGCGTGACCTTCGCCTACGTCGCCCTGAGCGTGCCGTTGCTGCTGGCGGTCGCCCTCGCCCTGGCGATGATCCTCAACCGGGGCATCAGGGGACTGGCGTTCTACCGGTCCGTCTACTATCTGCCGTCGCTCCTCGGTGCCTCGGTCGCGGTGGGCATCCTGTGGCGACAGGTCTTCGGCACCGACGGCCTGGTGAACAAGTTCCTCGGACTGTTCGGCATCCACGGGCCCGGCTGGATCTCCAACCCGGACACCGCGCTGTACAGCCTCGTCGTCCTGCACGTGTGGACCTTCGGCTCTTCGATGGTGATCTTCCTGGCCGGTCTGCGGCAGATCCCCGAGCAGTACTACGAGGCAGCCGCCCTCGACGGCGCCGGCCGCTGGAACCAGTTCCGGCACGTCACCGTGCCACTGCTCACCCCGATCATCTTCTTCAACCTCGTTCTGCAGGTCATCAGCTCCTTCCAGTCCTTCACCCAGGCATTCGTCGTCAGCGGGGGGACGGGAGGTCCCTCGGACTCGACTCTCTTCTACTCGCTGTACCTGTACGAGGAGGGCTTCGGCCGACTCCACATGGGATACGCCTCGGCCATGGCGTGGCTGCTCGTGGTGATCGTCGGTGCCCTGACCGCAATCAATTTCTACTTCAGCAAGAGATGGGTGTTCTACGGTGACGGTAAGTGAGATGACACTCCTGAAGGCCGAAGACACTCCTTCGCCTGCTCCAACTCCTGCGCCTGCTCCCGCCACGCAGCGCCGTAGGCGGGTGGCTCGGATACGCGCGCTCTTCAAGCACGTCGTGCTGATCGCCTTCGGCCTCGTGATGGTCTACCCGCTGTTGTGGATGATCGCCAGCTCGATCAAACCGGACGCTCTCATCTTCCGTGAGCCCTCCCTGCTGCCTACGGAGACCGACTTCGGCCACTACTCCGACGGCTGGAACGCGCTGTCGCACCCGTTCGGGGTGTACCTGCTGAACTCGGCGATCGTCGTCCTGGGGGCACTGCTGGGCAACCTGGTCAGCTGCTCCATGGCGGCCTACGCCTTCGCGCGGCTGAAGTTCCGCGGGCGGGCGTTCTTCTTCGGCATGATGATGCTGACCCTGATGGTGCCGATCTACGTCCTCATCATTCCGCAGTACGTGATGTTCTCGGAGATCGGATGGGTGAACACGTTTCTCCCGCTGATCGTTCCGAAGTTCCTGGCCACGGACGCTTTCTTCATCTTCTTGATGGTCCAGTTCTTCCGGGGGCTGCCCACCGAGCTGGACGAGGCGGCCAAGATCGATGGAGCCGGGTACTGGCGTATCTACTTCCGCATCCTGCTGCCGATCTCGTTGCCGGCCCTGGCCACCACCGCCATCTTCACCTTCATCTGGACGTGGAACGACTTCATGAGCCAGTTGATCTACCTGACCAGACCCGAACTGCAGACGGCGCCCGTGGCCCTGCGCAACTACGTCGACGCCACCAGCGGGGCTTCATGGGGATCGCTGTTCGCGATGTCCGTCATCACGCTGATCCCGGTCTTCATCGTCTTCCTCGTCGGCCAGCGCTACCTCGTCAAGGGAATCGCGACCACGGGAATGAAGTAGCTCTGTGTCGGCGACGGTTCGAAAGTGGTTCTGGATCACTTTCAGTGCCGGGGCCACGGCGGGTCACCACAAGCGCGATCATGAACGGTCGTGGGTGATGTGTTCCTCCAGGACCTGTGGTTCCACCAGGTCGAAGGTGTAGTGATCGAAAACGCAGTGGTCGACGGCGAGTTGGTCAGGGCTGATGCGTTCTCAACTGGCGGGATGGGGTGATTCGTCGTCCTTGGGGCCTGCCTGCCCATCGAGCCGTGCGAGTTGGCTTCGCTGTCCGAGGCGCTGGCCGCCGTGCCCGATCCCCGCCGTGTGCGCGGGCGCCGCTCCCGCCTCGGCGTGCTGCTGGCCCTGTGCCTGACGGCGGTGCTCGGCGGAGCCCGCTCCCTCGCCCAGATCGCCCGGGACGCAGCGGACGCCGATCCGGAGGTCCGTACCGGACTTGGCCTCGCCCGCGGCACGCCCAACGCTTCCACGCTCGGGCGACTGCTGGCCCGCATCGACGGCGACGGGCTGGACGATGCCGTCGGAACGTGGCTCGCCCGCCACGCAGTCGATCCCGTCGAGGAGCAGGAAGCCCTGGTCGGGGCCGGCGGTGGACGGCAAGGCGGTGCGCGGCTCGCGCACCGACAGCAAAAGGGCGGTCCACCTGCCGGCCGCCGCCTTGCATGGCAGTCAGACCGTCATCGCCCAGCGCCAGGTGGCGGCCAAAAGCAACGAGATCCCGGCGTTCACCCCGCTGCTGGCCCGCTTCGACCTGCGCGGCATAGTCGTCACCGCCGACGCGATGCACACCCAGCGCAAGACCGCGACGAAGATCGTAGCCGCGGGCGGGCACTACCTCCTGGTCGTCAAGGGCAACCAGAAGAAGCTGCACCGACAACTGCGCCGCCTGCCCTGGCAGCAGATGCCGCTGCTGGACCGCATCTGCGCCACCGGCCACGGACGACGCGAGGTACGACGGCTGAAAGTGTGCACCGTCCAAGCCGGACCACTCTTCCCCCACGCCGTCCAAGCCATCGAGATCAAGCGGCGCCGCGTCAACACCAAGACCGGCAAGGTCCAGACGAAGACGGTCTACGCCGTCACCAGCCTCACCCCCGACCAGACCGGCCCCGCACAGTTGGCCAAACTCGTTCAAGGCCACTGGTCCGTGGAAACCCTGCACTACGTACGAGACATGACCTACACCGAGGACGCCTCCAAGATCCGCACCGGCAGCGCGCCCCGAGCCATGGCTACCCTGCGCAACCTCGCCATCGGCCTCATGCGCCAGGCCGGCTGGACCAACATCGCTGCCGCAGCCGACCACTACCGCTCACGCCCCGACTACGCCACTGCGCTCCTCAAGATCACCTGCTGATAGCCATCAGCCCTACCCCGTTCCCCTATCGGATTCCAAGTGATGGCCGGTCAGCGGGAGGGCGGCGCCAGCCGAATCGGCCTCCGCCGGCGACTGCCTGGAGGCCGTAGTACCCGTAGTGAGCGCGTGACGGCTGGACCAGGTCAGGGCGGCCGTTGCGGTCAGGGCGAGGAGGGGGACGGTGAAACCGGCTCGTGCGCCGCCTGGACCGTCGACGAGCCGGCCGACCACGGCGGCAGAGACGGCGACGCCCGCCGCGCTCGCGGAGTGCGTCCAGGTGAAGGCCTGGGTCAGAACCGACCGGTCCATGACCGACTCAATAAGCGTCGAGGAGAGGATGATGCACGGAGCGATGCCCGCACCGGGGAGCAGGAGGGCAAGGCCGAGCTGCCAGGGGGTGCTGGCCAGGAGCGGCAGCAGCGATGCGCAGGCCAGAAAGGTCAGGATCACGGGAAGCTGGGCTGCGGGCGGGGTGTGCCGGCGGTATCGCCCGTAGGCCACACCGGCCAGCAGGCTTGCCGCGCTCATCAGTCCGTACAGGAACCCCGCTGCCGAGGCCGTGTGGTGAGCGTCGGCGAAGGCGCTCACCGAGACCTGCATCGAGCCGAAGAAGACGCCCAGGGCCACATTGACCGCAACCAGTGTGGCGAAGTTCCAGGTCAGTAGAGCCCTCGGGCCCCGGGCGTCCGTACGATCCGCGGCGGGCGTTGCGGCGGGCGCCGGGGCCGTACGACGCAGCGCCGCGAAGACCAGTCCGGCGACGACGACGAGCGCCCCCGCCAGCACCGTTCCCGCGGCCGGGTGCAACTGGGTTGCTGTCAGTACCGCGAGGGCGGGACCGAGGAGGAAGGCGACATCGTTGCTGATCGTTTCCAGTGCGAAGGCCGGGGTGAGTTCGGCCTTGCCGTGCAGCAAGGCCGACCAGCGGGCCGCGGAGAGCGAACCGAATTGCGGGAGGGACGCCCCGGCGGCCAGGCCGGCCGCCATCAGCGCCACCGCGGGCGCCCCCGTCAGGGCCAGCGCGACCAGGGCGGCGATCGCTCCGGCGTGGGCGCACAGGAGGGGGACAAGGACACGCGGCTGTCCGAAACGGTCCATGAGACGGGCCAGCTGCGGGCCCACCAGGGTCTCCGCCACGGCGAACGAGCCAGTGACCAGGCCAGCCACCCCGAAGGACCCGGTCTCGGCATGGACCAGCCAGACGATACCGAGGCCGGCCATGGCCACCCCGACCCGGGCAGGGGCTGCGGCCAGGAAGAAGGCCGCCGCGCCGGGAGTCTGCAGGGCAGAACGGTAGGAGGCGGTTCCCGTCCGAGCCGGTACGGTTCTGCGAAACGCCCGTGCGGTACGACGAAACCAGTGCCGCGGTGTCACAGTGAACCTTCCGCTGCACGGTGGGACGGTCCGGGACACGACGCCCATCGCGGGCACCGCCCCAGCCGCCAGGAGTCGTCCATGATGACGCAGACGGGACGGAATCGAAGTCCGTGTCGGCGTCGGCTCCAGCGCCGGCAGAAACGTTGAGTGTTGAGATCGAAGAGCGGATCGGGCAGAAAGATTAGTGGCGACGGGGGGCGGAGAGAAGGCCGCCTGGAGAAGTAGGTCGGCTCGTCCGGCGCAGCGGTCTCCGGCTCGACAGGCTACCGCGCAGCAGTCGCGGACGGTTGGCCCTCCGGTTCCGTCCAGGGCGTCAGGACGCTCTCTCGTGCAATGCCCATCGCAGCGCGTCGTCGACGGCTTGGGCGAGAAGGGACAGCCCGGCCTGCCAGCCGAGCAGTTCGCGTGCCCGCTCCCATCTCGCCAGCTGAGAACGCATCAGCCCTGGCGAGTTGGTGGTCGTGCGGGCCCGCGCATCGGCGGAGCGGGCCCCACGTCCCGCCTGCGGGACGGTGTCGGGCCGGGTGCACAGCCGATACGTGCGCCGCTTTTCCGATACTGCGGTCGCCGGGCGTCCCGTGTCGATCGAGTTACAGGTCCGGCGGTTCCGCTGCCGTGACCGCGACTGCCGGCAGGCCATGTTCGTCGAGCAGGTCGACGGACTCACTTTCCGGCATGGGAGGCGAAGCTCCGGGCTGCAGACGGTGCTGCAACAGGTGAGGGGCGATGCTGGCTGGCCGGGCCGGCGCCCGCTTGGCGAACGCGTTCGCGGTCCGGCGAGCCGGTCGACGCTCCTGCCGCTGATACGTCGTCTGCCGGAGCCCGAAGTGCACACGCCACGGGTACTCGGGGTGGACGAGTTCGCTCTGCGCAAGGGACAGAACTACGGCACGATCCTGGTGGACATCGACACGCACCGTCCCATCGATCTGCTGCCCGACCGGACCACGGCGACGGTTGCCGCCTGGCTCGCCGGCCACCCCGGCGTCGAGGTGATCTGCCGTGACCGGTTCACCACATACGCCGAGGCCGGACGACTCGGCGCCCCGGACGCGACTCACGTCGCGGACCGGGCGCGGGTTGTGTCGTAGCCGTGGTGGTAATCCCATTCCCGGGACGATTCCTCGGCGGCGAACCTGAGTCCGCGCTCGGCCACCTACGAGCGGATCCTTCCTGATGAACGCTAGTGCAGGGGCGTGCGCCGGGCGGCTTGCTGTTCTGGGACCGCGCCCGCCCCGCCGGGCGCGGTCCCAGCCACGAGGTCACGGAGTGGTGCCGTGCGCCTCGCCGAGGCCGAGGAGTGCGGTGAAGCGGGCTTCGACCCGGTCGATCTCACCGAGCTGACTGAGGATCGAACTGGGGGTGGAGTCACCGACCGCCTTCTGCATCAGTGGGGTGCGGTCCAGGATCGCGTCCCGGATCGGTTGCAGAGCGCGCGGCGCGTGATGGAAGACCTGCCCGAGGACATAGGCCTGCTGGGACTGCCGGGCGGTGTGCGGCTTGCGGGGGGCTTCGAAGGCGTCGAGTGCCTGGCGGACAGCGGCGTAGTCGCTCAGGTCCACCCCGGCCAGGTGGCGGCCGATGAAGTAGCCGTCCTCGGTGGCCATACCGGCGCCGTACCCCGCGTACGGGGAGGTGGGGTGCGCGGCGTCGCCGACGAGAGTGGCGCGGCCCTTGGACCACTGCTTCAGCGGCTTGCGGTCGCGGATCACCCAGTGCTGAACGTGCGCGGGGTCGGTCGCGGCGATCAGTTGGGGGAGCGGACGGGCGAAGGCCTGGCCGAGGCTGGCCGCGGTCGAGTGCAGGTCCCCGGTGAATTCCCGGCTTGCGTCGAACGCTTCGAGCATCCACCACTGGTGGCCGTCACGTCCCTTGTCGCGGATGGCGGTCCAGCTGCCCTGCACCGTGCGGGTGTGGGAGAGGACGCACATCCCGGGCTCGGTCTCGACGCTCTCGTCGAAGGTGTAGCCGCCGAAGATGTGCAGGTTGTGCTCGCGCTTGGGGCTGTCGCCCCACAGAGTGCGGCGGACCAGGGAATCGATGCCGTCCGCGCCGATCACGAGGTCCGCCTCGTGGACTCGACCGTCCGCGAGGTGCAGTCGAACACCGCTGTCGTCCTGCTCGACGCGCTCCACCGTGTGGTTGACCTGCAGGACCCCCTTGGGCAGCGCGTCGAGCAGCCGCTCGTACAGCTCGGGGCGCAGCAGGCCGATGAAGCCGCTGCCGTAGTCGCGGACAACCTGCTCCGGAAGGGCCGCGCGGACCCGGCGGCGGCCGCGGGCGTTGCGGAACTCGGCCGTACAGGGCGCGCCCAGGTCCTCGGTGTTCACGCCGAGCAGCCCGAGTGCCTTGATGGGTGGCGGCCACAGGTTGAGGATGTTGCCGGCGGGTCTGGCGTGCGGGTAGCGCTCGAACAGCACGACCTCGTGGCCGGCCTGATGGACGGAGAGTGCGGCGGCCATGCCACCGGGCCCTGCGCCGATGACGGCGACGCGGCCGCGTTTGGCGGGAAGCTTCTTCATGGTGGGCTCCTCGGTCTTGGTCGTCGTTGACCTGGTAGAGGGTGAGGGCGGGCTTCTCCCGTACCAGGCTCGGTGCCCGGCCAGGGAGCCCGCGGTGTGCGCGTAGCCCGTGCTCGTCGAGCGGGTCCTGGCTTTCCCAGCCTCGGTTTGCGGCTTCGGTAACTTGCGGGTCGCTCTGATCAGTTCGTTCCATCGACGAGCCGGCCGATTCCGGTCGATGCCCTTGGCATCGGTGAAGTCGGCGAACTGCCCTGGTGGGTGCGGTTCCGGGCGTGCCGGGGTCTGGAGGGTGGATGTGCCGGACCTCGTCCTGGGCATATGTGGACGAGGTGGCGGTCGTCGCGCCTCAGGCGGCGATGTGCAGTTTCGCGGCGGTGGCGGCGGTGATGTCGTCGGGGGTGACGCCGGGCGCGGTTTCGACCAGGACCAAGCCATTGTCGGTGACGTCGATGACGCCCAGGTCGGTGATGACGCGGTGGACGCAGGCCTGGCCCGTGAGGGGCAGGGTGCACTCGTCGAGGATCTTGGGGCTGCCGTCCTTGGCGGTGTGATCCATGAGGACGATGACGCGGCGGGCGCCGTGGACGAGGTCCATGGCACCGCCCATGCCCTTGATCATCTTTCCGGGGATCATCCAGTTGGCGAGGTCGCCGGTCGCGGAGACCTGCATGGCACCGAGCACGGCGGTGTCGATGTGGCCGCCGCGGATCATTCCGAAGGACAGGGCGGAGTCGAAGAAGGCTGCTCCCGGGAGTACGGTGACGGTTTCCTTGCCGGCGTTGATGAGGTCGGGGTCGACGTCGCGTTCACTGGGGTAGGGCCCGGTGCCGAGGATGCCGTTCTCGGAGTGGAGGACGACGTGGACTCCCGGCGGGAGGTGGCCCGGGACGAGGGTGGGCAGGCCGATGCCGAGGTTGACGTAGGAGCCGTCGGTGAGTTCGGCGGCGGCGCGGGCGGCCATCTGGTCGCGGGTCCAGGGCATCAGCTGTGCACCGTCTCTCGTGCCTGGGGCGCGGAAATCGTGCGCCGTTCGATCGGTTTGTCGGCGGCTTGCGCGGGCGTGAGGGCGAGGACCCGCTGGACGAAGACGCCGGGCAGATGGATCGCCTCGGGGGGCAGCTCGCCGGGTTCTACGAGCTTCTCGACCTCGGCGATCGTGATGCGGCCGGCCATGGCGGCCAGCGGGTTGAAGTTGGCGGCGGCCTTGTTGAAGACCAGGTTGCCGTGAGTATCGCCGCGCCAGGCGCGGACGAGCGCGTAGTCGGTGGTGATGCCGTGTTCGAGGACATGCGCGCGGCCGCCGAAGGAGCGCTTCTCCTTTGCGGGGGAGGCGAGGGCGATGCTGCCGTCCGCCGCGTAACGCCAGGGCAGGCCGCCGTCTGCGACCTGTGTGCCCACGCCTGCCGGTGTGTAGAAGGCCGGGATGCCGGCCCCGCCGGCCCGTAGCCGCTCGGCCAGGGTGCCTTGCGGTACGAGTTCGACCTCCAGCTCGCCGCTGAGGTACTGGCGGGCGAACTCCTTGTTCTCGCCGACGTAACTGCCGGTCACGCGGCTGATGCGGCCGTCGGCGAGCAGGAGGCCGAGTCCCTGGCCGTCTACGCCGCAGTTGTTGGAGACGACCTTCAGGCCGGTGGCGCCTTGGGCGTGCAGGGCGTCGATGAGGGCGGCCGGTATGCCGGACAGGCCGAAGCCGCCAACGGCGAGCGAGGCCCCGTCGGAGATGTCGGCCACCGCCTCGGCGGCGCTCGCGCTGACCTTGTTCACGTGCGGGTCCTTTCAGCCGGAGTTCGGCCGGGGTCAAACGGGGGAGCCGGGCAGCACCGTCGACCAGTCGCCGACGGCGACGAGACTGGCGCCGGTGAGGTACGAGGCCTCGCCGGAGGCGAGGAGGGCGGCGGCGTCGAGCAGCTCGTCAGGGGGTCGGCCCGGCGGAGTGGGATGTGGCAGCCGATGGCGTGGAGCAGGGTGGTCGTCGGCGAGCAGGCCGCCGCGCCTGGCCCTCGGCGCCGATCATTCAGGGGATGACTCAGTTGGCCGGGTGCCTGTGTCGCATCGGTGGCGGTCACGGTCACTCCCGCCCGGGCCGGAGCCTCCCCCGTGCCCTGCCGCGCGCGGTCCCGGTGACGACGACCTTGTCGGCCGGCCTGCTCTCCGCCGCGCGGTTCACGGGCGCGCTCGCGGGCGCGTACGGGCGCGAGGGACGGCCACCGGTGCGGCACCGGGTACCACGGTGTTGGAGACGGTGCCGATGCCCTCGACGGTGAGGGTGACGGTGTCGCCGGGCTTCAGCGGCGGCGGGTCCTGGCGGCCGCGTACGCCCCAAAGTTCGGCGAGGCAGCCGCCGTTGCCGCAGGTGCCGGAGCCGAGTACGTCGCCGGGGCGTACCCAGGTGCCGCGGGAGGCGTAGGCGATCATCTCCTCGAAGGTCCAGCTCATGTTGGACAGCAGGTCCTTGCCGACGACCTCGCCGTTGATCTCGGCGGTCAGCGCCAGGCGCAGGAACCCGTCGCTGTCGCGGTAGGGCTCCAGCTCGTCCGCGGTGACGAGGTACGGACCGAGGGTGGTGGCGGTGTCCTTGCCCTTGCAGGGGCCGAGGCTGACCTGCATCTCGCGGGACTGGAGGTCGCGTGCGGACCAGTCGTTGTAGATGGTGTAGCCGATGATGTGGTCGCGGGCCTGCTCGGGGGTGAGGTCCCGGCCTTCGCGGCCGATGACCGCGGCGACTTCGAGTTCGAAGTCCATTGCCTGGCTGCCGGGCGGCACGGGGACGTCCTCGTGAGCGCCGATGACCGCGTAGGGGTTGGTGAAGTAGAAGGTGGGCGCGTCGTACCAGGCGTCCGGGGCGCCCGGGACTCCGTCGATGTTTCGCCGTACGCCCTCGACGTGCTCCTCGAACGTGATGAAGTCGCGTACGGACGGCGGTTGGAGCGGCGGCAGCAGTCGCACCTGGGAGACGTGCGGGCCACGCGGCACGTCCAGGCTGGCGTTGCCTGCCTCGCGCAGTGCCTCGGGACCGGCCTGGATCAGGTCGAGCAGCGTTCCCGTGCCGGGGCAGGGGTAGAGGGCGCCGTCGTCCTCGACGGTGGCGAGACGGCTGCGGCCGTGCTGTTCGTACGTGGCGAAGCGCATGGCATTCCTAGGGAGCTGGGTGGGTTGATACAGGCCGGGGGCTCGGCGGCCTGGCGCGGCGGGGGAGTGCGCCGGGCCCCCGGGGTCATGGGGGTCAGACCGGCGGAGCGACGAAGACGCCGCGGTCGACGTCGTTGAGCATTTCCTTGGCGACCATCTCGTTCATCGGGTTGGACGTGCCCCACTGGTCGACGTTCTCGGGCTTGGTCAGGTCGTAGATGTGGGGGTGCCAGGTGTCCTCGTCCAGCTTTTCGAGCTCGGTGGTGTACTCCACGGTGTTGCCGTGCGGGTCGAGGAAGTACGTGAAGGTGTTGTCGCCCGCCATGTGCCGCCCCGGGCCCCAGATCTTGCGGGCGCCGGAGCGCATCACGCGGCCGGAGCCGCGCATGTACTCGTCGATGCCGCGCATCTCGAAGGAGAGGTGTTGCAGGGAGGTGTGCGGGCCGCTGGCGATGGCCATGGAGTGGTGCTGGTTGCTGATCCGCATGAAGTGCATGACCTCGCCCATGTGCGGCATGGTCATCGTGTCGGACAGCCGGAAGTCGAGGTGCTGCTCGTACCAGGCGCGGGTGGCGTTGATGTCAGGGGAGTTCAGGACGACGTGCGAGAGACGGACCGGGACGGACTCCTTCTCCTCGATACGACGGTGCCGGCGCGCCTCGACGTCGGCCGAGACCTCGATGGTGCGTCCGTCGATGTCGAAGAAGCGGAAGCCGTAGCCGCCGCCGGGGGTGTCGATCTTGCCCGGCTGGGAGATCAACTGCACTCCACCCGCGAGGAGTTGCTCGGCAAGCGTGTCCACGTCGGCGGGGTTCGCGGCGCCGTAGGAGATGAGGTCGAGGCGCTTCTCCTCGGCCTTGCGGAGCCGGACGATGTACTGCTCGGGGGAGCCCTCGGCGGCCAGGAAGGAGATGCCGGAGTCCTCGGCGACCTTGGTCAGGCCCCAGACGCCGGCGTAGAAGTCGAGCTGCTTGTCGTAGTCCGGCACGGCCAGGTCGACGTGCCGCAGGTGGGTGAGCAGACGTGTGCTCATGGTGGGGGTTCTCCTCTGTGCGGTTCAGACGGTTCAGACGGTTCTGACAAGGCGGAGCAGCGCTGCCGCGTTGCCGCCGCGTACGGCGTGGAAGTGGGGGGCGGGCAGGTCGGTGACGTCGCGCAGCGCGCCGAGCGGGTCGTCGGTGCCCATGTCGAAGGGGAAGTCGGAGCCGAGCAGGACTCGGTCGGGGCCGGCCACCCGGATCAGCTCGCGCAGGACGTCCGGGTCGTGGACGAGGGAGTCGAAGTACAGCTGCTTGAGGTAGCTGCTGGGCGGGTGCGCGCAGCAGCGGGTGTCGGTGCGGGCGAGCCAGGCGTGGTCGGAGCGGCCGATGTGGGTGGGCAGATAGCCGCCGCCGTGGGCGGCGATGATGCGCAGCCCCAGGTGCCGGTCCAGGACTCCGGAGAAGATCAGATGGGACAGGGCGACGGCGTTCTCGGTCGGTTGGCCGACGGTGTTGGACAGGTACCACCGGTTGAGGCGCTCGTCGAGCGTGCAGCCGAAGGGGTGCAGGAAGAGGATCGCGCCGGTTTCCTCGGCCCGTGTCCACAGCGGTTCGTATGCGGGGTCGGACAGTTCGCGTCCCGGCGCGTGGCTCGAGATCTCGACACCGCGCAGGCCCAGGCCGAGGGCGTGTTCGAGGGCTTCGACGGCGAGGGCCGGGTGCTGGAGCGGGACGAGGCCGAGGCCGTGCAGCCGTTGCGGGGCCTGGGCGACGTGCGCGGCGGTGCCCTCGTTGGCCAGCTCCCACACCGTACGGGCCAGGTCCTCGTCGGCCCAGTAGTGGTAATGCGAGGGAGAGGGCGAGACCAGCTGGACGTCGACCCCGGAGGCGTCCATCGCGGCGAGCCGGGCCTTGACGTCGGTCAGCCTCGGGAAGCGGTCCCGGAACATCGGGCCGCTGACGGCCATGGCCTCGGGGCCGTTGCGGCGGGCGTCGAGATCGCGGGCCGCCGCCAGCCCGGGGTGTCCGGCGACGGCGTCCTCGACCTGAGGGAGCAGGACGTGCGCGTGGACGTCGATCGTGGGTGCGCTGTTCTGGGAACTCACGGGGTTCACGGAGT
Source organism: Streptomyces sp. UG1 (assembly GCF_049974585.1). Lineage (NCBI taxonomy): Bacteria > Bacillati > Actinomycetota > Actinomycetes > Kitasatosporales > Streptomycetaceae > Streptomyces > Streptomyces sp. UG1. The sequence goes on along the minus strand of NZ_JBNGGG010000031.1, from coordinate 27,383 downwards.
TCACGGGGTCTCCTGCAGGGCGGACATCGTGCGGCTCATCAGCCCGGGTGCGTCGGCGTCACGGGCGCCGTCCATCTGCCACTGACCGAGTTGCACGGATGCTTCGACCACCATGCGGACACGGTCGATCCGGCGTTCGTAGAAGCCGGTCAGCAGGGCGTCGAGGGAACTCCAGTCCTGCTCCTCGCTCAGCATCTCGGCCAGTACCAAGGCGTCCTCCAGCGACATGGCCGCGCCCTGGGCGATCGTGGGGGGACAGACGTGGGCCGCGTCACCGATCACGACGACCCGGCCGCGGTGCCAGGAACCCTCGACGAGCAGCCGGTCGAACCAGGTGTAGTTGACCTCGGCGGGGTCGGTGATGCTCGCGGCGATCTCCGGCCACGCACCCCCGTAGGGCGCGGCCAGCCGCCGCATCTCGTCCGCGTACGAGGCCGGGTCGATGCAGGCGCGGTCGCGGATGGCCTCGACGAGGTAGGCGTAGATGGTGTTCTTGCTGGTGGGGCAGTAGCCGGCGATGTAGCACGGTCCGCCGTAGGACAGGTTCATGCGCTCCACGCCCTCGGGGCGGGGCACGGGGACGCGCCAGATGGCCATGCCGGTCGGTTCGGGTGTGTCGCTGATGCCGATCATCGCGCGCGTGCGGGAGCCGATGCCGTCGGCGGCGATGACCAGGTCGTAGCGGCCCTCGGTGCCGTCGCTGAACCGGGCGGTGACGCCGGAGGCGTCCTGGACCAGTTCCTCGGCGGTGGTGCCCAGGCGTACCGTCGCGCCGCTCTCGCGAACGGCCTCACACAGGATCTCCTGGAGCCGGGGCCGCTGCATGCCGAAGATCGGGGGCAGGTCGTCCCCACCGGTGCGGACGTCCTGCTGGACATGGAACACGGTCCCGTCGGGCGCGGCCAGGCCGACGGCGTCGACGGCGCAGCCGCTCTCCCGGACCTTGTCCCATACGCCTACTTCGCGCAGCACGCGCAGCGCGTTGCCCTGGAGGGTGATGCCGGAGCCGAGCACGTTCCAGTCGGGTTTGGCCTCGATCAGTTCCACGGCGATGCCCGCCCGCCGCAGCAGCACGGTCACGGTGTTGCCGGACGCGCCGCCGCCTATGACGAGGACGGTGCGGGGACGGGGGTCGTTCATGGGTTCTCCCTGAGATGGTGCCGCGCGACTTCGAGCGGCAGAGGGGGTCTTGCAGGCCGGGCGGGCGAGGGTGGCGTAGCCGTCCGGGCGTGGCTCGTCCGGCCGTCCAGGGCGTTACTTGACGGCGATGGGATTCACCGGTGAGCCGACGGAACCGGTGATGGGCAGTGGCGCGGCGGTGAGCCAGAACTCGTACCGGCCGTCGGCGGCGCAATGTGTGGCGAGGGCGTCGAGGTCCCACATCTCACCGATGAGCAGACCGATATGAGGGATGGCGACCTGGTGCAGCGGCTGGAAGGCGTGGTCGAACTCGTTGGGCCGCACCTCGAAGCCCCAGGTGTCGGTGGCGATCCCGGCGATCTCGCTGCGGTGCAGCCAGCCGGCCGTGCTGAAGCTCAGCCCCGGCGCCGGCCCGCCCGCGTAGTCGCCCCAGCCTTCGTGACGGGCGCGGGCCAGCCGCCCGGTGCGCACGAGGACCAGGTCGCCACGACCGACGCTCACACCATGCGCCTCGGCGGTCGCGGTCAGGTGCTCCTCGGTGATGGCGAAGCCGTCGGGCAGTTCGCCGTCCTGGCCGATGACCAGGCCCACGTCGAGGAGGACGCCCCGCCCGGCGACGTGCGGAGCCATGTGCTCGATGCCGGTGACCAGATCGCCTTCGGAGGTGACGACCTTCTCCGCCGGGCGGCCGTTCCACGCCGTGCCGTGGTCGAAGATGTGCCCTAGCCCGTCCCACTGGGTGGAGCACTGCAAGGGCATGGCGATCACGTCGTCGGCGCCACCGAAACCGTGCGGAAAGCCCTGGCCGCCCAGAGCGGCGTCGGTGCCGGTGGCGAGCATCGTGTGCACCGGGTTCGTACGCCGCCGCCAGCCTTTCTGCGGGCCGTCCATGTCGAAGGCCTGTGACAAGGAGAAGCTGACGCCGTCGCGGATCAGGGCCGCACCCTCGCGGCGCTTGGCCTCGTCGAGGAAGTTGAGCGTGCCGAGCACGTCGTCCTCGCCCCAGCGGCCCCAGTTCGAGTACGCCTTCGCCGCCTCGGCAATCTCCGCCTCGGGATCGGTGTGGTCGATATGGGCGGGGCTCATTGCTCTTTCTCCGCGACACAGCGGGTGCGCTGGGCGCCGAGCCCGGTGACCGAGCCGTCCATCACGTCGCCGTCGCGCAGCAGCCGGCCCCAGTGGATGCCGTTGCCGGCCGGGCTGCCGGTCAGAACCAGGTCGCCGGGGAGCAGTCGGGCGGTCTGGGAGATGTACGAGACCAGCCGTGCGAGGCCGAAGATCATGTCCTTGGTGGACTCGTCCTGCATGGTCTCGCCGTTGAGTTTCAGGGTGACCTGCAGGTCGGACGGGTCGGCGATGGAGCCGGCCGGGACGATCCACGGGCCGAGCGGGGTGAAGCCGGGGACGTTCTTGCTGCGCAGCCAGTCGGTGCCGATCGGGGGCATGTCCCGGCGGAAGACGGTCGCGCGGTCGGTCAGGTCGTTGGCGATGGTGTAGCCCGCGACGTACTCCAGCGCCTCTTCCACGGTGACCCGGTAGGCGGGGCGGGAGATCACCGCGGCCACCTCCAGTTCCCAGTCGGGCTTCTGGGCCCAGGCGGGCAGCACCACGTCGTCGTAGGGACCGCTGATCGTGGTCGGTAGGCCGATGAAGACGTACGGGAGGTCCTCGGCGGCCCGCTTGTCCATGACCGCCGCGGTCTCAGCGCGGGCTTCTTCGACGGTGCGCGGGTCGTCCGGGGCGCGGTGTGCGACCGCCAGGTCGATCACGTGCTGCCGGTAGTTGGCGCCGGACTGGAAGATCTGCCGGGGCTCGACGGGCGCGTGCACCGTCATCTCCGCCAGCGGCCGCCAGTCGCGTGTCGGGTCCCCGGCGAGGGTGTACAGCCGCGGCAGCTCCTCGTCCCAGCGCTCCAGGAGCGCGAGCGTGGTCAACGCGGGTTCGTCCAGTGCCGTGCGCAGGTCGAGCGCTCGGCCGTCCGGCGTCACGAGGCTCGGGAACCTCGTCTCGCCCGGTGCCGAAAGGGTGCCGATGGCGAACGGTCCGGAGAAGGGGGTGAATGGTGCCGACGTGGCTGCGGATGTCACGGAGATTTCCTCCCGATTGCGGTGCCACTAATCTGGCCCAGTAGATTGCAATCAGGGAAATCGATTTCCTGTATATGAGAATCCAGCCGGCGAATACCGATGGTGCCCGGCTCCGGAATTGGGATGCTTCGTGAACTTGGCCAGCCTGGACCTCAACCTCGTCGTCGCCCTGCGCGCCCTCCTGCAGGAGCGCAACGTCACCAGGGCCGGCCAGTGCATCGGGCTCAGTCAACCCGCGATGAGCGCGGCCCTGGCCCGGCTGCGCCGCCACTTCGACGACGACCTACTCGCCCGGGTGGGCGGAGGGTACGAACTGACCGCCCTCGGGCAGGCCCTCCTCGACCGGACCACCACCGCATGCGACCTGCTGGAGCGCGTCTTCGCCAGTCAGGCGGAATTCAACCCCTCCCGCGAGGAACATGAGTTCACGCTGATCGCCTCGGACTATGCGGTTGCCGTCTTCGGCACCGAACTCGCCCGCACCGTCCAAGCCGAGGCACCAGGCATCCGGCTCAGGTTCAAACAGGTGCCGAACGAAATCATCGACAGCACCGGGTCGCTGCTCAGCACCGTCGACGGGCTACTGCTCCCCCACGGCATCATTCGCGGCTTCCCCACGGTCGAGCTCTACCAGGACAGCTGGGTCTTCCTCGTCGCCGACGACAACCCCGAGGTCGGCGAGCAGCTCACCCTCGACGACCTGGCCCGACTGCCATGGGTGACGTACCAACGAGCCTACGACGCCCCCGCCGCCCGCCAGATCGCCACGCTCGGCATCGAGCCGCGCGTGGCTGTCTCCGTCGACAGTTTCCAGCTGATGCCACTCCTGGTCGCGGGCACCCGCCGGGTAGCTCTCCTTCAGCGGCGTCTCGCCGACGAGCTGGACGGACTCGCACACGTCCGCATCATGGAACCGCCCTATGACGCCGTGCCGGTCCAGCAGGCCTTGTGGTGGCATCCGGTCCACATGCACGACGCGGCGCACATGTGGCTGCGGGAGACGATGGCCCGGGCCGCCGAGATGATGGAGGCGGGTCGGCCTACGATCTCCGGCCCGCCGAAATGAGGGTGTGGCTATGCCCCGCATGGGCAAAAGACACCGCCGAGCCACGGCCGACGCCGAATGGCGGCCGCCGCGTGGAGCCGGTTTGAGTAGTTGCTGCTGCTCTGGCTGGAAAGGTTCGCCGGCCGGTTCCGTACCAGCGGTGACGATCGCTGCTTGAGCTGCGTGTATCGGGTCGCGCCCCGGGATGGGTGTGCAGGTAGTCCCGGAAGATCCGCTCGTTCCGACTCCGCAGTCAGGGAGGAGGGCCGCTGCTGCCCCGTACAACCAGTTCGGGCTCCCGCGCGACCAAGGTTCCTGTTCTCGGCTCGCCCTCGATCTGGGCGACAAGGAGTTCCAGCGCGCGACGCCCGGCCTCGCCGAAGTCCTGCCGCACCGTGGTCGACGGAGGCCATACGTATTCGGCCTCGGGGATGTTGCCGTAGCCGACCAGGCTGACGTCGTCCGGCACGTCGCGGCCCGCCTCGCGGAGGGCACGCAGTACCCCGAGGGCCGTCTGGTCGTTGGCGGCGAAGAAACGGCGGTGACATCGGCCATTGCGGCCAGTCGCCGCCCCTGTTCATAGCCCGACCGTGCACACCAATCGCCCCGTAACGGGTCTGTCGAACGAACGGCTCTGGCCCGTCGGTGGTGACATCGGGTGGCTGTCAGGGCAGGAGGATGCGGTGGCGGAGAAGGTCGAATCCGGCGCGTCCGTGCATTTGTCTCATGATCCTCTGATGCGGGTGTTGACGCCTTCGGTGCGGCCGTTGTTGTCGAGCCAGGTGAGGTCGGCGTTCACGGCGGGCCGGTCAATTTTGAGGCCGTTGGTGAAGCTGCGCAGGTGGGGCAGGTCGACGGCACGGGCGGCCGTGATCCACTCGGTGCGTCTCACGTCGTTGTCCTCGCCCGGTTTCAGCAGGGCGGCGAAGCCGCCTATGAGATTGGCGAGTGCGGTCATCGCCGGGCAGGCCGCGGCGATCTGCTCCAGCAGGGTCGTTTCCTTCGGGCGCAACACCGTGCTGACAAGGGAGTTGACATCCATCACAAGATCATGGCCAAGGGCGGCTACCTGGTGTCACCACCGATACGGGCCAGAGCCGAAAGTCTTACAGCCCTCATGGACACGGACAACGGGAGGAGAGGACGGTCCATGGCTTCATGGTCCTGCCACCGAGCCACAGGTGGCGGGCACTTCCGGTCCGTCCCTATCCGGCCTGGCCTTGACAGCGCACACGTGGTCGAGCGTCAGGTCGGCCGGTCAGCGCAGGAGTCTGCGGATGATGGTGGTGGCGGCGCTGATGTCGGTGGGCTGCCCGGTGAGGAGCTCGCGGTAATAGAAGGACTCGGCGACCCGGACGACGGCGTGGGCGAGGGTCGGGGCGTCGATGTCGTCGGGTTCGCCGATCTCGGACTGGATGAGCCGGCTGACGGTCTCCATCGCTGTGCTCGCGGTCCCGGCCGCGCTCGCCACCGTGCGCCCGGCCGGCCTCGATGTGGTGAGTGTCGCGGCGATCGCGCTGTGGGCGGTGTTCTGGGTCTTCGAATCGGTGGCGGACCTGCAAATCGGTGGCGGACCTGCAGAAGGCACGTTTCGCCGACCGCACCCGACGAGACCACTCGGCCGAGTACGCTGAACACTGACCGCGAAGAACGACTCGTCGCACGCCGCTCATCGACCGCCCAACTTGGGGTCAAGGGGCGCAGGTTCAAATCCTGTCGTCCTGACTTGCGAAGTAGCAGGTCAGAGGTCGTTTCGGAGCTGCCCGAGGCGGCCTCTTGATCGTTTCTTGGGCGCCGCTGAGGACGGGATACCGGGATCGCGTCCCACCCCCAGCGGAGCGTTCACCTGTCGTGACGGTCTGCTCAGAGGAAGCTGACGCCCTGGGCGAGGGCGAGTTCGCTGGAGTAGTTGATGGTGTTGGTGGCCGATCGCATGTAGGCCTTCCAGGCGTCGGAGCCCGACTCGCGACCGCCGCCGGTGTCCTTCTCACCGCCGAAGGCGCCCCCGATTTCGGCTCCGGAGGTGCCGATGTTGACGTTGGCGATGCCGCAGTCGGAGCCGGCGGCGGACAGGAAGATCTCGGCTTCCTGCTGGTCTCGGGTGAAGATGCTGGACGACAGCCCCTGGGGGACGTCGTTGTGCAGGGCGATCGCCTCGTCGAGGGTGTCGTAGGTGAGGACGTACAGGATGGGGGCGAAGGTCTCTTCCCGTACGACGTCGCTCTGTTCGTCGACGCGGACGAGGACCGGCTCGGTGTAGGCGGCCGCGGCTGCGGCCTCGGCCAGGCGCCGGTTGCCGCCGGCCAGGATCTTGCCGCCCTGGGCCTGGACGCGGGTGAGGGCGTTGGTCATGGCGTCGAGGGCCGTGGTGGAGATGAGCGGGCCCACCAGGGTCGCGTCGTCGAACGGGTTGCCGATGGGGAGCCTCTGGTAGGCGGCGGTCAGCCGTTCGATGAGGGTGTCGGCGATGTCGCGGTGGACGATGAGGCGGCGCAGGGTGGTGCAGCGCTGGCCGGCGGTCCCGGCCGCGGCGAAGACGATGCCCTGGATGGCGAGGTCCAGGTCGGCGGACGGAGCGACGATCGCGGCGTTGTTGCCGCCGAGTTCCAGCAGGCTGCGGCCGAAGCGGGCCGCGACGCGGGGGCCGACCTCACGGCCCATGCGGGTGGAGCCGGTGGCGCTGACGAGGGCGACGCGGGGGTCGTCGACGAGCTTCCCGCCCACCGCGCGGTCGCCGAGCAGAAGGCGGTGCACGTCGCGGGGCGCGCCGACCTCGGCGGCGGCCCGGGCCAGCAGATGGTCGCAGGCCAGGGAGATCAGCGGGGTGAGCTCGGAGGGCTTCCAGATCACGGTGTCGCCGCAGACGAGCGCGACGGCGGTGTTCCACGACCACACGGCGGCGGGGAAGTTGAAGGCGGAGATGACGCCGACCACGCCGAGGGGGTGCCAGGTCTCGGCCAGGCGGTGGCCGGGGCGTTCGGAGGCGATCGTGCGGCCGTACAGCTGGCGGGACAGGCCGACCGCGAAGTCGCAGATGTCGATCATCTCCTGGATCTCGCCCAGCGCTTCGGAGCGGATCTTGCCCGCCTCGATGGTGACGAGGTCGGCCAGGTCGCTTTTGTGCTCGCGCAGCAACTCGCCCAGGCGGCGCACGAGTTCACCGCGGCGCGGGGCCGGTGTGGTGCGCCAGGCCAGGAAGGCCGTACGGGTGGCTTCGAGGGCCTCTTCCGTGCCGGCTTCCGTGGCGGCCGTCAGGCCGAAGAGGTTCTCGCCGGTGATGGGGGTGCGGGCCTGGAAGTCGCTGCCCTCGGGGACTGCGACTCCGATGTGCTCCAGGGCCGTGCGGGCGCGGTTGCGCAGGTCGTCCGTGGTGGGCAGTGCGGTGCTGGTCATGTGTGGTCCTTGAAGGGGGGAGGCGTCGGGAGAGGTCAGCCAAGGGTGCCGGTCAGGTCGAGTTCGCGGGCGACTTCGGCGAGGGAACTGTTCTGCTGCTGTGCGTAGAGCGCGTAAGGGTCCAGGACTTCGCGGTCGATGGCGCCGGAGAGCCAGGCGGCGTCGTAGGCGGTGCCTTCGTGGTCGTTGTTGCGCGTGCCCTCGCCGCTCAGATTGGACTGGAAGATGCCGGCGGCGGAGCGGGGCAGGAAATCCTCGTAGACGATGGGATCCGCGCACACCCAGCCCCGCCGCACCAGTTCGCCGATCGTGGTGGGCGGTCGGCTGCCGTCGCGCGGTCGGTCGGCTGCGAGCCGGTAGGTGAAGTAGGCCAGCCCCTCGGCGGCGAGCTCCCGTTCGGTGCCGGGCATGTGGCGCTCCCAGACGGTGCGCGCGATGTCGCCGCGGGCTTCGGCGGGGCTCCGGGAGGCCTGCTCGTCGATGTGGCCGAGGAGTTCGTCGTAGCGGGCGCGGCCTTCGCGGGTGAGGGCGATGCCGCGGGCTTCGACCTCACCGAAGCGGACCCGTAGGGCGCCGCTGATGACACTGCCGTCCGGGGTGCGCATCGCGCGGGGTTCGGCCAGGGCCCGGAAGGAGGTCTGGCGCAGCAGGACGTCGGGGCCCTTCCAGGCCGGCGGGCCCTGGATGGTGTCGATCATCTCGATGCCGCGTTCCGTCATACGGCGGTACAGCTCGTCGATGTCGAGGACGCGCGGGGTGAGATGGTTGATGTGGGTGCTGCGTACGCCGCCGATGTCCGCGGCGACGGCGGAGACGCGCTCCAGGGTCTCGTACCACGCCCTGTCGACCGGCTCGCTCGACAACTCGAAGGCCGCCACGGCGAGTTGCAGGAATCGCTCGGCGTCGTCCTCGGGCAGTTGCTTCTCGGCCTCGGCCCGGTCGGCCAGGGGCAGCAGCTCCGGGGGGAAGAGTGTGCGCTCGGCGAGGAAGGCTTCCAGACGTGCGCGCAGGTCGGCGTCGAAGAAGCGGGGGTCGGCCGGGGTGAGCATGGAGGTGAACACCCGGAAGGGGTTGCGGGCCAGTTCCTCGCTGTCCACCGGCCGGAACGCGGTGGAGATGACGGGGACGGCGCTGGCGGCGGCCTCACGCAGGTCGTAGAAGCCGACCGGGCGCATGCCCAGGGCGCCGAAGACACGGGCGACCTGCGCCAGTTCGCGGGGTGTGCCGACGCGGATGGCTCCGTGCCGCTCGGCGGTCACCCGGCCGATGGACCCCAGGCGTTCGGCGTCGGCTCCCCGCGCCCGCAGGACGTCCTCGTTGACCTCGCGCGAGACGTCCACGAGCGTGGTGTAGGCGGGAACCTCCTGCCCGTACATCCGCGACAGCCGCGCCGCGAACGCGGCCCGCAACCGCCACTGACTGATCGCTGACATGGTCCGGCCTTTCGATCGGGTTCACACCACGTGGGCTTCGGGGCGGATCTCGGCGCCGAGGTGGAACCGGTCGGCGCTGAGCGGGGAGATGTCGGTGAACGGCTCGCGCTCCAGGTACAGATCGCGTACGACTTCGCCGACCGCGGGCGCCTGGAGGAAGCCATGACCGGAGAACCCGGCGGCGTACAGGAAGCCGGGCAGCTCGCCGCAGCGGCCGATCAGCGCGTTGTGGTCCGGTGTGACCTCGTACAGGCCGGCCCAGCCGCCCACGGTCCTCATGCCGGCCAGCGCGGGAGCGCGGTGGCGGGTGACCGTGCGGAACAGCTCCAGCCACTCCGGGGTCCAGGTGGTGTCGAAACCGTCCTCCTGTCCGGGGTCGGCCAGCCCGAACAGCAGGCCGTCGTCGCTGTTGTGGAAGTACGCGCTCGAGGAGAAGTCGATGGTGAACGGGATGCGCGGCGCGGGCGGCGCGAGCGGCTCGGTGAACGCCAGCTGCCGCCGGACGGGCCGGACGGGGAGGCTGAGGCCGACCATGTCGCCGATGTGCGCCGACCAGGCCCCGGCCGTGCAGATGACGGTGGCGCAGGCGATGCGGCCGTGGCTGGTGTGCACGCCGGTCACGCGGTCCCCGGCCGTGTCGATGCCGGAGACGGTGGTGTGCGTGGCGATGGTGACGCCGGCCCGGGCCGCGGCCCGGGCGTACCCCTGTACGGCCAGTCCGGGGCGGCAGTGCCCGTCGGCCGGGGAGTACACGGCGGCGACCAGGCCGTCGGTGCTGATGTAGGGACACAGGCGCTGGGCCTCGGCGGGGCTGATCATGCGGCTCGGCACGTCGAGGCTGTTCTGGAGCCTGACACCGGCCTCGAAGTCGCTCGCCTGCTGTGCGCTGTCGAGCAGGAAGAGGTAGCCGACGGTGTCGAGCTTGATGTCGGCGCCGGGACGGTGCGGGAACTCCTGGTAGGCACGCAGGCTGCGGCTGCCCAGTTCGATGTTGAGCGGATCGGAGAACTGGGCGCGCACGCCGCCGATCGGCTTGCCCGAACTGCCGCAGCCGAGCTCGCCACGCTCGACGACGACGATGTTTGCCACCCCGGCCTCGGCGAGGTGGAACGCGGTGCTCACACCCATCACGCCGCCACCGATGATCACTACATCGGCGGAGGTCGGAACAGTGCGGAAGACGGAGGAGGACAACGGGCCACTCCCTGGCAGGCTGTCAGTACGGGGTGTTGCTGATCAGCTATCTGTGCGCCATCGTGCAGCAATCCAACGTTGACGTCTATCAACAGTTAATGCTCGGGATCTTTTAGGATTCCTATATGGACTGGACGAGTGCGCAGCTGCGGTCACTGGTGGAACTGACCAGGCGCGGCACCATTACCGCAGTCGCCCAGGCCCTGGGATACACGCCCGGCGGGGTCTCGCAGCAGATCACCGCCCTGGAGAAGGCCACCGGTATGCAGCTGCTGCGGCGGGTCGGACGCCGGGTGGAACTCACCGACGCCGGGGCGACGCTGGCCGTGCACGCCGAGCGCATCCTCACCACGGAGGCCGAGGCCGTCGAAGCGCTGGAGCGCACCCGCAACGAGATTTCCGGGACGCTGCGGGTCGGGCTCTTCGCCACGGCCGCCGCCGAGATCCTGCCTCTGGCGCTGCGGCGGATTCGCCGGACGCATCCAGGCGTGACCGTGCGCAGCCGGGACATGGACGTGGACGAGGTGTACGACGCGGTCGCCGGCGGGAGCGTGGACCTGGCGCTGGGGCTCGACTACCCGGACGTGCCGATTCCGCGCGATCCGTCCCTGCGCGTGCGGGAGCTGTCCAGGGAACGCTTCTCGCTCGCGGTTCCCGCCGGGGCGATGCCGGGGCGCCGGAGGGTGTCCCTCGCTGATGCCGGGGAGCGGGGGTGGATCCTGCCGTCGATCGGCAGCTACTACGGCCGGGCTGTGCTCACCGCCTGTCGCAGAGCCGGTTTCGAACCGCAGGTTCTGCACGAGGTGACGGACACCGCCGCCACCCTCGCCCTGGTCGAGGCCGGTGTCGGGGTCAGTGTGGTGACGGATCTGATGCTCCGGCTGCGTCCGTCCCGCCTCGATGTCCTGGATCTGCACGAGACGATGGAGCGGCACATCGTGGTGGTCTTCCGCTCCTTCGCCGAGCACCGGCCGACAGTGGCCGCCCTGGTCGACGTCCTGCGAGCCTCCGCGGGCCGGCTGCCGCCCAGCCCTGGGTGAGGGGGAAATGTTCAGCGATCATGCCCCCGATCACACTGCCCGCAGCAGCTATCCCGGGTGTTCGTCCCGCGTCGGGTGCACGTAAGGCTCTCCGGCCGGTACCGCACCGCGCAAGGAGCGGATCACCGTGCCGAGCAGTGGGTTGCTGTTCTCGCTGCGGTGCAGGGCCATCACCCGGCGGAAGGCCGAGCGCTGCGTGAGCCGGGTCGCCTCCACCGCATCGCTGGGGGCGTGGCCGAGTCCCGGCACGATCGCCACGCCGAGACCGGCGGACACCAACTCCCGGACGACGTCGTAGTTGTTGCTGCGAAAGGCGACCGCGGCCTCGAAACCGGCCGCCGCGCACAGCCGGGTGAGCGAGAGCGCACCGGCCGTTCCCTCCCGGCTGGTGATCCAGCGGGCCTGTGACAGCCCGGCCAGGCGGGCGCTCAGGCCGCTGCCGCGGGCCCTGAGCAGGACGAGGTCCTCGCGCACCAGATGATGGTGGGCCAGAGCGTCCGGCCACTGCTGGGGGCTGAGCCCGTACTCGTACACCAGCGCCACATCGAGATGGCCGTCGTTCAAAGCGGCGACGAGTTCCTCCGGTTCGCCCTCCTCGAGCTGGATCTGCGCCCGCGGGTGGGTCGCGGTCAGTGCCGACAGCGCCGCGGGCACGAGTCGGACGCCGGCGGTGGGGAAGCTGCCCAGTCTCAGCCGCCCGGTGGCACCGGTGGCGAGCTGGTGCACCTGGTGGCCGAGGTCGTCCAGGGCGGCCAGCACCGGGACGCTGAGGTCGACCAGCCGCTGGGCCGCCGCGGTCGCCCGGATGCCGTGCGCCTCCCTCTCGAACAGCACCAGCCCCGTCTCCTTCTCCAGGGCCGAGATCTGCTGGGAGATCGCGGAGGCGGTGTAGCCGAGATCCCGGGCCGCGACGACGAACGAGCCGGTGCGCACGACGGCCCGCAACGTGAGCAGATGCTGCGGCTTGAACAACGGACACCTCCTGCTGCACTCCCGGCCGCTGGGCTCCGGGGCAGGCAAGCATAAGCATTGCTTGCCCTGGAGGGATATTTCCTTCGTGCTGCTGGGTCTTGTGGGACAGGCCGCTGGACGCAGATCGTGGCGGGGACGAGGTCGAACGTGACCGCCTGAGCAAGGAGGAGCCACCGCAGTGACGGCGACAGCGCAGGGTCCCGAACGTCTCGAGGCGGCCGCCGTGACCGATGCGCTCGCCCGAGGCGACTGCGGCGAGGTGCACGGTGACGCCGCGCGCCGGGCCCAGTACTCGGCCGACGCCTCCAACTACCGTCGGATCCCCCTGGCCGTGGTCTTCCCCCGCGAGCGCCGGCACGTGCTCAACACGATCGCCGTGTGCCGCCGCCTGGGCGTGCCGATCACCTCGCGCGGCGCGGGCACCAGCACCTCGGGCCAGGCTGTCGGCTCCGGCGTGGTCCTGGACTTCTCCCGCTACTTCAACCGCCTGCTCGCGCTGGATCCCCTCGCGCGCACGGCGACGGTGCAGCCCGGCATCGTCCTGGACGACCTGCAACGGGCCGCCGGCGAACACGGCCTGCTCTTCGGCGCGGACCCCTCCACCCACAGTCGTTGCACGCTCGGCGGCATGATCGGCAACAACGCGTGCGGCTCGCACTCCGTCGCCTGGGGGCGCACCGCCGAGAACGTGCTGGAACTCGAAGTGGTCACCTACCGCGGGACCGTACTGCGCCTCGGTGAGATGACCCGGGCCGAGATCGACGAAGCCGTCGCCGTCGGCGACGACCGCGCCGAACTCATCGCAGCACTGCACCGTCTGGCCGAACGCAACCTGGCAACCCTTCGTACCCGACTGGGGCGGTTCCCCCGGCAGGTCTCGGGCTACGCGCTCGAACACCTGCTGCCGGAGCGGCGCTTCGACCTCGCCCGGGCCCTGGTCGGCAGCGAAGGCACGCTGGCCGTCATCCTCTCCGCCACCGTCCGCCTCGTGGCTCCCCCGGCCTCCCGGGCCCTGGTCGTGCTCGGCTACCGGGACGCCTGCGCCGCGGCCGACGCGGTACCCGCCCTCCTCAAGCACGATCTGCTGGCGCTGGAAGGACTCGACCAGGCCCTGACCGACATCGTCACCAGGCCGGAAACCCGTCAGGCGATCGACACCCTGCCCCGCGCACAGGCATGGCTGTTCGCCGAAATCGGCGGGCAGGAGGACGAACTCTCCCGACTGGCCGAGGAACTCACCGCGGCAGCCGGCCGGACTGCGGGGTTCACCGGCCATGAGATCGTCACCGACCGTGGACGGGCCCGGCAACTGTGGCGGATCCGGGAAGACGGAGCCGGCCTGGCCACCCGCCTGCCCGACGGCTCCGAGGCCTGGCCCGGCTGGGAGGACGCGGCCGTCCCGCCCGACCAACTCGGGTCCTACCTGCGCCAGTTCAACGAACTGCTCACCCGTCACCGGCTTCAGGGCGCCGTCTACGGGCACTTCGGCGAAGGCTGCCTGCACGTGCGCATCAACTTCGACTTCACCACCGAACACGGCACCGCCGTCTTCCGCGCCTTCGTCACCGAGGCCGCCCAGCTCGTCGCCGACCACGGCGGCTCCCTCTCGGGAGAACACGGCGACGGCCAGGCGCGCTCCGAACTGCTGCCGCTGATGTACGGCCCGGCTGTCATCGCCCTGTTCGAGCAGTTCAAGGGCGTCTGGGATCCCGACAACGGACTGAACCCCGGAATGATCGTCAACCCGCTGCCCGTTGACGGCAACCTGCGAGTCAGCCCGCACCGCACCCCGCTGCCGCCGGCTCCGGTGCCCCCTCTGACCACGGTCTTCCCCTTCCACGCCGACGACGGCGACTTCGCCAAGGCCACCCGACGGTGCGTCGGCGTCGGCAAATGCCGCACAGCCGCCCCCCGCGGCGACGTGATGTGCCCCAGTTACCGCGTCACGCTCGACGAGAAGGACTCCACCCGCGGCCGTGCCCGCCTGTTGTACGAAATGACCCAGGGCGAGGTCATCACCGACGGCTGGCGGTCCACCGAGGTGCGCGACGCGCTCGACCTGTGCCTGTCGTGCAAGGGCTGCAGTACCGACTGCCCGGTCGGCGTCGACATGGCCACCTACAAGTCCGAGTTCCTGCACCATCACTACGAGGGACGTCTGCGGCCGGCGTCGCACTACAGCATGGGCTGGCTGCCCCTGCTGTCCCGGCTCGCCGCCCGGATGCCCCGGCTGGTCAACGCACTCACGGCGTCCCGCCTCGCACCGGTCGTCAAGCGGCTGGGCGGCATCGCCGCCGAGCGCGACGTTCCCCGCTTCGCCGACCAGACCTTCCTGGCGTGGTTCCGCGCGCGCACTGCCGAAGGCGACGGACACCGGGGCCCGGTCATGCTGTGGGTGGACTCCTTCAACGACCACTTCACACCCGACGTCCTCAAGGCAGGCGTGGCGGTCCTGGAACACGCCGGATACCGGGTCCAAGTGCCGGATGGCACCCAGTGCTGCGGCCTCACCTGGATCACCACCGGCCAGCTCGGCATGGCCCGGCGCATCGCCCGCCGCACCGCCACCGCGCTCGCACCGGCCACCCGCGCCGGCACCCCCGTGGTCGGCCTGGAGCCGAGCTGCACCGCCGCGCTGAGGACCGATCTGCCCGAACTGCTCGACGGCGACAGCGACGCACGGGCCCTCGCCCGGTCCACCCTCACCCTCGCCGAACTCCTCCTCCACCGCACCCCGGGCTGGCAGCCGCCGTGCATCGCGGCCCGCTCCCTCAGTCAGACCCACTGCCACCAGCACGCGACCAGCGGCTTCACCGCCGACAGCGCACTGCTGGAGGCCATGGGCGTCGACAACAGCGTGCTGAACTCCGGCTGCTGCGGCCTGGCGGGAAACTTCGGCTTCGAACGCGGCCACTACGACGTGTCCGTCGCGGCCGGCGAACAGGTCCTGCTGCCCGCGGTGCGCGCCGCCGCACCGGACACCGTCGTCCTCGCGGACGGCTTCAGCTGCCGCACCCAGATCGCCCAGCGAACCGACCGCAGCGGCACCCATCTCGCCGAGCTCATCGCCCGTGCCCTGCCCCGGCATCTCTCATCCTCAGCAGACAAGGAACCCGCACTGTGACTGACGCCCTCTGTCTCGTCGACGACTGGGGTCCCGAGAAGATCGTCGTCGTCTCCCACCGGCGCACCGGCATGAAGGGCGTCCTGGTCATCGACAACACCGCGCGCGGCGTCGGCAAGGGCGGCACCCGTATGAGCCCCACCGTCTCCGTCGGCGAAGTCGCCCGCCTGGCCCGCGTCATGACGTGGAAGTGGGCCGGTGTCGACCTGTTCTACGGCGGCGCGAAAGCCGGCATCGTCGCGGACCCGGCCTCGCCCGACAAGGAGGCGATCCTGCGCGCCTTCGCCCGCGCCCTGTCCAACGAGGTGCCCCGCGCCTACGTCATGGGCCTCGACATGGGCCTGACCGAGAACGACGCGGCCATCATCCAGGACGAACTCGGCGACCGCGGCGCAGCCGTCGGCACCCCGGACCACCTCGGCGGAGTCGCCTACGACCAGCTCGGGGTCACCGGATACGGAGTCGCCGAGGCCGCCGACGCAGCCGCCCGGCATCTCCGCCTGCCGCTGAGCGGCTCCCGCGTCGCGATCCAGGGTTTCGGAGCCGTCGGCCGCGCCGCCGCCGTACGGTTCGCCGAACTCGGCGCCACCATCGTCGCCGTATCGACCGCCCGGGGAGCTCTCCACGACCCCACCGGACTCGACGTGCCCGCTCTGCAGGCCGCGAGGGAAGAGCACGGCGACGGCTTCGTCACCCGCCACCACCAGGGCGCCGCCCTGCCGCCCGGCCAGGAACTCACCGTCGACTGCGAGATCCTCGTGCCGGCCGCTGTGCAGGACGTCATCGACGAGGTGACCGCCCACCGGATCAAGGCCAAGCTCGTGGTGGAGGGCGCCAACCTGCCCACCTCACCGCGGGCGCAGTCCATTCTCGCGGACCGCGGCATCCGCGTCCTGCCCGACTTCGTCGCCAACGCCGGCGGCGTCGTCGCCGCCGCCTTCGCCATGGACGCCCGCTACTCCGGATTCCGACCCGAAACACCCGCCATCTTCGAAACGATCTCCAAGCGGCTTCGCTCCAACGCCGTCACCGTCCTCGAGGAAGCCCAGTGCCGCGCCACCACCCCCCACATCGCGGGCCGCGGCCTCGCCGAGGAACGAGTCCGCGCCGCCATGCGCAGCAGGGGAAGCTTCCGACCCTGATCAGAGCTCTATCTCACCCCGCGTCGCCGCCGCCCGCGCTGTCCCAGGCTCAGGGTTCGACAGGGCCGTCCGGCCCTGCAGCGGCAGCCGCACGTACCTCACGCGGGCTCGCGCCGAGTTCACGGCGGCAGGCCTTGTTGAAGGCCTGGAGGTCGGCGATGCCCACGGCCGCGGCGATGGCGGTGATGGACAGGGTGGAGGACAACAGCAGGTGGCGGGCGCGCTGAAGGCGTCGGTGCCGGATGTACGCCACGACCGTGAGGCCGGTTTCGGCGCGGAACACGCGCGTCAGGTGGGTGTGGGAGATCCCGACGGCGCGAGCGACGTCCGGTACGGACAGCGGGCCGGCCAGGTGTTCCTCGACGTAGGCCTGTGCGGCTGCCACGAAGGGGTGGCGGGGCCCGGCTCCGTCGCCCCGCGGCAACTCGGCGATGCGCCACAGAGCGGTCCAGACCTCGGCCGTGGCCCGCGGGGGAGAAGTCGGCATGGCCGTCACGGCGTGTCGGAGCAGATCGGCCAGGCGTGTGCTCTCGGCCGCGGCGTCCTGCATCACCGGGACCTCCCGCGCGGTTCCGCCGTCGTGCAGCCGCAGATGGACGTAGAAGTGCTCCGACCTGCCCCGGTAGTGAAAGTGCACCTCCGTGTTCGGCGGCACCAGGCTGACATGGCCGGGGCGAATGGGGTGGACCGACTGCCCGAGGGACAGAGCACCCTCGTAGTGGTAGAGGTGCAGCTGCCACAGGTCGGGCAGCCGGAAGACGTCGTGGGCGGTGGAGACTCCGTGCACCCCGATGCCTGCATCGACCACGGTGGGCGCCTCGTCGAGCCGAAGTGTCACGTGCTTCACGAGGATGGAAAATTACCAGCACTGGACGATTTCAGCCCACGACCCAGCCGTACGGGCCACGTACGTTCATCGCATGTCAACCAGCAAGCGACTCCTGACATCGGTTCAGGTGGCGCGCTTCGTCGCGCAGGGACTCCTGCGCCTGGACGGGGTGGTGCCACAGGAGATCAATGAACGGGCCATCGCCGCCCTGACCGAGGGCCTGCCGGAAGTGTCCTACGGCACTCCGCTGAGCGAGGCGTTCGCGCAGGGCACCTTCGTCCACGAGCTGCTCGCCCTGCCCGTCGTCGCGGGCGCTGTCGAGAGCCTGGTCGGCCCCGAGCCGACCGTCGATCACCATGCGGTTCATGTGCGCGAGCCGCACGAGGGACAGGCGCAGAACCTCCACGGAGACGCGATCATCGACGTGCGGCCGGACGCGTTCGACATCCAGCTCATGTACTACCCGCACGAGGTGACCGCCGAGATGGGCGGCACCCTCAGTGTGCCCGGGAGCCATCTGCGCAGGATCAACGAGACGGACGTCGGCCGCGTGCAGAACCTCAGGGGGCAGACCCGTCTGACCTGCCCGGCGGGCACGGTCGTTCTCGTGCACCACGGCATCTGGCACGGTGGTCGCCGCAACGACAGCGCGGGCCGTCGCTACATGTACAAACTCCGCCTCAACCCGACCGTGCCGCAGGTGCGCTTGTGGGACGTCTCCGACCTGCACGACCCTGCGGTGACCACCGAACTCAACACGTACTTCCCCTGGTACGAGTGGGCCACTGGCCGGCTGGAGATCTACAACCGGGTCCTGCTGTGGCGGGCCCTGACCGGTGACGACTCGTTCGACGTCGAGTACTGGGTCACGCGTGTCAGCAACCGGCCGACCTTGAGGAGCCACGCATGAGGCAGCAGGTTCTGGTCCTCTATCTCGCGACGTCGGCGCTGGACTCGGACGTCGTGGGCTGGTCCCGGTACGACGGGACGGGCCGGACCCGTCCGACGACCGGGGACAGCGACGAGCCGCCCTATCCCACGGGGCTTGCCGCGCTGTGCGACGGGTGGCGCCTGTTCCAGGCATCCCAACTGCTGCCCCCGCAGCCCGGTCACGAGTACGACGTCTCCTTCCTGAAGCACGAGTTCTTCTTCGAGAAGGTGGCGGACGGCTCTCGTCCTTGAGGCGTCCGCCCACGGCGTGTCGGGTCGGAAGTCCCTCTTGTCAAGCGCTTCGACAAAAAATCCCTGAGATGGAAAGTTTTGCAGCGCGGTTACGTTCGAAGCGCTTCGACAATATGGTGTGCGCCGGAAGAGCGGGCTGACGCGCTCAGCGAGGGAGACGCGGATGAAGGGCATGTATACGGCACTCAGGGTTCCGTGGCGGAGATGCGGGACGCGTACGGGCGCACTCGCCGCGGTGACCGCCCTGATGGTCGCGCTCCTGACCGGGTTGGGTGCGGCCGGGACGGCGCAGGCGGCCACCGTGGATACGGGCGCGTGGTATGTGCTGGTCAACCGGGGCAGCGGCAAAGTGCTCGACGTGGCGGGGGCGAGCACGGCCGACGGGGCGAGACTGACCCAGTGGACCCGTACCGACGGGGCCAATCAGCGGTTCCAGTTCGTTGACTCGGGCGGTGGCTACTACCGGTTGAAGGCTCAGCATTCGGGCAAGGTGCTGGACGTCTCCGGCTTCTCCACCGCGGACCATGCGGACATCGTGCAGTGGGGTGATGCGGACGGCGTCAATCAGCAGTTCCGGCCGGCCGACTCCTCGGACGGTTACGTCCGTCTGATCAATCGCAACAGTGGCAAGGCCGTGGAGGTGCAGAACGCCTCCGCCGCGGACGGTGCCAAGGTCGTGCAGTTCACCGACTGGGGCGGGGCCAACCAGCAGTGGCAACTGGTCCGCGTCGACACGGCGCCGGCGGGAGTGCTGGGGCAGGTGCACACGGCGGGGCGGGTCAAGGACGCCGGAAGCACGGTGCAGTACAGCTGGCCCGGCGTGTACTTCGAGGGCCGGGTCAGCGGCACCGGCGTGGGCATCGTGCTCAACGACCCGGCCGCCGACTACGACGTCCAGATCGACGGATCCACCGTCGCCACGCTCGTCACGCCCGGCAACACCACGCACTGGATCAACGGGCTGTCCAACAGCACCCACACCGTCCGGCTCGTCAAGCGCAACGACACCCCGGGGGACACCAGCACGTTCGGAGGCTTCGTCGCCGCGCCCGGCGGTGCCGTACTGGGCAAACCGGCCGCCCGCAAGCGCCAGATCGAGTTCGTCGGCGACTCACTCACGGTGGGCTACGGCAACCTCTCGACCTCCCGCACCTGCACCTGGGACGAGGTCAGGCGGAACACCAACTCCGACGTGAGCTACGGCGCCCTCACCGCCCGGCGGCTGAACGCCGACTACCAGATCAACGGCTACTCGGGCCTCGGCATGGTCCGCAACTACAACGGAGGCCGGACGGACGTCACGTACCGGAGCTTCTACGACCGTGCCCTGCTGAACGTGTCCGGCGACGTCTGGCAGAACCCGGGCACCTGGCGCCCCCAGGTCGTGGTGGTCAACCTCGGCACCAACGACTTCTCGACCGCCATCAACCCCGGTGAGCCGTGGACGCCCGACAGCCTCGCTGCCGGCTACCGCACCGCCTACGGCGACTTCATCCAGAAGCTGCGGACGCGTTACGGGGCCGACACGACCATCGTGGCGGTGGGCGCCGGCCAGTACGCCGGCCATGTCCAGCAGGTGGTCAAGACGCGCAACGACGCCGGCGACAACCGGGTCCGCTACTGGTTCCTCGACGACTCGGGCCTGGACTTCCTCGGCTGCGACTGGCACTACTCGGCCCGCGACGACCGACTCATCGCCGACCGGCTCACCTCGTTCATCGCCGGTCTGCCGACTGGCTGGTGACGGCACCGCCCGGCCGGGATCGCGTCGGCCGGAGGCCGGGCGGGGCCTGTCTGCGCGCAGGCGGGCCCCTGCTCGTGCCCATTGAGCAGCGGGACGATGGCGACACGGCTGCCAGGGGCAACGGTCCGGGGCGCCGCGTCCATGCAACGGCCAAGCCTCGTCGGCCGGATGGGGGGACGGTCCGCGGGCTTGGGTCTCAGTGCGGCTCAGACTGAGGGGGCCCTGGGAGGGCCTGTGCGCACCAGATCGTCTTGCCGTTGGTGGTGTGCCGGGTGCCCCACCCCTGGGTGAGCTGGGCGACGAGCAACAGGCCCCGGCCGCCCTCGTCGAAGGCGCGGGCCCGGCGCAGGTGCGGAGCGGTGTTGCTGGCGTCGGAGACCTCGCAGATCAGGGACGTGTCGCGAATCAGCCGCAGCCTGATCGGCGGTTCGCCGTATCTGATGGCGTTGGTCACCAGCTCGCTGACGACCAGTTCGGTGACGAAGGCCGCCTCCTCCAGGCCCCAGGCGTCCACCTGGTCGACGGCGAACTTCCTGGCGCGCGGCACCTGCGCGTGGTCGGGCTCGACGTCCCAGTCGGCGACGTGGCGGCGAGCCAGCGCGTGCGTGCGAGCGAGCAGCAGGGCCGCGTCGTCGGTGCGGCGCTCGGGGAGCATCGCGTCGATCACCGTGTCGCACAGGGCCTCCAGTGAGGTGGCCGAGTGGTTCAGGACCCGCTGCAGTTCGGCGACCCCCTCGTCGACGTCACGCTCGCGGCTTGCCAGCAGTCCGTCGGTGTAGAGGGCGAGCAGGCTGCCCTCCGGCAGCTCGAGCTCGGTGGCTTCGAACGGCAGCCCGCCGATGCCGAGCGGCGGTCCAGGCTGGACGGCCACCGGGATGCTGGTGCCGTCCGGGGAGATGACCAGCGGCAGGGGATGGCCGGCGCTCGCCAGTGTGAAGCGTCGGGAGACAGGGTCGTAGACGGTGTAGAGGCAGGTGGCCCCGGACTCGCCGGTCGGCTGAAGTGGGTCGGTGGGCTGCAGGTCGCCGGCGAGGTGGAGGACCAGGTCGTCCAGGTGGGTCAGCAGCTCGTCCGGCGGCAGGTCGACGTCGGCGAGGGTACGGACGGCCGTGCGCAGCCGGCCCATGCCGGCCGAGGCGTGCAGGCCGTGGCCGACGACATCGCCGACGACCAGGGCGACCCGGGCGCCGGACAGCGGAATGACGTCGAACCAGTCACCGCCCACTTCCGCACCGGTCCCGCCGGGCAGATAGCGGGATGCCACCTCGACCGCCTCCTGGTTCGGCAGCCCCTGCGGCAGCAGGCTGCGTTGCAGGGTCAGCGCGGTCGTGCGCTCGCGTGAGTACCGGCGGGCGTTGTCGATGGCGACGGCCGCCTTGGCGGTCAGCTCTTCGGCGAGGATCAGGTCGTCGGCGGTGAAGGCCTCGGGCCGGTCGAGGCGGGAGAAGGCGACGACGCCGAGCAGCGCGCCGCGCGCCCGGAGCGGCACGGTGATCCGGCCGGTCAGCCCCTCCGCGGCGATGGACTCGTCGATCACCGGGTTGCCCGGCGGCCAGTGGGCCGGGTCGGCGGCGAGCCCGGGCCCGAAGGCCCACTCGCCGCCCTGGCCGGGCTCGGCGGCGAGCTCGACCGTGGACCTGCCGGTGGCCATGCAGCGGGCGGCGACGGAACCGGGGGTGTGCGTGACCGGTGTCGTGTGCCCGGGAGCCCGGTCGGTGTCCTCCTTCGCGCTGTGCCGGGCGGCGCGGCTGAGCCTGATCGTCTCGCCGGGGGTGAACGCGGACACGGAGGGCGGTTCCTCCCCGCGCAGCACCTCGTCGAAGAGATCCACGCTGACGAGGTCGACGAACCCCGGCACCGGGGTCCGGGCCAGTTCCTCGGCGGTGCCGATCACGTCGAGGGTCCGGCCGATGCCGCCGCCGGCCCTGTTGAGGATGAGCAGGCGTTGCCGAGCCCAGTACTCGGCGCTCATGTCGAATCCCCAGTTGGCGACCGCGCGGACCCTGCCTTCGGCGTCCAGGACGGGCCAGATGCTGGTGGCCCAGGCGTTGGCGTAGTCGCTGCCGCGCGGGCGGAAGACGGTGATCAGACGGGTGGGCTCGCCTGTCCTCGCCACTTCGGCGAGCGCGTCGGTGTAGGGCTTGTCGTCCCTTTCGGGGAACAACGAGCGGTCGAATTCGGGAAGCACCTCGCGGTACTTCTTACCGAGCACTTGCTCCTCGGAGTGCGCGATCACCCGGCCCGAAGAGGCGTTGATCCACAGGAACCGCAGCTCAGGGTCGTACACGCCCAGAGCGAAGGGAGACTGCTCGAAGGCCCGGTCGGCGATCACCGGGCGGCGTCCCCAACGCTGGACGGTCACCACGTGACCCAGCGCCCGCCCGTCGGGGCCGTGCAGCGGGTGTGCCGCCACCACGGCGTCCACCGTGGAGCCGTCCCGGTGGCGCAGGGACATGAACCCCGTGGCGTCGGGGCCGGCGCCGTAGCCCTCGGGGAAGCCGGGTGGCGGGGGATCGACCAACAGGTCGGTCACGGGGCGCCCGACGGTGTCCTCCGCCGTCCAGCCCAGCAGCAGCCGCCCGCCCTCGCTCCAGCCGCTCACGAGGCCGTCCGGGTCGACCACGACCGCGGCAGTGGGGGCATCCCGCTTGTCGGCCATCTCCACGCGCCACGCCTCCGTCCGGACAGCCGTGCCCGTCAGGGCTCGTCTCCAGCGGCTGCTTCCAGCCTAGGTCGGCCCCCGCTCCACGGCGCTCCGGCTGATGCGTTCGGGGTGCCAGATGCGGATCGCGAGAAGGCGGCCTGGTCGTAGGAACATGGGATCCAATGGACGCACTGCCGCAATCGTTTCGAAGCGCTTCGATATTGCGTCAGGCACCAGAGGATGCCCCAGACACCAGCATCGTTGGGCCAAGCAGGGTACATAGAGAGCCATTTCAGCATCACAGAGGTCAGAGGAATCTTGGAAGCGACCCTTGTGCGCCCCTCGGGGTTCACTTAACCTCACTGCCACATCGAAGCGCTTCGACTGAGATAAGCATCCAGTAATGGGATGTCTGTTCCAGCTCGGCCAGTTCCAGTCACGACACCGCAGCCGACGGCCCCCGCCGGGTGTCCAGATGCGCCATGAAGGGTTGACGCAATGACGCCGAACGCCGCCTCCACCTCCTCAGGACCCAGCCGGAGAAGCTTCCTCGCCGCCACGGCGGCCGCCACCGCGGCCGTGGCCGGCGGGATGCCGCTGCTCGCCGCGTGCGGCGGGTCGGACAGCGCGACGCGCGAGGGCACCACCTCGGGCAAGGCCGCCGACAAGCTGCTCCCGACGTACGTCGCCAGCAAGGTGGCCCAGCCGGACCTTCCGCCGAGGAACGGCTCGGCGGCCGGCTACACCGGCAAGATCGATCTCGCCGCCCTCGCCACCTCGGTCCCGGACAAGCTCGGCACCGGCGCTCCCTTCAAGGTCATGTCCCCGTTCTGGGGCACCCCGCCGAAGCCCGGAAACGTCTACTACACGGCGCTCGACGCCGCGGCGGGAACCAAGATCACCTGGCGGAACCAGGACGGCTTCACCTACGGCGAGAAGCTCGGTGCGGTCCTCGCCTCCAGCTCCATACCCGACGTGGTGGTCGTGCCGAGCTGGGAGCTGGGCGGCAAGATCCCGAACGCGGTCAACGCGAAGTTCATGGACCTCGGTCCCTACCTGGCGGGCGACAAGGTCAAGAAGTACCCGAACCTGGCCGCGATCCCCTCCGACGCCTGGCGCATGTCCGTCTTCGGCGGCGCGCTGCGCGGCATCCCGGTGCCCACCGCCGCCACGTCCTTCATCGCGCCCTACTACCGCAAGGACATCTTCGACGAGAAGGGCTACTCCGTCCCCAAGTCGCCCGAGGAGTTCCTCAGTTGGGCCAAGGACGTCACCAGCGCCAAGGCCAAGGTGTACGCCTGCGGGGACATGACCTGGTCGGCGTGGGGCATCTTCGGCGTCCGCCCCGCCGGGACGCTCGGCTGGAACATCGGGGACGACGGCAAGCTGACCTACCGCATTGAGGAGCCCGCGTTCCTCGAGGCCCTGGAATGGGTCCGCAAGCTGTTCGACGCCGGCGTGGTTCATCCCGACGACAAGGCGCGCTCCGGCGACCCGAGCCAGCGGTTCACCGCCGGACAGATCCTGGTCTTCAACAGCGACATGTCCGCCTGGTACGGCAAGACCGCAGAACAGGCCCAGTCCAACCCGGACTTCGAGGTCGACGCCATGGACTACTTCGGTGCCGACGGCGGTAACCCGACGCTGTGGGCGACCCAGCCCGCCGGCATCTGGTCGATGATCCGCAAGGGCGCCTCGAAGGAGACCGTGGAGAACGCGCTGGCCGCCGCCAACTTCGCGGCCGCGCCCTACGGCACCAAGGAGCGGATGCTCGTCGAATACGGCGTCGAGGGCACCCACTACACGGTCAAGGACGGCGTCCCGGTCAAGAACGACCGGGGCAACTCCGAGGTGGTCAACGCCTGGCCGATGCTGGCCGCCCCGGCTCCCTACTTCGCCCACCCCGACCTCCCCGACATCGCCCGCAAGCAGGTCGAGTGGCAGCAGCGGATGGGTGCCTTCATGAAAAAGACGTCCACATACGGCATGAATATCGTCGAGCCCAGCCGCTACGCCAATCTCCGGAGCCAGTTCGAGCAGCTGGAACTCGACTACGTGCGGGGCCACAAGGAACTGTCCGACGTGCAGCAGGCCATCTCCACGTGGAAGTCCTCCGGCGGTGACAAGCTGCGCGACTGGTACAAGGAGCTCCTCGACAAGAACGGCAGCGGCAACTGATGTCCCTCACGGCCAGGAGCAGGCCCCACGGGCGACGCCCTCCCGCGGCGGTGGCGAAGGACCGGGTGCCACGCGAGGCGAGCAAGGCGGGCCGGGCGGGCAAGGTCCCCTGGCGGATCCGGCTGCGCCGCGACCGCACGCTCATCCTGATGACGCTGCCCGTCATCGCCCTGCTCCTGCTCTTCAACTACGTCCCGCTGCTCGGCAACGTCGTCGCCTTCCAGGAGTACGACCCGTACGTCGCCGGCAATGGCATCACGGCGATCTTCCACAGCCCCTGGGTGGGCGTGGAGCAGTTCTCGCGGATGCTCGACGACCCGCTGTTCTGGAGCGCCACGAAGAACACCGTCGTCCTGTTCGTGCTCCAACTGGTGTTCTTCTTCCCGGTCCCCATCGCCCTCGCGCTGGTCATCAACAGCGTGATCCGGCCCCGGGTGCGGGCCGTGGCGCAGGCGATCATGTATCTGCCGCACTTCTTCTCGTGGGTCCTCGTGGTCACCGTCTTCCAGCAGATCCTCGGCGGCGCGGGCATCATCGCCCAGACCCTGGAGAAGCACGGGTGGAGCGGTTTCGACCTGATGACCGACGCGGACCTGTTCAAGTTCCTGGTCGTCGGGCAGGCCGTGTGGAAGGACGCCGGCTGGGGAATCATCGTCTTCCTCGCCGCCCTGTCCGCCGTCAGCACCGACCTGTACGAGGCCGCCGCCATGGACGGCGCGGGACGCTGGCGCCGCATGTGGCATGTCACGCTGCCCGCGCTGCGCCCGGTGATCGCGCTGCTGCTGGTGCTGCGGGTGGGCGACGCACTGAGCGTGGGCTTCGAGCAGTTCCTGCTCCAGCGGTACGCGGTCGGCGCCGGGGCCAGCGAGGTCCTCGACACCTACGTGTGGAACATGGGTATCCAGAACGGCGCCTTCAGCTACGCGGCCGCGGTGGGCCTGGTCAAGGGAGTCATCGGCGTGTGTCTCGTCCTGGGCGCGAACAAGGTCGCGCACCTGCTCGGCGAGCAGGGGGTGTACAAGAAATGAGCCTCAACACGACGCTCATCCGCAGCCTGAAGGCTCCCGCCCGCCCTGTGTGGGAGGAGCCGCCGAGCAAGGCCGGGCTCACCGCCAAGGGCGGCTTCCTCTTGCTCTGCTGCCTGGGGGTGCTGGGTCCGCTGTGGATCGTGATCGTCACCAGCCTCTCTCCCAAACCCGTGATCGACCGGGTCGGCGGCCTCGTCGTGATCCCCCAGGGCATCACCTTCGTCAACTACACCGAACTGCTCAGCGGCGGCCAGGTCAGCAGGGCGATCATGGTCTCGGTCGGCGTCACCCTCGTCGGCACCCTGTTCTCGATGACGGTGTCGGTGCTTGCGGCCTACGGTCTGTCCCGGCCGGGCAGTGTGGGTCACCGGTTCTTCCTGATGACCATGATGGCGACCATGTTCTTCGGGGCCGGGCTCATTCCGACGTACCTTCTGGTGCAGACGCTGGGCCTGACCGACACCTACCTGTCGCTGATCCTGCCGAGTGCGGTCAGCGTCTTCAACATCCTCGTCCTGCGGGCCTTCTTCATGGGGATCTCGCCCGAACTCACCGAGTCCGCGCGCATCGACGGGGCCGGTGACCTGCGCATCCTGCTGACCATCGTCATGCCGCTGTCCCGGGCGGTCCTGGCCGTCATCTCCCTGTTCTACGCGGTCGGCTACTGGAGCGCCTGGTTCAACGCCTCCATCTACCTCACCGACCAGCGGATGATGCCGCTGCAGAACGTGCTCATCCAGCTGGTCCAGAAGAACACCGAGGCCCCGACCGGCCTCCAGCAGGCGGTCCGCACCGGTCAACTCTCCTCCCTGGGGCTGCAGATGGCCGTCATGGTCCTGGCGCTGATCCCCGTCGCGGTCGCCTCCCCCTTCGTCCAGCGGCACTTCAAGAAGGGCATGCTCACCGGAGCCATCAAGGGCTGACGCCCGAGCAGATCGATGCAGCCCCGCGACCCTGGGCATGTGCCCAACCCCCTCCTTCACACTCCTTCACACGACGAGGTAAGTCATGCCTACTCCCCATCCCAGTCGGCGCGCCGTTCTCGCCGGTACCACGGCCGCCGCCGCGCTCAGTGCCGTCCCGTTCGTCCCCGCACGCGCGCAGGCCGCCGAGAGCAAGTCCGGCACGTCGGCCACCCCGGCCTACCGCTGGCGCACCGCCGTCATGGGCGGTACCGGTTTCGTCACCGGCATTCTGTTCCACCCCTC